>NZ_CAWMSA010000067.1:0-51477 GCF_963870205.1 Anabaena sp. CA = ATCC 33047 | reverse complement strand
TGCTTCGGCTTACGGTGACGCTGCTAGAGCTAGTGGTACAAATTCCACCGCCATTGGTAGAGGTGCGAACGCATCGGGGAATGATTCCTTAGCCACAGGTAATACAGCGTCAGCAGGTGGACAAGGTGCTGTTGCCACCGGTTCTAATGCCAATGCCAGTGCAAATAACAGCATTGCCACAGGTACAGGTGCAACAGTTGGAACAGGGGCGACAGGTTCAACTGCCATAGGTGAAGGTGCAACAATTGTTGATAATGTCACAAATGCGATCGCTTTCGGTACAGGTGCAAGTGCTAGCCAAAATTCTGCCACCGCCACAGGTAACACCGCCCAAGCCACTGGTATTTCTGCTTCGGCTTACGGTGACGCTGCTAGAGCTAGTGGTACAAATTCCACCGCCATTGGTAAAGGTGCGATCGCATCGGGGAATGATTCCTTAGCCACAGGTAATACAGCTAATGCAGGTGGGCAGGGTGCTGTTGCCACCGGTTCTAATGCCAATGCCAGTGCAAATAACAGCATTGCCACAGGTACGAACACAGAAGCCAATCAAGAAAACGCCACCGCCACAGGTAACACCGCCCAAGCCACTGGTATTTCTGCTTCGGCTTATGGTGACGCTGCTAGAGCTAGTGGTACAAATTCCACCGCCATTGGTAGAGGTGCGAACGCATCAGGGAATGATTCCTTAGCCACAGGTAATACAGCTAATGCAGGTGGACAAGGTGCTGTTGCCACCGGTTCTAATGCCAATGCCAGTGCAAATAACAGCATTGCCACAGGTACGAACACAGAAGCCAATCAAGAAAACGCCACCGCCACAGGTAACACCGCCCAAGCCACTGGTATTTCTGCTTCGGCTTACGGTGACGCTGCTAGAGCTAGTGGTACAAATTCCACCGCCATTGGTAGAGGTGCGATCGCATCGGGGAATGATTCCTTAGCCACAGGTAATGCAGCGTCAGCAGGTGGGCAGGGTGCTGTTGCCACTGGTTCTAATGCCAATGCCAGTGCAAATAACAGCATTGCCACAGGTACAGGTGCAACAGTTGGAACAGGGGCGACAGGTTCAACTGCCATAGGTGAAGGTGCAACAATTGTTGATAATGTCACAAATGCGATCGCTGTCGGTACAGGTGCAAGTGCTAGCCAAAATTCTGCCACCGCTACAGGTAATGCCGCCCAAGCCACTGGTATTTCTGCTTCGGCTTACGGTGATGCTGCTAGAGCTAGTGGTGACAATTCTACCGCCATTGGTCAAGGTGCAGCTGCATCAGGACTGAGTTCAATTGCTACTGGTGATAATGCTCAAGCAGTGGGTGAAAATTCGATTGCTACAGGTAGAGATGCTTATGCAGAAGGTTTGAATGCTGCGGCTACAGGTGCAGATGCTAGAGCAGTAGGAGCAAATGCTACAGCTACAGGTGCAGGAGCTAGAGCCACTGGTGACTTTGCTACAGCTACAGGTGCTAATTCTTCGGCAACAGGAACAAATTCCACCGCCATAGGAGCTAATTCGGTTGCAGTAGGAGAAAATGCTATTACCATAGGTATCACTGGTAAAGCTGATGGTAACAATTCCACATCTTTTGGTAACGCATCCCAAGCTACTCAAGCTAATGCTTCTGCCTATGGTAATAATAGCAATGCCAGTGGAGAAGGTGGTTCTGCCTATGGCAGTAATAGTAATGCCAGTGGAGTAAATGCTTCTGCTTTTGGTAACAATGCTACTGCCAGTGGCGTAAGTGCTGCTGCTGTTGGTGATGGTGCAAATGCTGGTGCAGAGGGAGCTATTGCCATTGGTCAAAATGCCCAAGCTACCGAAATTGGCACAATTGCCATTGGTCGTAATGCCCAAGCAACAGGTGATCCAGCAACAGCAGTTGGTGATTCGGCAATTGCTTCAGGAATAGATGCTGCTGCATTTGCTTATAATTCTCAAGCAACTGGGAATTATTCTACAGCTATTGGTACTGCTACTCGTGCGACTGGGGTAAACTCTACAGCATTCGGAGCGAATGCGGTGGCTAGTGGTGACAATTCTACTGCGATTGGTACAGGTGCGATCGCTACTGGGGCTGGACAGATGGCTTTTGGTACTGCTGCCAGTTACTACACATTACCAGGGCTAGCTTCTTCAGGCTCATTTGTGGGCAATAGATATCAAAGCGGTGATACACGTTATGTCACCGTAGATCAATCTGGCAATTTAGGTACTGCTAGTTTCGATCCCTCTGCCATTGATAGAGGATTACATCAATTGGGCAAACAAATTGAATCTGTGGGTGCGCTAGCGGCTGCTTTATCAGCGATTCCCAACACCCTGCCACAAGGTGTTAATAATGGTTGCGGTGTAGGAACTGGCGTTTATGGTAGTTCTTGGGCGGGTGCTTTTGGTTGCGTTGCACGCCTGAATCGCACCATTACCTTTAATGCAGGTGCAGCCTTTACATCTGCGGCTTCTTCTATCTACAATAACGCCTCTAACTTTATGGGACGCTTAGGGTTATTCTTTGAGTTCTAACCCTAATAAACGTGAGTTCGACGCATAATTTTCACCCCTCTCCAAACCTCTCTTAATCACAGGAGAAAAGCTGAAGGAACACCAAAAAATAAATGAGCCAAATTGACTGTTAGTTAGTAGTTAGTTAGTAGGGTGCGTCAGAATGAATATTTTCTTGGTATAGCTAGGTTTACTCGTCCTGACGCACCCTACATTTTGGATGTTTTTTTATCTGGAAGTCCCTGACAAACTGACTTTTAGCCTGTTAATATAGCCTGAAATTCCTCTCTCGCAGATGGAGAGAGGTGAGGGAGAGGTTCATCCAACTCATATCATGTCCGTTAGAATAGTTATCATATCTGTGAGGGCTAGGGAACAAGAAACAGGGAACTCTTAACAGAGTCAGAGAAAAGTCTGCATCTTCAGTTAATTATCAGTAATTAACCGGACTGGATATCATGTGAAAATTTTCTTTTTTTTAAGAAGTATATCAAAGTTGCATATTTAACTTTTATTGTGCTAGAATGTTCGTGCAAAAAATTAATCTTTAATTTCCCAAGAAAAGTTATTTTCAATTACTTTCATAACAAAAATTCACCCCAGGAAATTCCACAATATGAAATTTAAAAACAGCACTACACTGTTGGTTATATCACTGTTGACTCTCATATTTACTGCCCAAGTTAGCCAAGCTCAGAATTCTCGCCCACAACCCAGTAATAACAATAATAATCAGAATACAGCTAATAATAATTGGGCTAACTTTACTAATATTCAAACGCAATTTATGCAAGGATGCGTAGGGAATCAAAACCCAGATCCTGCCAAACTCAGGATTAAAAGAAACTTCTGCCAATGTGCCTTAAACGTTTACAAAACTCGCTACACTCCCCAGATTTTTGCACAAATTAATGCCCTAGCTAGCAAAGTAGGACAAGATGGCCCTCGTCTAGTGAACTTGATGGTTAAACCCGAACTGGATCGCTGTTCTGCCCAAACTAATTATGTCCCATAATTTTATGTCTGGTTTGAGTCGTGAACGCCATTTTAATCGCTTAAAATTAATATTAGGTATAGGAATAGTTTGGGCAAGTTGCTTGACAAGTGTTCAAGCACAAGTAACACCTAATAATCAACCTGTATCTCCCAACTCTAATTCCAGTGCTGAACAGAACTTTCAGCAGGGGAATCTGACGCGTGCGATTCAACAATGGAGCCGTGAAATCAAAAATGGGACTAATGTAGTCACGGCTTTATTTAATCGTTCGCAAACTTACATTTTGCTGAAACAATATGATTTTGCTTTACAAGATTTAAATCAAATCATTCAAATTCAAGGTAAAAATACCCCGGCTCAAGTTTTTATTGTTAAGGGGATTGCACTGAGCGAACTGAATCAATTACCAGAAGCGATTAAAAGCTTTAATCAAGCGGCAAAATTACAGTTATCTCCTGCACTTTATAATAATCGAGCTTTAGCTTATCAACGTTCTGGACAAATTAAAAAAGCTCTGGAAGATTTAACTAAATCAGTACAATTAGCACCCACACCAATTACTCGTTTAAATCTGGCAAACGTCAGGATTCAAATGAGTCAGTTTACGCAAGTAGTTGAGGAAATGAATAAACTAATTACTCAAGAAAAAACATTTTTTCCGGCCTATCTCACCAGGGGAATTGCGTATTATAATTTAGGGCAGTACGAAGCAGCGATTCGAGATTTTGTTTTTACTTTAAAAATGTGGCCAGACCAACCAGAAGCTTATTACTATGCTGGTTTATCTTTTGCTAAGTTAAATCGCAAAGAAGATGCTGTTCAAAATTTAATTCGTTCAGCAGACCTTTATCTGCAAAAAAACCAATCTATGAACTATCGTCAAGTTCTAGAAACCATGACTGAACTTAACTTGCAATGAAATCAGGATATAGATGGATGTCTAAGAGGATGTTTGGAATTAAGATATTTTGAAAGGTGAATGCTAGGAATAGTCAGATTTTCCCTCCTATCTCTTGCCTTCTGTTCTAATTTCGCACATAAACAACAGTCAACGTGAAACAATCAAACATACTACCAATTTGATTGCTTACTACTGCTGAGACTGTAATGTGCTTTAGACAACGATTTAACTTTGTTACCAAGTTCGTCATACCAGTATTACTCACTATCACTAGTGTTGTCATTTTTTACCAACCAGATGCTTTAGCAGATCAAAGAACTAACCCGATCATCATTGAAAATCAAAAAATCGGTACTACGGCTTGGCAGTTGACTAATCCTGCTACTAGGCGAGAAATAGAAGGTTATGCTTCACTCACCAGTGTAAATCGTGGTGACACAATTAAATTATTCGTGAATACAAAAGAGCCAAGTTACACCATAGAAATCTTTCGCATGGGTTGGTATGGTGGTGCTGGCGGTAGACTCATGTCATCTGCAATTAAACGAGTCGGAAAAAGACAACCACCGCCAACTATAGATAAAGCCACGGGTTTGATTGAATGTAATTGGCAAGAGCCATATATTCTCAAAATTCCCTATAGTACCCAAGATTTAACAGAATGGGCTAGTGGTTTTTATTTAGCCAAACTGACTGCTAGCAAAAGTGGTAAGCAAAGCTACATCATTTTTGTGGTGCGTGATGACAGTCGCCCTTCTGACATTGTATTTCAATCCAGCGTCACCACCTATCAAGCCTACAACAATTGGGGTGGGATGTCCCTGTACCGTTGGAACAGTCGCGGTAAACAAGCACACAAAGTGTCTTTCAACCGTCCCTATGCTGCAAGTCCCAACTCAGCCGCCGCCTATGGAGTTGGTGCAGGAGAATTTTTAACCAACTTTCAACCAAAAAGGAGAACTTCTAACGCTGGTTGGGAATATAACATGGTCAGATGGCTAGAACGTTCTGGATATGATGTGACATACATCACAGATATTGATACCCATGAAAATCCTTTAGACTTGGATACAACTAAACCCATGCTGTGGTTACATAAAGTGTTTCTCTCAGTAGGGCATGATGAATATTGGTCAGCCAAAATGCGGCAAAATGTGGAGACAGCAAGAGATGCTGGTGTGAGTCTCGGCTTTTTTTCTGCTAACACCTGCTATTGGCAAATTCGCTTTGAACCTAGCCTAATTACCAAAGACATCAACCGTACTATCGTGACGTACAAAGAAAATGTCACATTAGACCCATTTGCTAGAGATAATGATCCGACAAACGATTTCTTAATCACAACTCTGTGGCGCAAGCAACCTGTAAACCGTCCAGAAGAAGCATTGATAGGGGTGATGTATGAAACCTTTCAAGTCAATTCTGACATCGTAGTGAAAGACACAGCACCGAATTGGTTGTTAGCTGGTACACAATTACGCCCCGATAATAGTACAGCATCCGTACAGAGCCAAAGCAAAACACCCCCCAAAGAAATGCGCCTCACAGGACTTTTAGGCTACGAAGTAGATCGAATGTTTCGCTACGCCCCGGCTAACACAATTCGTCTAGCCCATTCACCATATCGCTACAAAGGCAAAACTAGGTATTCTGACATGACAATGTACACCGCAGATTCAGGGGCAATAGTATTTGCCACAGGTTCGATGCAGTGGAGTTGGGGACTAGATGATTACAATGCACCGAAGTTACGCCCCTCATTATTAAACCCAGATGCAGAAGCCATCACAAATAATATTCTTACCAAGATGATAGGGGAATAGGGAGTAGGGAAAATCAAAATTAATTCATTAACCCTCCGCGTACCTCTGCGTTTCCTCTGCGCTCCTCTGCGTTTAAAAATCAGAACTATCTGGTACACCAATAGGTGACAAACCAGCGATCGCTCTCAAATTTTGGCAACGAATTAAATCAATAAAGTCTAAACTAGAATTCCCCTCTATCTTAGCCACTGCTGCAATAGCCGTTAACAAATGTTGAGCCGCTTCCGTTTCTGAGTAACCCCGTCGTTGTGCGACTTTAATCGCTGCCAAATCAGCATTTAGCTGTGACTCTGAGGACTTATTGACGCGCCAAATTCGTGTGAGAGCGATCGCACTTAAACCCACACCAACCGCCACCCCCACAAAATCTGATTGTGCTGATTCCACTAAAGCCCCCAACAACCCAGCCAAAGCTACACCTTGGTAAATATCTGGTTTAAACCATCTCACACCAGTTAACCAAGCAACCTTCTGTAATAACAGTAAATCTCGTTGTGGTTTCGTCAGACGACCCCATAAATCAAAATTAATATATATTGGTCGGTCTTGACCCCAAGGTAAAGGAAATGCAGCATCTATCACCTGAGATTGTTCTGGTTTACTGACAATTTTAGTTGTCATGCGCCCAGACGCGGGCATTACATCTAACAAGCGGCGAATTTCAATATTGGCTTCCATTGGGCATTGGGCATTGGGCAACAGTCAACACTCCCTATCCGTGTATTGTATTATTACGAATTAAAAATTACTCATTATTCTAATGGACGCTTTTGCTCTCACTCCGCCTGAATGGACACATAAGGCAGTTCACGCTTATGAGTTTTGCTGTCCTCACTGCCGTGCTAGTAGTTTAGAGGCTTTGCAAGTTTGGATTAATCGGCGATCGCCTGTGTTTACAGAAAACCATCGTCGCAAATGGCAGGAGTTTTACAATTGCCAATGTGGTTGTGCTTGGTGGGCTTGGAGTAGCGACAGACCACCCTCAGATTTATCTAAGCAGCAAGATTCTGATTTTGAAACTGAATAAATTTTTACCTAAAATCATGTGAGTTCGTTGAATCTTTCCCTCCCAGACTCCCTTTTCTAGCAGGAGAGATAGGAGTAACGCCAAATTAGTCTTTTTACTCCCCTCTCCGCGCCGGAGAGGGGTTGGGGGTGAGGTAAAAAACAAAAGCCCGCTTTGACACGGGCTTTTATTGTTAATCAGTAATTCAACGCTGACTAACCAACTGATATTGTTTTAGAAGCGGAAGGTAGTGCGGAGAGTACCAACGTAAATGGTATTGTTGTTGTCATTATGCTCAGGATTGAATATCACCAACAATCCAGGAGTTACCTGAATGTTATCGGTCAGCTTGATTTTGTAGAGTCCTTCTAAGTGATAGGAAGTATCAGATTCCTCAGTGACTCCATTGCTACCATCAGTAACTTTGGGTGGTTGACCAAAAATCAAGCCCAGGGTGTTACCTTCTCTACCGAAGTCCTTCACAGCCAAGCTAGTAGTCCAGTACCAAAGATCAGCTTCTTGAGGGCCAACTTCAGATTTTGCATCAGTGTAACCTACCCAACCACCTAGTGTTAATTTAGAGCTAGGTTGGAAGGTAGCTTGGATACCGTAGTTATTGGATGAGGTAGCAACATTACCAAAAGGTCTACGAGCAAAACCGCTTCCGGTACTGCTAGTCAGGTTTACACCATCTACATTATTCTGATAAGCACGAACATAAGTAAAACCTAAATTGAATGCTTTGCTTGGTTTGAAAGCGACTTGACCAAAGATAGCATTAGCACCATCGAAGATACCATTACGATCAGCTGGGTCATTAGCATTAGGTGCTAAATAAGCTGCGCTCAAAGTCAAAGGCCCACGGGGATTGAATTCAACAGTCAAACCAGCACCACCAGCACCCAGACGATAGATTGGGCTGAAGCGTCCATAACGGGAGAGCGCACCACTACCGCTACTGCTGAAGTCAGGGTGGAAAACGTTGACGTTTTCGTTCAACTCAGCACCAGTAGCATCTATCTTGACGCGTGCTGGGCCTAAGTTGAAAGCGTAGTTGACTTTATCGATTTCAACGTTGTTACCTTCACCAGTAACACCATCAAAACCCAATCGGGTCATGTTGGTACCAGTTACGGAGCTATTGTTGACAATGTTGCCAGAATTTAACCGGATTTGCAATCTATCTTGACCTGTGAAGCTGCTATTTAAGCTTAAGCGCACCCGGTTAGAGAAGGTGGTGTTAGATTCTAAGTCTCCACCGCCGGCTCTGTCTTCACCAAACGCCTGCGATGCAGCGAAAATAGCTTCCCCAGAAAGTTTAGTGGTAGTAGAGAACTGATTAGCTTCCAATTCAGAAGTACGAGCTTCTAAAGCATCTACACGACCGCGCAGGGTTGCCAATTCCGCAGAAAATTCTTCTTGTAAACGCTGTAAAGTAGCTAGGTCTTCCCTTGTTACCAAATCAGCTGTAGCTGTTGCAATCAGTTCGTTAACTCGATCTAAACAAGCATTCAAACCGGCAGCGAATTCATAGCGGGTTAAAGCACGATTACCGCGATATGTACCGTTGGGATAACCTGCGATACAACCATAACGCTCAACCAAGGATTGCAGAGCCTGGAAAGCCCAGTCTGTAGGCTGTACGTCAGAAAATTGTGATACAGATGTTACCTGACCGATTTCTTGAGAGGCTTGGGCTAATTGGGAGACACTTGTCACCTTTTCATTAGCTTCCCCAGCCCATGCAGCATTGGTTGCAACAAAGGTAGCGGCCACGAGTGCTGGACTTACCTTTAAAGCGTTCCAAAATAGTTTTGTCATAATTTTCTCTTTCACTCACACCAACTCGTTGCAATATATGGTAAAATTCCTCACCCAAAAGCTCATAAGGAAATTTACACATAATCTCAGTAGTGATTATACATTTTCTGAAGTGATTAGCACAAGAGCATAACTGATTTTTTCAACTAATATTTTTTATTCAATTATTTGATGAACGCAAAATAATTCGACGTTTAGAGCGTAAGAGCATTCCTGTAGTTTCAAATTCCTGTAGCAACTTGGTTATGGTGACTCTCGTCGTATTCAAAACTTCTGCTATTTCCTGATGAGTAATGTATAACTCAATGAGAGTACCTTGTTCTACGTTTTGTCCAAATCTTTCACTTAACCACAACAAAAATTGCCACAAACGTAGTGAAATAGGTTTACGGTGAACTATGCTTAAAAGCTCTTCTGAGTTTTGAATATGCGTCAATAAAGCATCTGTATATTGATGCCAAATATGGGGCGGTAAGGTGGTTACTTCTACACTGGACAAACATTCAATTTGGTATGGTTTGACTTTAGATAAAGCATATCCAATCACATCACCAGGCCCCCAATATCCCAAGGTGATAAATGTGCCATCTTCACCCCAAGTTACAGTCCGAACTGCCCCACGCTCAATCAGCCACAGTACATCATTACACTTGGGGATGACTTCTCTACGGGTAAATAGTTGTTGCGGTAAATGCCCACTAAAGTTAGGTTTGTCGAATGCAGTAGTAGAATCTGGCGTAAAAATTATCGAGGACATTGTGGGGAGCGGTTTTTTGATGGGAATGAGTAAACTTTTGATTGTCTTAAAACTTCTGGTTTATCCAAAAAATTGCTATGACTACAATATTTAATGATGAATGAATTCTGGAATTTATCCCTGAATATAAAATTTTTCTATTTTGGATAATTCATTGATTTAAATATTTTAATCTAAAACCTTAAGACCTAATTATTACTGTGATGTACACATATCATATTTTTATCCATTTTGATATATTTATCATCAGCAATTCCTAGATAATGAATATAGAAAACTCAATAGTTTAAAATTTTATCTAGAATGATAGTCCCAATCAGCAATGCCAATTCAGATTGAATCATGAGCATCGGATTTTACGTAGAATTCTTGGCAGTTACATATCGACTTTTAGCAAGATAGTATTAAATTTTACCATTACTTTATGAGGCTGACTAGGGTTAAATTGTTTAACTGTCAACTGACGCAACTGGCACATTAGTAGGGTGCGTCAGATGTTGAAAATCTGTGATTTTTGACCCAATTATCGCTTCTGACGCACCCTACACGAGACTTTGATGATGACACTTGTGTAAGTCCTATAACTGTTACTATGCCAATCTAATCGTGTAAGTTTAAGAAAAGGTAAGCATTTCGTAAAATGTTACTGGGATTAACTAATTGCACCTGTTCCTTGATGGTAATTTTTGCAGGGTTGGGCATTGCTTATAAGTTGCTCAAAACCTTATTTTTAGGTTGTTGGGTGTGCATCGCCTTATGCTGATTGAGAATGCTGCAAGATATAAGAAGATTTAATCATTGCCATTGTGATTTTCTATGACTCGATTCAGCTCAGTACAAAATTAAAACCCCAGTTTCTTGGAGAAACCGGGGTTATGTATGCCTAAATTAGCCGTAACTGAAAGTTATCTCCCATCAGGAGAGTAAACCAGGAATAGGCAACGGGCAACAGTCAATTTTTGAGTTTAATTGAGATTTTTTGGCTGTTTCTTCTCCCAATAATAGGGTTTAAGACACTCGTCGATTGGCGGTTGGCGTTAATGGGGGTTCAATCAACCATTACAAGTTCCTGTTAAGAGTTCCCTGTTCCCTGTTGCCTTGAATTTAAGAGCGTTGTCCCGTCACGATGTATGCTACTCGTTGACCAATATTAGTTGCATGATCTGCCATACGTTCTAGACAACGAATTGCTAATGCTAGCAATATAATTGGTTCTACAACGCCTGGGAAATCTCGTTGTTGAGCTAACGTCAGATAAAGGCGATCATAAGCATTGTCTACGACATCATCCAAGTGTTTGATACTTTGCCCACCGACTTCATCTAAATCTGCCAAAGCGACTAAGCTAGTTGCTAACATTGCTTGGGCGTGGTGAGACATGACAGCAATTTCTGGTAAAGACGGGTGAGGAGGATAAGGAAAGATTTTAACGGCAATATCGGCTAAATCTTCGGCATAATCGCCAATCCGCTCTAAGTCTCGCACAAGTTGCATAAAAGCACTTAAACAGCGCAAATCTTGGGCTGTTGGTGCTTGTAATGTCATGATGGCCGTACAATCTGATTCTATCTGTCTATAAAAACGATCAATTTTTTTATCTAATCGAGGCAGTTCCTCAGCTGCTATTAAATCACGGGCAAATAACGCTTGGTGGCTGAGGCGGAATGATTTCTCTACCAAAGCACCCATGCGTAATACATCCCTTTCTAAGCGTCTAAGGGCGCGTGCTAACTGGGGACTGTCAGGGTTGGGACTATAAAGAACGGCTTTCACACTTGTAGTCTCAAACGTGAAGATATCTTTAACTTAAACTATATTTTTGAGTTTTAGGAGTTTGGCATCACTTCGGAAAATTGAAGTTGCATCCATGCGCCACCGGTTTCGGGATGATTCATGGCTTTGATTGAACCACCATGTGCTAAAACTATTTGTCGCACGATCGCTAATCCTAAACCATTACCCACTATGCTACCTACAGAACTACTTTCCGGCACAGAAGAATGAGTCCGTGCTTTATCTCCCCGGTAAAATCTGTCAAAAATGTGGGGCAAATCTTCTTCAGTAAAACCTACTCCAGAATCAATTAAATTTATTTCCAAACTGGGACTGTCTTTTGATGATATAATTTTCGCCTGGATTTGAATGCTGGTATCAGGAAAACTGTACTTGATGCTGTTATCCAGCAAGTTGAGAAAAACTTGGTAAATGCGGGCTGAGTCGCCTTTAATCCAAATCTGCTCAGGGCCGGAATAGGCCAAAGACAGGTGTTGACGCTGTGCTAATGGTTCTAAGGTTTCCCAAACAGAAGTGATCAGCGATCGCACCTCCACATCCTCCAGTTGTAATTGCATGGCGGGGTTAGTTTCAATTTGGGTGAGTTCTAGCCAACTTTGCACCAAGTTAATCAGTCTATCCACCTCCTGCATCAAACGGTCAACCCAGCGATTTAAAGGTGGTTCTAAGCGGTTTTGCAAAGTCTCCACCACTAACCGAATCGAAGTCAAAGGCGTTCTCAATTCATGGGCTAAATCAGAAAAGGCTCGCTCCCGGACTTGATTCATATCTAGCAACGGTTGGCGATTTTCTAAAAACACACCCACCTGTCCATGGGGTAAAGGTAGACTAGAAGCGCGTAAAGCCAATGATTTAATAGTCGGCATTTCCGCCGCATTATCACAAGAAGGATGAAATATCCAGTCTTTGGTTTGTGGTTTTTGGCGATCGCGAGTTTTTTCAACTAACTGATCCAGTTCATACGACCGCACCAATTCTAGCAACAGACGCACCTGCCCTGGTTGCCATCGTTGTAAATACAAGATTTTCCGGGCTTGCTGATTGCACCAGAGCAGTTGATTTTCTTCATCGACTTGCAAATATCCCACAGGCGCAAAGTCCAGTAGGTCTTGGTGAGTTTGCAGTGACTCCTGCAACTCTTGACGCTGCTGTTTGAGCATGGTAATTTCTTGGCGTAGGCGAGGTAGCCAAGAAAGCGTCAATTTAGAAGAGTTAGTGTTTAACGGTTGGAGTAATCGCCCTAGATAGCGATGTAGTTGAATTTGTTGCCAAATCCAAAACCCAACGCCTACCGCTAAACCTAGAAAAAATCCCAATAAAAGCATTTGAGTTGAAGTTGTCAGTTGCTTGGTGACTAATAAAAACTAACAACTATCTCAACAGATTATCCGAACCGATAGCCAAATCCTCTCACAGTCACAATATATTCTGGATGGCTGGGGTCTTGCTCTAGCTTTTCCCGCAACCAGCGAATGTGAACGTCTACAGTCTTGCTATCACCGACAAAATCAGGCCCCCAAACCTGATCTAGTAACTGCTCCCTTGACCACACCCGCCGCGCGTAACTCATAAATAATTCTAATAGGCGGAATTCTTTCGGGGAAAGATTCACCTCTTGTCCGCGTACCAGCACCCGGCACTCTTGGGGGTTCAAAGTCACATCTTTATATTTCAGCACAGGTAGCTGTGATAAGGTGCTTAAACGCTGACGACGGAGTAAAGCGCGACACCTTGCTACCAACTCCCGCATACTAAAAGGTTTAGTCAGGTAGTCATCTGCACCTACTTCTAAACCTAACACGCGATCAGTTTCGCTACCTTTAGCACTCAACATCAAAATCGGTACTGGGTTTCCTTGATGACGTAGCAAGCGGCAAATATCTAACCCATTAATTTGGGGCAACATGATATCCAGAATAATCAAATCAAAGGGAAATTCTCCCCCATGCGGCTCAAAGCCTTTGATATATTCCAACGCCGAACCCCCATCAGGCACTGTGACTACTCCATAACCTTCTTCCTCTAATGCTACAGCTAGCATCTCTTGAATTAGTTCTTCATCTTCCACCACCAGAACACGGCTCGTTTGTCCAATGTCTGCTCTAGCAGAATATTTGATTGATTCACTGGTGTACATTGATATCACAAAACTCTAGCCCTGTGCTTGTATCAATATGATTATTGACTTAATTATCTGCTCTCAGTGCATTCACGCTTGCACTATCGTGAATTATTTTGCAAAAAAGTAATGTTTGTAACAATATTACATATATCATAAATTACTCACTTTGCAACCAAGCAATTTAATTGAGAGCATTTGCTGTCTTCAGTTTTTGAGCAACACCACTTTTATCTTGACAATAGCAGATGAAGTTGAGTATATTAAGTTAGTACATCAGTACCATTAAGCTATCCCAACAATCACCAACAATGGTCGCAGACCACTCATACTTTCAATGAGTATAAGTTATTGCGCCTATTTCAGCAATAATACTGCGTGAACAATCATGATCAAAAGGCTACCCTGATATCTGCATGGGGTAGTTCTTGGTATGGCTTGCTACTCAATCACTACATTTTTAAGGGAGTGGAAATATGACAACAGTTGCCATTAAAGATAGTAAACAGCAACTAATACAAGCATTTCAACAAATTATTACAGAACAGAAGCAACTAGAATCAAAAATTGCTACGAAACAAGAAGAAGCAGATAAAGCCAAAAATCAGGAAATTTTAGCTGTTGCTTCCACCTACACCGTTGATAGTATTGTCAAAGGTTTAGCAGATTTACAGTTAGAATTTGGTAGCACTATCAATTCCCTATCTGAAAAATTAACGACAGAAAACGCCAAATTAGACGAACTCAATCGGGCGATAGACATTGAAACCCAACATCTACAAGAGTTGCAAAAAATTAGAATTGTTGCTGATGCTTTGGATATCTTAAATCAGGAACATCAAGAAAAGTTAAAAACTTTAGAGCAAGATATTGCAAGTAAGCGCGAAATCTTAGAAAAAGAAATATCAATTAAGCGCAAAGATTGGCAAAAAGAACAAGCAGAGTATGAAGAAGCACTACAAGTTTATGAAGATTCGTTAGCCAAGCAACGCCAGCAAGAACAAGAAGAATATCAATATAAATTAACCACCTCTCGTCAACTCAATACTGATAATTACGAGTCAAAAAAACGTCTTTTGGAAAGGGAAATTTTAGAAACCACACAACAAAAAGAAAAAGACTGGACGGAACGGGAAAAAGTCATTGCAGAACGGCAAAGTTTATTTAATGAATATCAACAAAAAGTAGCAAACTTCTCTAAAGAATTAGAAGAAGCGATTAAGAAATCCAGAGAAGAAGCCATTAAAGAAACCAGCCAAAAAGCTAAAGTTGAAGCCGATTTATTTGAAAAAGAATGGGAAGGAAGTAAGCAAAGTTACGAATTACAAATACAAGCTTTAGAAGAAACGATTCAAAAACAAGCTGAACAAATAGAAAGTATTTCTACCCAACTGCAAGCCACATTGAAACAAGCACAAGACTTAGCAATGAAAGCTTTTGATAGTTCAGCATCTAAATAATTTTACAGTAAATTTGCAATCAATTGTGTGTGAATAATAAGGGGTTTCTATGGCAGCCAAAAAATTAACAGAAAAAAATACAAAAGCGGAAATTTTACAAGCTTATGAGGATTTGATTAAAGAAGCTTCAGCAATGAGAACGCAACTCAACCAAGCTGTAAAAAATAACCAGGCTGTCAATAAAGAAAAACCCAAAACAGAAGCAAATCAATTTATGAATAAGTCTGCTACCTTCCAACAAAGAATGAATGACACAATTGAAAACTTAGTCAAAATTCAGTTGGGTTTTGGTAGTGCTGTCAATGAACTGTCTGAAAAACTAACTACACAAGCTTCTCGTTTAGGTGAAATTAGAAAAGCCGTAGAAACTGAAGTTGAGCAATTAAAACAGTTGCATAATCTAGAGATATCTGACAATACATTAGATGCACTGATTACCACCTACGAAGATAATGCTAAAGCTTATCAAGAGGAGTTTAGCCAGCGTGATGAATTACTGACGCAAGAATTACTAGAACAAAAGAATACTTGGAAAAAAGAACAAGAAGAATACCACAGCAGAATCAAAGAATGTCATGAAAATCTTAATAAAACTCGGCAACGCAACGCAGCAGAGTATAAATATAATTTAGAACGTCAGCGTCAACTCGAACAAGAAGAATATGAACAACAACAAAAAGCGTTATATAAACAATTAGAAGATTTACAACAGGAAACAGACAAACAGTGGGCTGAAAGGGAAAAAACAATTTCTGAACAAGAACAGAAGTTTGAAGAGTACAAAGCTAAAGTAGAAGCATTCCCCAAAGAGAAAGAAGCGGCGATTAAAAAAGCCACTGAGGAAGGCAAAGGCATTGCTAACTACCAAGCTAAAGTCAAGGCTGATTTATATGCTAAAGAAGTGGAAGGGCAGAAGCGTTTTTATCAACAGAGATTACAGTCTCTAGAACAAACAATTACTAATCAAGAGACACGCATCCAAAATCTGTCTAAACAACTAGAATCAGCACTCAAACAAGTTCAAGATTTGGCAGTGAAAGCAATTGAAGGTACTGCTAATGTGAATTCTTATCAAGCTATCAAAGAAATAGCTTTAGAGCAAGCCAAAAGCCAAGTAAAAAATAAATAAATCTTGTCGGGTATCTTCTTAGGTAACAATAGTTTTAGAGACGTAACACCTATTACGTCTCTTTTACTTTTTATGTATATTTATTTAATGGTCAGTTTTCTTGGGTCTACCATTATTTAGTGGTTGTTTTCTACCATTGTTGGGTTGATTTACTTTTTTGTTGGATGCTTGGTTGGAGTTGGGTTGTTGGCTAGACATAAGACGCAGTTGTGTAATAAGTGACAAGTTGAACTACAACTAGGATATGACTATTTCCAGAAAAGTGTCAAAGGTTTTACTCTTGAGTGCAATTATTCCCAGAGGGTAGCAATTACAAGTAGGGTAGAGATACCCTACAAATGTAGAGACTAAGCATGGCTAGTCTCTACAGTACAGAATTCAGAGCAGCTTCGTGAAAAAATGGTATTACACCAATATTAAGAATTTTTGGGAATTGCTATGATTCCTTTCTGTTCGTAAATTGGCTGGACTAATTTCTTTAAACTAGGCAATTTTTTGTAAAAAATTGCAGAACCAATAATACAGGCTATACCATCAATAATTAAGGTGTTGGGCGCACCAATACGACTGGCTACTGCACCACCTAATAAACTCCCTAAAGGTATCATCCCTAAAAATGACATGGTGTAGAGGCTCATTAATCTGCCGCGTTTATCTTCGTCTACTATGGTTTGCAGAAATGTATTACTAGCGGCTATTTGTAAAATTGTTCCTAAGCCTACAAATAACATTGTAAATAGAGACAATGGTAAATATCTGGATGTAGCAAAAGCTATTAAACCAACACCTAAAATTGTGGGTGCGATCGCAATTAATTTACCAATTCCTAAAATGGTTCTACGGGTTGCTAGATAAATTCCGCCTGTTAATGCTCCTAGTCCTGATGCTGCCATTAAAAATCCTAGAGTTTCTGCGCCACCTGCTAAGATTTCTTCGGCAAAGATTGGCACGAGAATCATATTTTGTAGCCCCATCAAACTGACTAAAGCTGATAACAATAAGATGGCACGAATTGGGGGAAAACTAAAAGCATAGACAAATCCCTCTTTGACTTTTTGTATGGGATTACCAGCACTGACTGACATTTCCCAAGGTTTAACTTTCATCGCTAATAAACCGGCGATGACTGCTATATAACTCAATCCATCAATTAGAAAACAGTAGGCTATACCAACGCTAGCAATTAATACACCACCAATGGCTGGGCCGATTAATCGCGCTCCATTAATCATAGTTGAGTTGATGGCGATCGCATTCGCTAAATCTGCTCTACTTTCCACCAATTCTGGAACAAATGCTTGGCGTGCTGGTGCATCTAAAGCATTAATAAATCCTTGGAACAAGCTTAAAACAATAATATGCCAAATTTGAATCACACCAGTAAAAGTCAGTCCAGCTAAGACTAACGACTGCACCATTGCTAAAACTTGTGTACCGATTAAGGTACGATACCGGGAAAATCTATCAACAAATACTCCCCCAAATGGGGCTAGAAAAAAGTTAGGAATTTGACTGGTAAATCCGACAACTCCTAACATTAATGCTGAGTTTGTTAAATCATAAACTAGCCAAACTGTCGCTAGTTGTGTCATCCATGTACCAATTAGAGATATTCCCTGTCCCCCAAAAAACAGGCGATAGTTCCTTGATCTAAAGGCTGGTATGTTTAGCCAATTTTGCCTATTCATGAATTATTTTGACTGATAAATAACAACTGAATTACCTCAGTTCAACACTAACGCCCACAGATATTTTTTTATCTAACTCGTGGGGTGTATTCTGAGTGATAAAGTATTAAATCATTAAACTGCTTAATTTTCATTGACTATCATTTTTTCCACACTTATTTAGTATACGTAATATTATCCAGTCATTAAACCTGAGATGACTTCACCCAAGAGGATGATTAAGTCAAAATACCTAAGAAAGATTAGCGATCGCCCGATTTAAAATCTGAGAAAATAGTTCACGTTCCGCCCCAGAAATTCCCTGCATTGCTTCCTCCCGCAACTCGGCGGCAATGGGTGGTAAAATTGTTTCTAATTCCTTACCTGCATCAGTTAACCAGATCCGCCAGATGCGGCGATCGTTTAAATCTCGTTCTCGACGTACTAAACCCCGTTCTTCCATCCGATCTAATACACCCGTGAGTGTACCGCCAACTTGTTGGAGTTTCTCCCCAATGCTGGATGTAGGTAAACCGTCTTCTTGCCATAAACAGCATAGAACTAACCAATGAAATGGCGTTAATCCAAAGGGTTCTAATCTATCCGTGAACTTGCGGGTAAGCAATTGTGAAAGTAATTTGATTCTGTAACCTAAATTGTAAGGGGCGAGGTTTTGCCGCCATGATTCAGAATTAGGAGCATCATCGGGTTGAGCAATCATTGGCTGATTACTTAGTGTACGTAATATTATCATAAGTTGATTTAATATTTTTGGCAATGTTAGGACTTACGGAACATCTGGACGAAAAGCTAATTATTGCGTAAGTCCTGATCATGTCCGATTGAACACTGATCATATTTGTTAGGACAGGAATAGAGAAGGAGCAGAGGCGCACAGGGCAGAGAAGATTTGATCCCAATGCCCAAAAATTTTTGAATTTTGAATTTTGAATTTTGAATTGATGTGTCCCCAGTCCCTATTCCCTAGGTAAAATTTGAATTAATTTGTAGTCTTGAATTGCACCGATAACGCGAATAGGTGGGGATGATTCCGAGGATGATGGTTTATACACCCAAGCATAGCTAGAGGCTGGTAGTTGGCTAATGGTTTCTACTTTTTGTCCGTGAATGGGGGTGTAAAATCGAAGTAACACAGCGTTTTTACCGCCCAACTGCACAGAATGAATGGGGTGGGTTTGTAAAATAGAGGCGATCGCAGGTTTTTGTAAAAAAGTTCTGTAAGCAGGGTTATAATCACTCAACAAACCCCAGCTACCAACCACCGCTAATGCTAACCAACAGGGAAGCAACCAACCAGCTATCCAATAACCAGCCGTGAGAAACTGACAACCAAAATGGTAACGGCTAATCCAGACTAGAGGTAGAATTAACCAACTTAATCCTACAATTAAACCGAGGGTGGCGTATTGGCGATCGCCCCACACAAACACACCTATTGCTGCTAACAAAAATAAAATCCCTAATCCACCGCCAGCATAACTGAGAATTCGCGGCAGATTTCCCTTGTGTAAAATAGGTTTTTTGTTCACATATCCCATCTGATAAATTTTGCTTAACCAGTCTAAACCTATCGCCGCTAATAAAGCGATAAACGGATATAGCGCAAGACTATAATGAGATAAACGAGTGGAAAAAATACTTAATTCAATAAATAAAACCACTGGAAAACCCACCAGTATTAATTGATAGCGAGGAATTGGGCGACGGATAACTAAAAATAATCCTAACAGGCTAAAAAATACCCAAGGAAAAGCTTTTAAAGGTACATTCCACAGATAAAATATAATCCCATTGCCAGCACGCTCTTTAGAGCCTAAATCGACAACAAAACCAGACAAAGCCGCTATACTATTATTACCGTAGCGTTGCCAATTAAACCATAACCACATCAATGTCGGCATGAAACCGACAAGTAAACCGAAATATAAAAACGGGTTAGTCAAATGACGATGGCGACGATGTTCACCCACTAAATAAGGTAATAAAGCGACAGTAGGTAAAACAATCATAAAGCTTCTCATCAAAAAGCCTAAACCGAAACTTAAACCAGCAATCAAACCTAAAATATATCGATATTGCGGCTGTAATTCTGATTGTATCAAGGCATAAATCGCCAAAAGTACCAAAAAAATCATTGGTACATCAGGAGTACCTAACCGACAGTATTGTAACCAGAGAAATTCTACACTTAAAATTAACCCGGCTAACAAAGCTAACTTTTTATTTAAAATAATTCTGCCGATTTCATAAGTTAATAATAGGCAAAAAATCCCCAGAATCATATTAGGTAATCTTGTACTAAATTCGCTGATTCCTAATAACTTATAAAAAGCAGCAATTAACCAGTAAAAACCAGGGGTTTTATGATGAGCATTACCCCAAGGTGCTATCCAGTCGCCAGAATCAAACATCTGGCGCGCTCTCCAAGCATAAAGCCCTTCATCATGAGCCATGACGCTATTTTCGCCAGAGTTGAATAGCAATAAGGGGATAGTCCAAACTAGCAAACTCAGATAAGGGAATATTGCTGATTTACTGATTTCCCGCCAAACAGGTGGCAAGGATTGTATTCTATAAAACATGAAATCCTGGGTAAATTTGCTTGAGTAAGTAACTGTTAAAATATGTTAAAGAGAACTTGTTTAAAAGAATATCTGAAGTTGCACAATTTTAGCGAAAAAGTTTTTCAGTATGTTGCTTAGACCAGATCAACGTTTAAAATTAGATGACACTGATGATCAGCTGTTTTATGCTTATCCCCGCTTCGTCACCCATGTTGATGAAGGTTTTATCCAACAGCTAACGGATTTATACAGGGAACGACTGCAACCCAACAGCCGTATACTAGATATGATGAGCAGTTGGGTGTCTCATCTACCGGAAGAAATCCAGTTTTCTCATATTGAAGGACATGGACTTAATGCGGAGGAATTAGGACGGAATCCCCGGTTAAATCATTACTTTGTGCAGAATCTCAACGAAAATCCGGCTTTACCGCTACCAGATCAAGATTTTGATGCGGTGATTAATTGTGTATCTGTACAATATTTGCAATATCCAGAAGCTATCTTTTCAGAAATTCACCGCATACTCAAACCGGGTGGGGTGGTAATTATCAGCTTTTCTAACCGGATGTTTTTCCAAAAAGCAATACAAGCTTGGCGAGATACGTCTGAATTAGGGCGAGTGGAGTTAGTCAAACGCTATTTTGCGTCAGTACCGGGATTTACGCCACCAGAAATTATTGTCAAGAAGTCCACATTACCGAATTTTTTACAGTGGTTAGGCGCGCCTGGGGGAGATCCCTTTTATGCAGCGATCGCCTACCGCAAACCCTGAGATAATTATCAAAAAGTAAATTTTTTGGCTATAACCCAACAGCAACACAGATAATTGCCTCAAAGCTCAACCATAAGGAGAAGCTAGAGATGATAGTTCCTCGTACACGTAGGATTTTCGCGGCTGTGTTGCTGTCGGTTTTATTACTGACAACAGCTTGTACTCCCAAAGCACCAGGGCGTTTTGATCAGGTACAACAAGAAAGTAGCCGTCAAAAAACCGGACAAGCAGTTGCTAAAAATGCTACTCAGGGGAGTGAGTTCAATAAATTCTTCCCCAGTGAAGAAGATGGTTATCAGCGAGTATTTACCCAAGAAAAGAAAGGCTTTGCGGAAGCGAAGTTAAAAAAAGACGGTAAAGAAGTGGCGATGTTATCTATTTCTGACACCACCAGCACACCGGGAGCAGCTGCGAAATTTTCCAATAGTACCAAAAAAATCGCAGATTATCCGGCGGTGGAAGTAGGTAATACCCAAACTGCGGTTTTAGTCGGCAAATATCAGGTAAAAGTATTATCTCGTTCACCCTCATTTACAGCAAGCGATCGCGCCGATTGGATAGAAAAGTTTGATCTTGATGACCTAGCTAAACTGCAATAACAACATCTAACATTAGGAGACAATTGTGAGTAAACCCATTTTTGAGTTAGTTGATCAACTCCCAACTAGCAGCTTGACTGTTTCGCTGTTAAACGCCTTAGATTTTGTTGCTCCTGGTGAATGGCAAAATACTGTCGGCTTTGTGAATACGATTAAAACTGTCACAGGTGAAACTGATGAAGCCTTAATTCAGCAGATTGGTGAACGGGCAATTTATCTTTATAATGATAAATCCCAAGGCTATCAAAGAGCAATGTGGCTGTATCAAACCGTTGACGGTACAGATAAAGTTTTAGGTGCAGCCGCTTTAGCTAACAAAATTGGGGAAAAAATCCCACTTTTGGGGTTTTTAAACTCAGTAACTCCGAAAGCAGACAAAGCCCAAACTATCGATTTATGCCTGAAAGTAGTAGCTGAATTAGTCGCTTTCTGCCAAATTAACGGTATTCCTGGCGATAGCATTGGTGATTTTGTCGCTTCTCTAGGCGAGTATAGCGGTGAATCACTAATTCGCATGGTAGCATTAGTTTGTGTTGATGGTTTGATACCTTTGGGGCCTGATTTCATCAATAAAGCTTTGTCTATGTTGAATCAGATGAATCCTCAAGAATTGCAGCAAAATTCCACTTTCCAAACCATGCAAGATGCAATTCCAGGTAATAGTGCTGGGAGTAAACTTAATTTCATAGGCGAAAGTTTTGATGCTGTTAAAGGTTGGATGAGTGGTGTTGTTATCGGCAATAATTTAAATCCTCAAAGCGTTGTTAGTCACTTGCAAGGCTTTATGGAAATTGCTGATGATAAGTTAGACTACCTCGCAGCATTTTTAGATGTCGCCACTAATTACTACGAACACACAGGAACACAAACCCTCGCCCGGCGTTTAATTGAACGCGCTGTAGCTGAGATTTAAGTTAATACCGAAAATTTTCGTAGGGTGCGTCAGATGTCAAAAATCTGTTGATTGTTA
The DNA here is from genome assembly GCF_963870205.1 of Anabaena sp. CA = ATCC 33047. NCBI lineage: Bacteria > Bacillati > Cyanobacteriota > Cyanophyceae > Nostocales > Nostocaceae > Anabaena > Anabaena sp. CA = ATCC 33047. Next base: position 28,571 of record NZ_CAWMSA010000067.1, on the reverse strand, counting down.
AGGAATTATCTACTCTGACGCACCCTACATCAGACTAGGGCTTCCTCTCGGAATTCTGCACAGGTAAGTTTAAATTAGCAGCGATCGCATCTAAATAAGGTTGAAAAATCGCCAAACTTTCCAGGTTTTCAAAGCTACCCCGCACCGCACCCGGAGCAAAACTTGTACTCATCACGTATAGTGTGGTACCATCATAAGTAACATGGCTAATCTGCTGCTCTTCTACTCCCCCCTCCGGTTTAATTTTTAAATAACCAGAGCGGATACCGGGTAGTTTACCAATTGTTATCTGTTGCGGTGGATAAGTAGAAACAATAACTTTATTAGCATTGTTGGCTTTACCTTTGTTAGCAACAGTAGCATAAAAATCTGTCACCCAAGCTTCTAAAGCTTTGCTTACCTGATTTTGGTACTCATTATTTTGGTTATTTGCAGGAGAACCGAAAGGAATACCAACTGCTGTTAAATGCTTTTGAAAATCTGGATTATCTTTAACTGGGTAAACTTCTAGTTTCACAGTTCCCACAGGTTTACCATTTGCCGAAACACACAACAAAGAAGCGTTATCTTGACAGGGTAAAACTTGCCAACCATCAGGGGATGCAGTCTTACCCAACACTGTCAGCCAAATATTTTCAGTGTTGACGCTGGAATCAGTTGGGGAATTGCTGGCAGACGTAGGCGTGGCTGTCGGTGATACTAGATTATTAGATGGTGTTTCTGGCTTTTGAGACGATTGGGGTAATACAAATCTAGTTCCTATGGGGACTACAACTAATAAAACCGCACCGATTAATAGATGATAAACACGCAGCATTTTTTTAAACCCAAATAAAAAGATTGCAGATCCCACGTTTCTACAAATCTTTTAGTATCTATAGTAATATAGTTAATAAGTAAGTCAACTTGAAAAAAAGTAATACCCAGATCCCCGACTTCTCAAAGAAGTCGGGGATCTAAAAGTCTAGCTATTTGTTGCTGGTGGAATTATTGGCAGTTTGTCTGTAGTAAGAGCGACTTCTATGATTTTGCTTATGCCTCGCAACTGCTTTCCGCTTTTCTTTTTCTAGCGGTGTCTCAAAGTGGCGTTTTTTCCGCATATCTTGGAAAATTCCCGCTTTGGCAACTTCCCGTTTAAATCTCCTTAACGCTGATTCAATCCCTTCATTCTCTCCTAAAACTACTTGTGTCATACTCATTCCTCCTTTATGTGAATGAATAGTGGAAACCTGGAAAAAAATATTCCAGCAGAGTCGAGCTTTTAGCTTTATCTGCTGGAGACTCTGGAGTTTGTTTTCTAAAAACTTTTAGTAGCGTCGGCCGCGATTGTTATTACCCCAACCACCACCACCACCACCACGAGAAGAAGTTCTTTCTTCACGGGGTTTAGCCTTGTTTACCTTCAGATCCCGCCCCATCCATTCAGCACCATCCAGTGCTTCAATAGCAGCAGTTTCTTGGGCTTCTGTTTCCATTACGACAAAGGCAAACCCACGAGGACGGCCTGTTTCACGGTCAGTGGGTAGCTGAACGCTGTTTACTTTCCCATATTCTGCGAAAGCAAGCTTCAGGTCTTCCTCTGTAACTTGATAGGACAAGTTACCGATGTAAATTGACATATAATGTCTCCGAATTGAGCAAATGTAGAGAGTTAAATTCGGAGAGACGCTTTTTAGAAACCAAAAGAAGTAACTCAACCGAAAATAATTCTGATATCTACCAGCATAACACAGTGATTCGATCTTAGCTGTGAAGGACTAGCTTCTTGGGACAAAATTTTTAGGACTGTTTGTTAACACACAAATTCATAAAATTTTAATTATTCCCCCAACTGAGCTAATATTCTGGCGGCTTCCTGACATAAAATCTCATGAGATTGACCGTTACTAGCTAATAAATCTCCCCATTGACTGATGTCGCCAGTGTTGTATTTTAAGAAATTTCCATTACAATGGGTGAATTTACCACCGGCTTCTGTTAAAATTAGTTCCGGTGCTGCTATATCCCAATCTTTAGGGGCAGATTTGCCAGAAATCGAAATGTAAACGTCGGCTTGTTGTTCCAGAATTGTGGCAATTTTACAACCGACGCTACCAACGGCTTTATGATTGCCAAAAGGTAAATTTTGTAATAAATAATTTAATCTGTCATTACGGTGAGAGCGACTGACAACGATAGTTAAATCTTCTATAGGTTTAGTGTTTTGACTAGGTAGTTGGATTTGAGTAACACCATTGCGGGTTTCGACAAATGTGCCGCCGCCTTTGGTAGCGTAATATAATTTCTGTTGTTCTGGTACGGCGACTACTGCTAAAATTGGTCTATGGTCTTTGACTAAGGCGATGTGAACTGCATAGTCCCCGGTTTTGTCGATAAAATCACGAGTACCGTCGAGAGGATCGATAATCCAGACCCAATCAGGTGTAGACTCTGTATTTTGATTGAGTTGATTTTTATAGGTTTCTTCGCTGATGTAAGCAAAATCTTTGTCACCCAAGGCGGTTTGTAGTTGCTGGAGGATGTATTGACTGACAGCTACATCAGCAACGGTGACGGGTTCATTTTGTTGATATTCGACTTTCAGGTTAGAGTCGGTAGCCGTGCCGTGATAATAAGATTGTAATATGTCTGCGGCTCCCCAACCAACGGCGCGAGCGATCGCTAGTATTTCGTTTAAGTCTTTCATCATTACTCACTCCTCTCATCCATCCAGCGACGTGTACCAAAATATTGACAAGCTTTCGCCGCAATTTTCGCCGCTTGGTCGAGGGCATCGGTAAAACTGGCTTGTAAAATATAATGGCAAAAAGCACCGTGAAAAATATCTCCAGCTCCTAGTGTATCAACTGGTTGGATACCAGGAACAGCGATCGCTCCAATTTTACCATGACTACAGTAGGTAATTGGCTGTTCGCCGTGGGTGATGGCGATGTGAGGAATTCCTAAACCGCGCAGATAATCAATAACCTCTGTTTCTGAGTTACAGTCAGGAGGACGAAAGTTAGCTGAACAAATAGCGTAATCTACTAAGGGTAAGACTTCTTGAAATCCAGGTTTCCAACTACCACCATCAATAATTATCGGGATATGATGCGCCTTTGCCATTTGTGCGATCGCATATCCCACTGGCATCTGATGACCATCGATCAGCACTACATCTATATTATGTAAGATATTTGGTGGGATAGCGGCAACACTGGCTGGAGTTTTCACAGCGTTAATCGAAATTACCGCCCGTTCCCCGGTGGATTGGGTGACAATAATTGATGATACAGGTGGTGGTGTGTTGACGCTAGAATCAAGGTCAACGATATCTACATGATATTGAGTTAAATCTCCTCGAATTAACTGCGTCATTGGGTGCGAACCCAACACACCTAAAAGCGTAGCATGATTTCCTAAATAACTAAAAGTTACCGCCGCATTGGTAGCAGGCCCCCCTGCTGCTACAGTGTAGTCAGATGCGACTAACTTTTGATTATTTTGCGGAGCAGATGCAGCTAAGTAAATTAAGTCTACAGTGATTAAACCGATGAATAAACCATGATTAGTCATAAATCAATTCAAAATTCAAAATTCAAAATTCAAAAATTTTTTATACCAAATTAATATGAACCTGCCTAGAATCAAATATCAAGCATAATTGAACGCAGATAAAAACAGATAAATCATTCTAATTCCCCCTCATCTTCCTCATCTCCCTCATCTCATGCAGACAGAACCCAAACCAGGAACACTATATATAGTTGGTACACCTATCGGCAATTTAGAAGATATCACCTTGCGGGCGGTGCGGATTTTGCAGGGTGTGGATTTGATTGCGGCTGAAGATACGCGCCATACTGGTAAACTATTACAACATTTGCAGGTGAAAACACCGCAAATCAGTTACCATGAACATAATAGTAGTAGTCGTATCCCGGAAATTTTAGAGCATTTACAAACTGGAAAAGCCTTAGCTTTGGTGAGTGATGCGGGTATGCCGGGAATTTCTGATCCTGGTTATGAATTGGTGAAAGCTTGTGTTGAGGCACAAATTCCTGTAGTTCCTATCCCTGGCGCGAGTGCAGTGATTACGGCTTTGAGTGCGGCGGGTTTACCTACAGATAAGTTTGTGTTTGAGGGATTTTTACCTGCGAAAAGTCAGCAACGACGGGAACATCTGGAGGCTTTACAGACAGAATCTCGCACCATAATTTTATATGAATCGCCGCATCGATTGCGAGATACTTTACAAGACTTAGCAGAGATTTGGGGAAGCGATCGCCAAATTGTGCTGGCAAGGGAGTTAACTAAATTGTATGAGGAATTTTGGCGAGGAAGTATAGGAGATGCGATCGCTCATTATCAACAACGAGAACCCCAAGGAGAGTATACCCTAGTCGTAGCGGGAAATCCACCGAGTCAACCGCTACTGACAGAAGCACAATTACGAGCCGAATTAGAACAATTAATGCGTCAAGGAGTATCGCGATCGCAAGCTAGCCGACAATTAAATCAATATACTGCCTTAAACCGTCGTCAAGTTTATCAAATTGCTCTGTCAATTGTTCTTGATCCTGAGTGAATTTTGCTAGGCTAAACTTATAAGACTGTAGAGACTTGCTGCTATGTCTGTAGCTAAAGATGTCACCACCCCAGAATATGTTATCTTTCCACCAGGGGATTTATACAGTGACGAGCCACCTTTGGAAAGTTATCTACATTTACAGCAAATAATTTTATTATTAACCTGCTTGGAATGGTGGTGGCAAGACCGCAATGATTTTTTTGCGGCGGGTAATTTGACGATTTTTTACAGTCCCAAACAGTTAAAATCAGAACAATTTCGGGGGCCTGATTTTTTCGTCGTGCTGGGAACGGAACGCAAACCCCGTAAAAGTTGGGTAGTCTGGGAAGAAGAGGGAAAGTATCCCAACTTGATTATAGAATTATTATCAGATTCTACTGCCGCCACTGACAGAGGCTTAAAAAAACAAATTTATCAAGATATATTCCGCACCCCGGAATACTTTTGGTTTGATCCCCATAATTTAGAATTCGCTGGGTTTGTGTTACTCGCTGGTAAATATGAGCCTATCACACCCAACCCCCAAGGTAGGTTATGGAGTCAGCAGTTAGAGTTATTTTTAGGGGTTGAACAGCAAAGTTTACGGTTTTACACTGCGGAAGGGGAACTTGTACCCACACCACAAGAAGTAGCACAGCAACAGATGCAGCGTGCTGAGGAAATACAGCGAATTGCTGAACAAGAAAAACAACGCAGCGATCGCATGGTAGCGAAGCTGCGAGAATTAGGTATAGATCCAGATGCGATTTAGTTATCTTCAGGTAAAACCCATTTTGGTGGTTCCATCATTTTACGTCTGAGACGTTCTTCGGCGATCGCTAGCATTTGGTCTAAAGAAGTCTCAGCAATGAATTTAGACGCAGCTTCTCTATATTCAATGTTGGGACATTTATCACCCAAAACGCAACCGTTAACGCAAGCTTCAGCGCAGTTAATTTTCTGCTCCACAGTCAATTCCTCTCTAATTCGGGCTTTTTTCTACCCTCAAGGTTAATTTTACCTTGGCTATTGTTTACAAGTTAGTCTAAATACTTACCATTTTAGAATAATAGTCATTGGTCGTTAGTCATTAGTCATTAGTCATTAGTCATTAGTCATTAGTCATTAGTCATTAGCTTTTCTCCCCTGCTCCCTCATCTCCCTCATCCCCCTCATCCACCTCATCCCCTCATCCCCCTCATCTCCCATTCCTGTTACTCTATCCTTATATAATCTCTGGCTCAAAAGGTAGCTCATGTCCGAACTGTTGGCGACAACTGGAACTATTGCCGCGATCGCTACTGCTGTTGTCCCGCAACAGGGTAGTGTAGGTATTGTGCGGGTTTCTGGTTCTCTAGCAATGGCGATCGCTCAAACTTTGTTTTATACTCCAGGTAAGCAAGTTTGGGAAAGTCACCGCATTCTTTACGGTAACATCCGCCATCCCCAAACGCGACAACTGGTAGATGAAGCCTTGTTACTGATCATGAAAGCACCTCGTTCTTACACCCGTGAGGATGTGGTGGAATTTCACTGTCATGGCGGAATTATGGCTGTGCAGCAGGTGTTACAGTTGTGTTTGGAAAATGGCGCAAGACTGGCGCAACCGGGAGAATTTACCCTACGTGCGTTTTTGAATGGCAGATTAGATTTAACCCAAGCCGAAAGTATCGCCGATTTAGTCGGAGCTAAATCACCCCAAGCGGCTCAAACTGCTTTAGCTGGGTTACAGGGAAAATTAGCTTATCCTATCCGTCAGTTACGCGCTCACTGTTTAGATATTTTGGCAGAGATTGAAGCGCGGATTGATTTTGAGGAAGACTTACCCCCGTTGGATGATAAACACATCATATCAGAAATTGAAAACATTGCCGCAGAAATTTCTAAATTATTGGCAACGAAAGATCAAGGGGAACTGCTGCGTACAGGGTTAAAAGTGGCGATTGTTGGTCGTCCGAACGTGGGTAAATCCAGCTTGTTGAACGCTTGGAGTCAGAGCGATCGCGCCATAGTCACCGACTTACCGGGGACAACCCGCGATGTCGTCGAGTCGCAGTTAGTCGTGGGAGGAATTCCGGTGCAGGTGCTAGATACCGCAGGAATTCGGGAAACTGCCGACCAAGTAGAGAAAATCGGAGTCGAGCGATCGCGCCGTGCTGCCAACACAGCCGATTTAGTCTTATTCACCATCGATGCAGCCACAGGTTGGACAGAAGACGACCAACAAATTTACGCACAAGTAGAACACCGTCCATTAATTCTGATAATTAATAAAATTGACCTAGTAGAAAAGTCAGTCATTGATACTTTAAAATATCCCCAAAACATTAATAAAATTGTTTACACAGCCGCCGCCCAAAATCAAGGTATTGAAAGCTTAGAAACAGCTATCTTAGAAATAGTTCAAGCTGGAAAAGTTGCTGCTGCTGACATAGATTTAGCCATTAACCAAAGACAAGCAGCCGCACTCACACAAGCTAAAATTGCTTTAACACAAGTACAAGCGACAATTGCCCAAAAATTACCCTTAGACTTTTGGACAATTGACTTAAGAGGTGCAATTCAAGCACTAGGAGAAATCACCGGGGAAGAAGTAACTGAATCTGTACTTGATAGAATCTTTAGTAAATTTTGCATCGGTAAATAAATCTGTTCATCCACTAACAGTAAACATCATGAATATCCAATTAAAATTATTAAAATTAAGTTTGTAGTAAGGGCTTTAGCCCTTTTCTTAGGACTAAAGTCCTTACTACAAACTTTAATCATTTACGCCATGTACTTACCTGAAAACAAGCTTTTTAAAAACTAACAACTAGGTTGATATAATATGACGTTTATTGACGAAATGAATCATAACAATGCTTTAATTGTAGGAGCAAGCCAAGGAATTGGTTTAGGGTTTGTAAAAAAACTTCTACAAGATGAAAGAATCAACAAAATTTATGCAACCTATCGCCAACCAAAATCAGCTTCTGAATTAATAGACTTAGCTGATAAATATTCAAGTCGCTTAACTTGTCTGGTAGTAGACATTACCGATGAGTTGCAAATTGCTGAAGCTATCCAAAAAATCAAAACTCAAATCAATCAACTTCATTTAGTAATAAACTGTGTAGGTTTACTACATGAAGGAGATTTACAACCAGAAAAAAGTTTAAGACAAATTAATTCAGAAAACCTTTTACGTTACTTCCAAGTCAACAGTATTGGTGCTGTACTTTTAGCGAAACATCTTTTACCATTATTTCGCCATAATGACACTGCTGTTTTTGCGACTATATCAGCTAAATTAGCCAGTATTGGTGATAACAAACTCGGTGGATGGTATGGTTATCGCGCCTCAAAAACAGCATTGAATATGTTTATGCGAAATGTGGCGATTGAATATGGTAGAACTTGCCCAAATGCGATAGTTGTAACTTTACATCCTGGTACAACAGATACCAGCCTTTCTCGTCCATTTCAACGCAACGTAGCTGCTGATAAATTATTCTCAGTTGAACGCACTGTTACCCAATTATTAGCCGTGATTGAAAAACTGAATAAAGGCGATAGTGGACAATTTTTCTCATGGGATGGAAGTAAATTACCTTGGTAGTTTAATCAATAGTTGTCTTGCTGACTAATTATTACTAATCTTCATAAGATAAATGAAGTCTATCATTTCTTAAAAATTAACCTGTTCCGAATTTTTACATAAAAAATGATAAAATATACTTATGAGATTTATATTGAATAAAATCACTATTGCGCGGGATGTAGTCAATGATACTTGCACCAAATGAACAACAAATGTGGGAGAAATCACCCTATAAAAATAACATCAGGATGTCCGATATTGAGATTAACGAAAAGTATGAATCTGGCGAACAAAGAATACTGACTGAAATGAACCGTGAAAAGTTGCCAAGCTTTGTTGCAGCTTTAAAAAAACCTGGATATATGGATGTACGTCCTTTTTACCAAAGAAGAACTCGGTGGGATGAAACAATGCAATCAAGACTCATCGAGTCATTCTTGATTAATATTCCCGTTCCTCCAATTATTCTTTATGAGAAAGAGTTTAACTGTTATGAAGTAATGGATGGTCAACAAAGAATTACTGCTCTTCGTGATTTTTATGATAACCGCTTGAAATTGACAGGACTTGAACTTTGGCGAGAACTCAACGGAAGAACATACGCTAATCTTCCTGCCAAAATTAGAGCAGGTATTGATCGTCGCTCTATATCATCCATAGTTTTGATTACAGAATCAGCATCCAATCCTGAAGAAGCATTTTTATTGAAGCAACTTGCTTTTGAAAGACTAAATACAGGTGGTGTCGCTTTAAGTCGTCAAGAAATACGTAACTGTTTGTATTCTGGAAAATTTAATCAACTTTTACTTGAACTAGCAAATAATTCTATATTTGCGGAGGCTTGGGGAATTCCAATTGATGATGAAAAACAACGTAATAAGAACAATTTATATAAAAAGATGGAAGATGCCGAATTAATTCTTCGTTTTTTTGCTTTACGTCATGTAAATGATTTCCGCCGAGGAATGGAAGGATTCCTTGATCTCTACATGATTAAAAGTCTCAATTTTACCGATGAAGATGTCAATATTCTCAAAAATATTTTTCTCCAAACTATAAATTTAGCACACCAAATCTATTCAGCTAATTTATTTAAGCCTTTTGATCCTACAACTGAGACATGGAAGGAAAAAGCCTATAAAGCTTATTATGATGCCGTTATGGTTGGATTTAGTAGACATTTAGCAAATGCAGATATTTTAGTCCAAAAAAAATTAATAGTGATTGAAGAAACAAAAAGACTTGTTAGAGAAGACAAATCAAAGCTATTTACTGGTGGAGGTCGAACTCATTCTGATATTAAAGAAAGCATCAGATTGTTCGATGAAATGCTATCCCAAGTCATCGCAGGTTAAGAAGCGATGTTTCAGGATATTCTAATGACAGTTAAAGTTAATATTGCTACTGTTAGTTCCATTATTAAAACTAATAATAGGCTGATGGAAATTTCGTTTGCTTCGGGTGCTGTAATAAAAACAGAAACAAGCGAAGAAGCAGACTTAATCCTCAATAACCTGCTGCAAGATATACCGAAAGCAAGAGAGTGGAGAATTTACGACCATTGTGCTGTAGTAACGCGATTATATGCAATTTATGAGCGTTTTGTAGAAGAATTAATTAGTGATTGGTTAATACTTTTACCAGAATTATATCCATGCTATTCAGATTTGGAAGAAACAATCAGAAATACTCATCGGGTGGGAGTGGGAAGATTACTGGTGGAATTGAATAAAAGCCGATATGAACATCTCACTTCTGAGAAAGTTATGCAAGGTTTATTTTATGGAAATACTGGTGAAAAAGAGTATGAATTACTGCCAGATGCGTTTCTTATTCATGAACAGAACTTACGCAGGGAAACTCTAGAAAGATTGTTTGCTAATGCTGGAATATCAAACGCTTGGGTATGGGTAGAAAAACATAGAGCCATCAAACATTTTTTAGAAGAGATTAGAGGAAACCAAAATACTGCGGAAGGGGAACTTAATGAATTTATTAGCTATCGTAACGATGCAGCACACGGTGTGCCTGATGATGTTCTAGGTGCTAGTGCATTATTAGAATTATGCGACTTTATAGATGCTTTATGTGAAGCACTTGCTGAATTAGTCACTTACCAGGTTATTAAACGCAAAAAATTAATAGGTAAGATTCGAGAAGTAGGCACAATTATTGGGTGGTTCAAGAGGGCTAATGCTGGAGTTGCAAAAGTTGCGGAAATTAAATTATCAGTTGGAAACCAACTTTTCCTAGTAAGTGAAGATACATCTTGTTGCTATTTGGTTACTATCAAGAGCCTTCATGTTAATGATAATCCAGTTAATGATTTACAAACAACTACTGGGATGGAAGTTGGCTTGAAGTTTGATTTGAATGCTAAAAAAGGTTTACGTCTGTATCAATTACAGATGGAGTAGTTAAGATTTGGCTTCTGTCATCAACATTTTTATCATGGGATGGAAGTAAATTACCTTGGTAGTTTGATAGTTAAGATGCACCCGCAGAAAATACAGGTAAAATAAACGCCGCAATAATTCCCAGCACCACTATTATTTCCAGAGTTTTTAAAAGTATATAATTTTGCTGCCAATTATGAATTTCTGTTCCCAAATTACCAGTTAAATTACTCCACCAATTACCTAACCGATTTAACCAATGACTAGGGCTATCATCAGGGCGTAACTTTAACAAAAACATCGAGATTAATAAAGGCGCACCACCCACTTTAGCAGACATTAATAGGTGAATTGCTAAACAACAAATCATCACCATCCAAGCTGTCAAATGCAGGTAGTACCAGATATGATTTAACTCTCCGAGGGGTAGCCATTCTTCTTTCATCATTCTGCCAGAAATGACGGCTAACACCGAGGCTAACAGCATCAATGTATTAGCAATTCTCTGCAAGCTAACCCACCATATTGGTTTACCTAGTTGAGTTAAGTTTTGTAAAGTTTGTGCTTGCAGAAGACGTTTTTGCCCAGCATGAAAACTATAAAAAGCGAAAGCTGGTAATATTAGCAGAAAGAATAATGCAAAAGTACCGTGAATACCCTGAATATCATTAACTCTGGGTAAGACTATTTTGCCAAATCTCCCATCGAAGGTATTGTAAACTAAAAATCCGGTAATGATGGCGGCGATCGCTAATATTCCACTTACGCCATGCAGAATACGTAACCACAAAGGTTGGTAGGGAGCAGAACGAGACATAACAACTCTTTAACCACCGATAAAATAATATACATTATAGAATTATTTGAATATTTGTAAACTGATGCTCAAAAGCCCTCTTAGATATCCTGGCGGTAAGTCAAAAGCAATTAATCAAATAGTTGAACATCTACCAGAAAATTTTACTGAATTTCGTGAACCATTTATCGGTGGTGGTTCAGTCTTTATTTACTTAAAGCAAAAATTCCCCCATCTGAAGTTTTGGATTAATGATTTAAATCAAGAGTTATTTCTGTTTTGGAAAATCGCTCAGTCTGATATATCTCGGCTAGTTGCTGAAGTCCGTCATATTAAAGATAAATATACAGATGGTAAAATCTTATTTACAGAATTAACCAGTGTAGATGTTAATCAACTGTCTGATTTAGAAAGAGCAGTACGCTTTTTTGTCCTCAACAGAATTACTTTTAGCGGTACTGTAGAATCAGGGGGATTTTCTCAAGAAGCTTTTCATAAACGTTTTACTTATTCTTCTATAGAACGTTTGGAAAAGTTAGCAAATATTTTAACTCCAGATATTCAAATCACTAACTTGGATTATAGCAAATTAGTGACCGCAGCAGGTGAAAATGTATTTTTATTTTTAGACCCGCCTTATGTTAGTGCTACTAAATCTAAATTATATGGTAAAGACGGCAATTTACATACATCTTTTGACCATCAGAGATTTACGGACGTTTTACAAAAATGCCCTCATCAATGGTTAATTACTTACGATGATTCACCAATAATTAGAGAAAACTTTAAATGGGCGAATATCTACGCCTGGGAATTACAATATGGGATGAATAACTATAAGCAAGGACGGGCAAATAAGGGTAAAGAATTATTCATTAATAACTATGAAATTCAATATAAAAAAAATTAATACTCAAATCCCCGACTTCTTAAAGAAGTCGGGGATCTATCCCATAATCATTTTATATTTAATGATGTTCATGTAATTATCCCTAACATTATCAATTTAATATGACCACTGCTCCTGCTAACACCTCACCAGAATCCTCAATTAGTTGGTCTTTACTCCTACAACAGTTAATCGATGGTGAATCCCTCAGTCGCGCCCAAGCGGCGGAATTAATGCAAGGTTGGCTGAGTGAAGCCGTCCCCCCGGAGTTATCTGGCGCAATCTTAACAGCACTCAACTTTAAAGGCATTTCCGCCGACGAGTTAACCGGGATGGCTGAAGTTCTCCAATCTCAATCAAAATCGGGGACTGGGACAACTGCACCCAAACTTAGCACTATCATCGATACCTGTGGCACAGGTGGGGATGGTTCTTCAACTTTCAACATTTCTACAGCCGTGGCGTTTGTGGTGGCTGCTTATGGTGTACCTGTCGCCAAACATGGTAATCGTTCCGCATCGAGTTTAACGGGTAGTGCTGATGTTTTAGAAGCGTTAGGTGTAAATTTGGGTGCGGCTAGTGAAAAAGTCCAAGCTGCACTGCATGAAGTCGGGATCACATTCTTATTTGCTCCTGGTTGGCATCCTGCGCTGAAAGCTGTGGCACAATTACGCCGGAGTTTAAGAATTCGCACGGTGTTTAATTTACTTGGCCCCTTAGTAAATCCCCTGCGTCCGACTGGGCAGGTGGTAGGCTTATTTACACCGAAACTTCTAGAAACTGTGGCTCAAGCTTTAGATAATTTAGGTAAGGAAAAGGCGATAGTTCTCCACGGACGAGAAAAACTTGACGAAGCAGGGTTGGGTGATATAACAGACTTGGCAGTGTTATCTGGCGGTGAGGTCAAGTTAGCTACAGTCAATCCCCAGGAAGTGGGTGTCACACCTGCACCCATTACAGCCCTCAAAGGTGGGGATGTCCAAGAAAATGCGGTGATTTTAAAAGCGGTGTTACAAGGTAAAGGTACGCAAGCACAACAAGATGCTGTAGCCTTAAATGCTTCCTTAGCCCTACAGGTAGCGGGTGTGATTCCATTGTTAGATCATGCCCAAGGTGTGAAAGTAGCTAAGGATATCCTACAGACTGGTACTGCCTGGACAAAGTTGGAACAGTTAGTGGAATTCCTTCAGAGTTAGCCTCGGCGTGGGATTGGGGGCGGAACTCTACCACATTGCGTCTAATGGTGACATCATAATTACCAAAAAAATCATGTCCCAGTAGCCCTGTTTCCAGTTCTGCCCCAGCGATCGCCACAGGTACACGATTCACTCTCACCCCTGCTAAACTCATAGAATCCACATACCCAATCGCAAATTCGACAGCCTTAGAACTAGCCGTGTTAGCTTTAGCCTTGCCCACTGGCACAACTCCTAAAGCACTCGCCATTGTTTGAGTAATTACAGTTCCACTCGCTCCCGTATCCACAATCATGTCAAATTGCTGTTGACCATTAAAAGTCACAGAAACTACAGGCGTACCGCCAACTCTTCGTCTAATCGGGGCGATATAGACTTTTTCAGGAGTGATAGCGGCGGATAAAGGAAAAGAGTTGGTTTGTGGGGGTAATTCTGTAGTGCCGGGTGGGGGGACAGGAATAGTAATACTAGAGTTAGACGTTGACGTTACTGGGGGAGGAGAGGAGGGACGCACCACCGCCAGTCTTTCCGGTGGAGATGGTACAGCTACCGATGGAGGTAATGGACGCGCCGCAGCATTAGCTTGCTGGATAGCGGACTTCATCTGCCGATTGTATTGCGAAATTTTGGTTTGAGCGATCGCAAACTCTGGACTTTGCCGTTCTACTTTTTGCATCAGCGCGATCGCATCCTGATACTGACTCGCCACCAAATACCAATCATCTGGCGATTGAGCCGATTGACTAATACTTGTGGCACCTGCGGCTTTATCTAGTCCCTGTTCAAACGCACTGGGTTCTATTGGCGATGACTGGTTTGTTAAAACTGGGATTTCTGGTGGTTTTGTAGGTTCAACCGGAAAATTCACTGCGGCTACATCATCAGTCACCACAGACTCTTGATTACGCAAAATAGCTGTCTTTGGTTTACCGGAAGTACATCCTACATTTACAATCGCAATAGTACCAGAAAGAAAAATTAGGGTTGCACGAGAAAAAAAGGGCTGAAGCATAATTAATTTTGATTTAAACTGTCCCTGGGACTGTATCACCACTCCTGCCACCGTTTCCCCTTATAGATTAAAATCCTCTGACTCAATTTTAATTTTTAATTAATTACCTGACCAAGCCGTAAGCTGGCGAACTCATGGGATAATTAACACTCGCAGTATTGACTAACTTGGGGAATAAAGACTGCTCATTGATAACAAGGTACAAGAGAATTGGGGTTAGAGACTAGGAATTTTTAGATTTGAGATTTTGGATTGAAGTTTAATATAGAAATGCAAATCCAAAAGCCAAAATTTTTGCTCATACCCAATCCCCAGTACCCAAACCCCAATCCCCAATCCTAAACCTTAAACCTTTTTATTGCATCGCCTATGCCCCTGTCTGACGCAATACCTGCTCTACTTGTCTTAGCAGATGGAACTGCTTACCGTGGTTGGTCTTTCGGTGCGACGGGAACCACCATTGGCGAAGTAGTTTTTAACACTGGGATGACTGGATATCAAGAAGTTTTGACCGACCCTAGTTATTGCGGTCAAATAGTCGTGTTCACCTATCCGGAATTGGGGAACACCGGCGTGAATCCAGAAGACGAAGAATCGACCAAACCACAAGTAAAAGGTGCGATCGCCCGCAATATTTGTCATCAACCGAGTAACTGGCGAGCAGTACAATCCTTACCAGACTACCTGCAACAACACCAAATACCAGGGATTTACGGCATAGATACCCGCGCCCTCACCCGGAAAATTCGGATGTATGGAGCGATGAACGGGGGTATCTCTACAGAAATCTTAGATGAAGCAGAGTTGTTAGAGCAGGTACTAGCAGCTCCCAGCATGGCAGGCTTGAATTTAGTCCGGGAAGTCACCACCCCCGAAGTTTACGAATGGTCAGAGCCTACCATCCCCACTTGGGAATTCAACTTGGAAGCTACGGCAAATAATCATCAGGAAACCTTAACTGTCGTCGCCTTAGACTTTGGTGTAAAACGCAATATTTTACGCCGCTTGGCTAGTTATGGTTGTCGAGTAATTGTTGTACCTGCCGATACACCACCAGCAGAAATTCTCAAATACAATCCAGATGGTATCTTCCTTTCCAACGGGCCTGGCGACCCAGCCGCAGTGACTGAAGGTATTGCTACGGCTCAAGCCCTACTACAAAGCCAAAAACCGATCTTTGGCATTTGTATGGGTCACCAAATTCTGGGTCACGCCCTGGGAGCAGAAACCTTTAAGCTGAAATTTGGCCATCGTGGTTTAAATCAGCCGGCGGGTTTACAACAAAAGGTAGAGATTACCAGCCAAAACCACAGCTTCGCGATCAATCCCGATTCCTTACCGGATACAGTTGTGGAAATTAGCCACCTCAACTTAAACGATCGCACCGTCGCTGGGTTAAGGCACAAATCCCTACCCATATTCTCAGTGCAGTACCACCCAGAAGCCAGTCCCGGCCCTCACGACGCTGATTACTTGTTTGAGCAGTTCGTCCAAGCCATGCGCACCGCTCGTCAAGCAAATATCGCCGAAGTGAGTTAAAAAAGGATAAGGGATCAGGGACTCTTGACTGGGGACTATTGACTAGGGACTAGGGACTCTTGACTAGGGATGAGGAAAGCCTAAAAGATCAAAGGTGAAAGGGACAAAGATTTTCTTTACCCAATCCCCAATCCCCAATCCCCAATCCCCAATCCCCAATCCCCACTACCCCAACAGGCTGTAGACAACAGACCTAAAAACCATCTATACTTGAGCGTTTACTGTTTACCACGAGGAGGGAATTATTGCTGAACCACTGAATCTAACCGTCAGCCTGAGAGGTACTCGTGAAGCACGGGATAATTGTCAGCTATTCCGCCTCACAGGTTTGTTAGATGCCTTTTCTGAACCGACATTCCGCAAGGTTCTCAGCACAAAAATTGAAGAAGGCCCAAAGCATATTATTTTGGATCTTTCACAAATTGACTTTGTTGATAGCTCTGGTTTGGGAGCTTTGGTGCAGCTAGCCAAGCAAGCTCAAACTGCCAACGGAACCTTGCAAATCGTCACCAACGCCCGTGTAACTCAAACAGTCAAGCTTGTGCGCTTAGAGAAGTTTCTCTCACTGCAAACCTCTGTTGACGCAGCTCTAGAAAACATCAAGTCATCTTGAGAGCTTGACCAAATTGAACCATTAAGCTATCTGAATTTTGGCTCGGCATAGCTTAACTTGACACCAAGGCTGGCAAAAACCTCTCCCTGGGGAGAGGTGAAAGCCACCAATAAATCTGGAAATATGGTAAAACTATACTTTGTGGACAGAGTATTTTAAATAAATAAAGAATTTTTTCAGACTCACTGACAATCAAAAAGATAAAATTTAGGAAATAATTCTGATAGTGTTAATTATGCTGGGTATAAAAACACAGCATAGTTCAAAACAATCAATGTCACTTTTAAAGATGCCTCCCAAATGTAGCACATTAAGGAATATTTAACAGGTGAATTCACAGGAGGAAGAGTTATTAGAAAAACAAGATGAAGATCCCCTGATAGGTCTGTCTTGGCATCAATCACTCTTGGCTAATACAGCACAACTTAGACAAGCAATTTCTCCGGCGCATATACAGCAACTTTCCCCTGCGGCTTTAGCTTATGTAGGCGATGCAATTTATGAGTTGTATGTTAGAATGTATTACCTGCTACCACCACAGAAGCCAGAAGCTTATCATAGATTGGTAGTGGCACAGGTAAGAGCAGAAACCCAGGCGCTACATTTGCGATCGCTAACTCCTTACTTGCTCTCACACGAATTAGAAATTGTCCGTCGTGGCCGTAACGCCGCCACAGGACGACCGAAGCGGGTTAACCCCGAAATATATCAACAGGCGACAAGTTTAGAAACTTTAATCGGCTACCTGTATCTCACCGATTTCCCACGCTTAACCGAATTGTTGCAAAAAATCCATCTAGAGAAATAATTAAAAGCTTTTATCTCCATGATCGGAAAATCAAGACGTTGAGGTTCAGTAAGTTCAGAAATTGGGCTGTTTACCCATGCGATATCCCCAAAACTTTCTTTTATGACTAATAAAGCTAAAAAAATCAAAACTGCTGGCCAACCAAAACCCCGTCCAGCCCTAAAAATCAAAGGCAAGCGAGTATTGCCTAATCCGGTTCGTCATGCCAAACATGGCGAAAGTAACTCTGTCTCTCATCCCCCACGTCCACGCCGTCAATTTGCGGTTGCGTCTCCATCACCAACACCCGCAGAAGATAGCGACATTATCTATGGTCGTCATCCAGTCTTGACAGCCTTAGAAAATCAGCGCAATCTGAATCGGATCTGGATTACCCCCCGTCTGCGCTACGATCCCAGGTTTCACAACTTAGTGCTACGGGCGAAAGAAAACGGCACAGTCATAGACGAAGTAGAACCGAAGCGTCTAGACCAAATCACAGACCAAGCCAATCACCAAGGCATCGCCGCCCAAATTGCGCCCTACAGCTACATAGAGTTACATGACTTAATTGAGCAAGCTAAGTCACTCACCGATCCCGTAATTGTCGTAGCTGATGGGATCACTGACCCGCATAATTTAGGGGCAATCATTCGCACAGCCGAAGCCATCGGCGCGCAAGGCTTAGTCATTCCCCAAAGACGGGCATCAGGCATTACTTCCACCGTTGTCAAAGTAGCCGCAGGTGCATTAGAAAACTTCCCCGTAGCCAGAGTAGTCAACCTCAGCCGTTCCTTAGAAGACTTGAAACAAGCCGGCTTTTGGATTTACGGCACGGCGGCAGATGGCAGCGAACCCTTACACACCGTTAGCTTCCGTGGGCCAATTGCCTTGGTCATCGGTTCAGAAGGCGAAGGTCTGAGTATGTTGACACAGCGTTCCTGTGATGTGTTGGTTTCAATTCCACTCCTAGGTAAAACCCCTAGCCTGAATGCCTCAGTTGCAGCTGGTATGGCACTCTATGAGATTTTCCGGCAACGTGCTTTAAACACTTTATACCTAGATAAGTTACAAAAACCTCTTTGAAAATCACGAGTAAAAGAGTATAAAGAAATGTAACGAGAACAAACAGCACAACTAATCAAACATTCAGTACCACTTTGATCAAATGGCGGCAACCATGACAACAATTTGGCATAACCTGAAGGAAACTGGAATTAATACGCTCAGTGTATTCGGCTTGGCTTGGTGGATAGAGATTGAAACTCAAAACCCCCGTTGTACCTACTACTTTGGGCCATATCTCAGTTCTACTGAAGCCAAAATCGAAATCAAAGGCTATGTAGAAGATTTAGAAGCGGAAGGAGCGCAAGGAATAGTAGTCAATGTCAAACGTTGCAAGCCAGATAATTTGACCATTGCTGATGACCTGGGGGAAATTTTTGACCGCAAAGTAACGCCTGCCTTTAGCGGTCAGATTTAAGTGAGGCAATAATTAGTCATTGGTGATTAGTCATTAGTCATTAGTTATGGGACTGTGAACTACTGACTAACAATTACCTGGGGGTGCTTGGCTAACCAATGGTCAATATCGCTTAATACCTGCTGGGGTATTTCCCAGGGAAACAGATGGGCGGTGTGAGGGTAGCATCGCCACTGACTATATTTGAGATGTTGAGCAGTTTCTAAACTTGACTCAGCAGTAATATGGCGGTCTTGACCACCAGCCATCACCAGACTAGGACAATTAATTAGCTCTAGGTCTGGGAGTCGGTTATATCCTAAACGCAGGGCATTGTAAAGAGCGCGAGTAGCAGCCGGGGAAGTTCGTAAGTAGGCTGGTACTGCTTCTTGGGCAATATAACTATAGGCTGTAGGTGTGTGTTGTTGGATCAGATGACGAAATAGCGATCGCTTGCCAAAAGTTTCGATATTCCAACGCCAGCTAGGTTTAATATAATTCAACAGCCCCGCCACACCCGTATATAAATTATCCTGCCAAGTAATTGGAGGATGATTCCCACGGGGTCTAGCAGCTGTCGCTACCAAAATTAAACCCGTCACCCGTTGTGGTAGACGCAACGCCAACTCCATCGCCAGAATACCACCTAACGACCATCCCAATAGCAAACATTTTTCTATCTGGAAACGGTCTAAAAGGGCTTCTAAGTCGGTTAAATGCTCCTGCATGGCAAAATTCCCCTGAAAGCGACTTTTGCCGTATCCACGTAAATCAGGAGCAAAAGTTTGATAACGTTTTGATAAGTGATTAGTAAAAACTGAAAGACTCCGACCACAACCAGGATGACCGTGTAATGCCAGAATCGGAAATCCTTGACCTTGAATGTCAACTTTGAGATTAGCAGCTTTCGTATAACTATCAGGCATTGTGGTTAGGTGCTGAGTAATATTGGTGCTGCTGAAGTAAGAATTTCTTATAGCTAGCAGACCACAGACACAACGATTATACGAATTTATTTTCAAACCCATCAGAGGTTAATGAACAGTAGCCGAAAAGCTAACAGTTACTAACAATTGCTCACGCTGAATCAGAAGAAACCGAATCATTTTTGTGATATAATTACAGTGAATCAGGTGAAAACCCGCAACATTAAGTAACCTCTATACTTCTGATGAAGAAGCCTACTCAGGTGATCAGTGCATCAAGTTTGATGTCTGGATTTTTATTCATGGCTGTTTTATTTCTCCCGATACCAGCAAAAGCGGAGATGGGAGAAATCAAGAATCCGGCTTGGCGAGAAGTTCCAGGGACAAAATTGGCAGATCAAGGTGAATTCGATGAACCTGCGTATATTAACGTGAATGGCATCGAAAAGAATGGCAACATATTAACCTATGACTTGATTAATCCCGATAGTGGGTATGCACGAGTACAAACGAATTGCCAAACTCGTTTTTTTCGTGCAGTACGACTAGGAAGCTTTGAATCAGCTACACGGGTTAACTACACAACCATAGCAGATGATTGGGAACAAGCATCATCCCCATACCACAGAGCATTAATCAAATTTGTCTGTAACTTATAGACTAGGTGCTGTATCCTCCAGCATAGGTAATTACACAGATTTGTCTGTAAGTGGGGTGAATACCAAAAGCTACTCCTGTCACCTGAAAAGCTGGGTTAAAAATATTGGTGCGATGACCGCGCGATCGCACTCCATCATCGATAATTAATTGCATGACTATATCTCGGGCAGTGTGAGAACCGTAGCTGATGTTTTCGCCTGCCGTAATTAACCATTTACCGTAGCGACTCATACGAGTGAAGGGGTTGCTCCCATCGCTACCATGATGACCTGTGGCACCTGTTAAGCCTTGGTCTTTAACATGATCTTTAGCTGCTAAAGATAGACCTTGAGAGATAGTTAATGATCCTACAGCATGGGTTGATTGGAGAAAAGCGATCGCCTCATCAACTGCTGTTACCCCTTCTTGGGTTTGCAAATACATGAACTCAGCAAGTTTGACTTGATCACCCTGAAAGCACCGACGATAATTTTCTAAGATTGGCAGATACGTGCGGGGATTTGTGCGAACTTTGTTCATCTCCTCTACCACTCGTTGTTCCAAAGGTGAAAGATTGTATGGCTGTGCTAATTTTTCAGCAACATTTGGCGACGGTACAAATTGCCAAAATTGCAGTCGTTGCTTCAGTAATCTCATCAAAAACCTCTCAACAAGATACCTTTAGCTCCAAAGCAGGATTAAAATTTTTCGGAAAGAATGACTGGGTATTGGGGACTCTTTAGGAGCAGGGGAGAAGAACTTTTACTAATGACTAATGACTAAAGAAGAATCCATACAGCAAGATCCGAGATTGGTTTACTGTGGAAGTATAGTCACTGTGTCCTAGTTAAACACAAGACTGGAGAAAGCAAACAGGACGATCGCTCGGCATATAAAAGAGGTTGAGACAAGGTGTTAAAAACACTTTTGGTAATTACCATCGGTTTGTTACCGTCCCTGATTTCCCTGTGGGTAATTCGTAAAACCCGCTTAAGGACACGTTCCCGGTTAATACAAGCCGCCATCAATGCCTCTAGGGGTAGAATCAGGCAAAATTTCAGACCAATAGAAGGCGATCGCTATTATCTAGAAGGGGTAGGCTTCTTAATTGGTGACATCAGTTGTAAATTTAATGCTCGTTCTGGCTATCTCCGTTGTGCTATCAACCCCAGTGGCCCTTGTCAGGGTTGCCGGTATTATGAACCTAGGGACTAGGGAGGCTCTTGAGGCAGGGGGAGAGAAACTAACGACTAATGACTAATGACTAATGACTAATGACTAACTAATTTTGACTTTTGAATTCCCCGAAGGGGTAGAGTGAAAGTATAAGCAAAATATCAAATCGCCAGATTTTTACGGCACAACATGGGCAGTATTTGGGAAATAGATTTTTACTCGCGTCCGATTTTGGACGAAAATCAAAAAAAAGTTTGGGAAGTCTTAGTCTGTGAAAGTCCCTCAGATATCCGCACAAACTTAGATTCTTTATTTCGCTATGCAAAATATTGTCCTAGTACACAGGTAAACTCTGTTTGGTTACGCACAGCGTTACAGGAAGCAATCGATCAAGCCGGAGAAGCACCAATCAAAATTCGCTTTTTCCGCCGTCAAATGAACAATATGATTACCAAAGCTTGCCAAGATTTGGGTATTCCTGCCTTACCCAGTCGTCGGACATTGGTACTAAATCAATGGTTAGATCAGCGTATGAGCGAGGTTTATCCGCAAGAGCCTGGCTATCAAGGTGGGACAAATCCCTCAGTGCGGTTAGACAATCCCTTGCCGCAAAGATTACCCGATGCTTTAGAAGGGCAAAAATGGGTATTTGTCTCCTTGTCGGCGGCAGAGTTAGCAGAAATGCCAGAATGGGACATTGGTTTTAAGGAAGCCTTTCCCCTAGAGTTGGCGCAGTTATCCCCGGAAACCCGCATTCCTGGGGTATTAATGTTTTCACCCAGAGCCTTACCTGTAGCTGGCTGGATGTCTGGTTTAGAGTTGGCATTTTTGCGGGTTGATTCCAATCAAGGAACCAGATTAGTTTTAGAAACAGGTTCTACAGAAAGTTGGATTTTAGCCAATATCAAAAATTCCACCACCTTAGCCGAAGCTAAAGGATTTGAAGCCACCAAACAACAAGCCAATGGTGTGCATTTTCTGGGTGTGCAATCCGATCCCCAAGCGGAAGCTTTCGCTGGATTTTGGCTGTTGCAAGAGATTAATTTGCCTTAACAGGGATGTAGGGGTGCTTTCGGTGCTTTCGGAGCAGGGGGAGCAGGGGGAGCAGGAAGAGCAGGGGGAGCGGAGGAAGAAATTATTTCCCAGTCCCCAGTCTCTTCCAGTCCCTTCCAATCCCTTCCAATCCCCAGTCCCCAATATTTGGGATAATGATCTGCGTTGCTCGGCGGTTCAAAATCCAAAATCCATAATTTACCGATGTCATGGGTTCTGAAAATTTGTCACAGGATACACTAGCAGAATATCTGCTGGAGTTAGCTATCAAATCGGGAGCAGAAGCAGCTGAGGTGTATCAGTCGCTCACGTTTTCTCGTCCAGTGTTTTTTGAGGCTAATCGACTCAAGCAGTTAGAAACCAGTCAATCTGAAGGCACTGTACTGCGGCTATGGCGCAATGGCCGTCCAGGACTTACGGTAGCTTATGGTTCTGTAGAACCACAAGCAATGGTAGAAAAAGCGATCGCTTTGAGCTATCTTAATCAACCAGAAGTTTTGGAATTAGTCAGCAATTCTCAGCCAGCTTACCCAGACTTGGGTGCAGCAGTACCTGTAGAAGTTTTGGTAAATTGGGGCAAAGAAGCGATCGCGATTATCCGTGATGCTTACCCCGATGTCGTCTGTAATAGTGACTGGGAATGTGATACAGAAATTACCAGAATTGTCAATAGTCAAGGTTTAGATTGTCATTACACCGATACTACTCTGAGTTGTTATATGTCAGCCGAGTGGGTACGGGGTGATGATTTTTTGAGTGTTTCCGATGGACAAACTCAGCGTCATATTCTCGAACCGGAAAAATTAGCCCAGCAAATCTTACAAAGATTGATGTGGGCGAAGGAAAATGTCCCATCTCCTAACGGTCGCCTGCCGGTATTATTTACTTCTAAAGCAGCTGATATGCTTTGGGGAACAGCCCAAGCTGCTTTAAATGGTAAGCGGGTGTTAGAGTCAGCCTCCCCTTGGGCTGAACGCATCAGTAAACCAGTTATGGCTTCTTGTCTGACGCTTTATCAAGATCCCCTAGCAGGGCCTTATAGTTGTCCTTTTGATGATGAGGGTACGCCTACTTCTCCGTTAGTGTTTGTGAACAATGGCATCTTAGAGCATTATTATTGCGATCGCACCACCGGACGCAAGTTAGGTACTGGTACAACTGGGAATGGTTTCCGTCCTAGTTTGGCAAGCTATCCCACCCCAGGTTTATTTAATTTCCTCATACAGCCCGGTACAGCATCACTAGACGAGTTAATTCAAACAATGGATGATGGTTTAATAGTCGATCAGATGCTAGGTGGCGGTGGTAGTATTTCGGGCGACTTTTCCATCAACATTGAATTAGGTTATCGCGTCCGCAAAGGCGAAGTAATCGGACGTATTAAAGATACGATGGTCGCAGGTAATATCTACACCGCCCTCAAAGAAGTAGAATTAGGTAGTGATGCTGATTGGAATGGCTCTTGTTACACTCCATCTTTAATCGTGGCAGGACTATCTACAACCGGGAGAGAGCGTTAAGAAGCTCTTGAGCAGGGGAGCAGGGGAGCGGAGGAAGCAGGGGAAGTAGGGGAAGTAGGGGAGAAAATCTCATGACTAATGACTAATAACTAATGACTAATGACTAATAACTAATGACTAATAACTCTTGACAATTGACTATTTTTATGCTATTGCGTAGCTGGTTACAGCCGAGAAGGGGTTTAGCGATCGCAGAAGCTTGTATTATTGGGTTAGTGGCTGCCTTATCTGCCGTCTGCTTGAAGATGGGGTCAGGTTGGCTGGGTGCATTCCGCGTTCAGAGTTCCCATATTTTACCCGCGTGGCTGGCACTACCTCTAATCGGGCTAAGTTTTGGATTTTTGGCTGGCTGGTTGGTGCAGAGGTTAGCACCACAGGCGGCGGGTAGTGGTATTCCCCAAGTTAAAGCCACTTTGGCAAATGTTCCCACTAAATTATCTTGGCGGGTAGCATTGGTGAAGCTATGCACTGCTATTATTACCCTCGGTTCGGGGATGACTTTGGGCAGACAAGGGCCGACTGTACAAGTGGGGGCAGCTTTGGCGGCGGGAATGAGTCGCTTAGTTCCTACTTCTCCCGACCATCGCCGACAAATGATTGCGGCGGGTGCTGGGGCAGGTTTGGCAGCAGCGTTTAATGCTCCCCTGGCTGGTGTATTATTTATTATTGAGGAATTACTGCAAGATTTATCAGGTCTGACGCTAGGAACTGCCATTATTGCAGCGTTTATTGGTGGGGTCGTGTCTCGGTTGTTGGGTGGTGGCAGTTTTAACTTAAATATTGAATTAATTTACTATGCGAGTCGCTTTTCCTTGCCAGAAATTCCCTTCTTTTTGCTGTTGGGTGTTTTAGCTGGGGTACTAGGGGCGTTATTTAACCGAGGCATAATTTTTAGTATCAAATTTTATCGACGGTTGCATATTAGTTTACCGTTAAGGATGGCTTTAGCCGGGTTAATTTCTGGACTTGTCGTCTCTTTCTTGCCCGCATCTTTTCGAGATAATACGGGTTTACGAGAATATATTATTACTGGTAACGCTAATCCTAGCATAGCTGCGATCGCCTTTGTTTCGCAATTTATCCTCACCTTAGTAGCTGTGGGTTCTGGCGCACCTGGGGGGTTATTTGCACCCAGTCTGATTTTAGGTTCAGTTTTGGGTCACTTGGTAGGCGTATTTTCTCAACAGATTTTAGCTCAAGGTGCGCCGATTACCTATGCTTTAGCCGGTATGGGCGGATTTTTTAGTGCGGTGTCTAAAGTACCAATCACCGCCATTGTGATTATAT
Organism: Anabaena sp. CA = ATCC 33047; assembly: GCF_963870205.1. Taxonomy (NCBI): domain Bacteria; kingdom Bacillati; phylum Cyanobacteriota; class Cyanophyceae; order Nostocales; family Nostocaceae; genus Anabaena; species Anabaena sp. CA = ATCC 33047. The sequence goes on along the minus strand of NZ_CAWMSA010000067.1, from coordinate 3,148 downwards.
TTGAAATGACCACAGATTTTAATCTGGTGTTACCTTTGATGATTGTGGCGGTGACGGCTTATTTAGTCGCAGATAAAGTCTTCCCTGGTTCATTATATGAAAAGCTGTTGCAACTCAATGGCATCACATTGACTAAAGAAGTGTCTGTAGAAGGCGTGTTAAACAAATTAACAGCTAAAGATGTGATGCAGCAACGGGTAGAAACCCTAGACGCAGACATCACACTCGAAGAAGTCACACAAGCCTTTTCCAGTTCTCATCATCGTGGCTTTCCTGTGGTAGAAAATAATAAACTTGTAGGAATTGTCACTCAATCAGATTTAACTAAAATCCAAAATCGCCACTTACAAAAGGATACCTTTTTAAAAGAGATTATGACCGCCAACCCAATGACGGTAACACCTCTGCATAACTTAAGTAACGTGTTGTATTTACTGGATAGATATCAACTGAGTCGCTTACCAGTGGTAGAAGGAAAAAAACTGATTGGAATTATTACCCGTGCAGACATTATCCGGGCTGAAGCAGATCATCTGAATGGTCAAAACGCTACCCCAGGGCCACAGCCTGAACCTTCTTATGTAGTTTACCAGACGCGATCGCCTAGTATTGGCAGAGGTAGATTATTAGTTCCCGTCGCCAACCCCGACACCGCCGGCACATTATTACAAATGGCCGCCGCCATTGCCCGCGATCGCCACTATGAACTAGAATGTGTACAAGTTATCTTAGTATCGCGCCACAGTTCCCCCTCAGAAACCACAGTTAGAACCGCCAAAAGTCGCCGCCTATTAAGACAAGCCGAAGCCTTAGCCAAAAAATGGCACATCCCTATACATACCCAAATCCGTGTCGCCCACGATACAGCCCAAGCCATTCTAGAAACCATCAACGAACGTCACATAGATTTAATTCTCATGGGCTGGAAAGGTAACACATCCACACCCGGACGGATTTTCGGTAACGTAGTAGATACTATCATCCGTCAAGCCACCTGTGATGTAGTCCTAGTCAAACTAGGTAGCAGTTCCCAGTCCCCAGTCCCTAGTCCCCAGTCCCCAGTCCCCAGTCCCCAATTCAACCGTTGGCTAGTGCCAATGGCTGGCGGCCCCAATGCCAGAATTGCAATAAAATTGTTACCAGCATTAGTCACCTTGGGAGAACATCCGCAGATTTGTTTAACGCGGGTATTTAAACCATTAGAATTTAAGCCGGATATGCAAGTGATAGAACAAGCTATCCGTCAACTGATGCGTCGCCGTCAATTAGCGAGTACAGTAGTAGCGACACCAGTACAAGCTGATTCTGTAGCTGAGGGTGTGATTAATTTAGTAGAAAATGAAGGATTTGATGTAGTGGTTTTGGGTGCATCCCGTGAGGGCTTATTACAACAGGCTATACAAGGCAATATACCAGAAGCGATCGCCTCTGGTATAGATAGCACAGTCATATTAGTGCGAGGGGCAATTACCTAGATTCCTGAATCCTAACATCAATCAGGAATCTATTTGTTGTGCTATGCTATGTTAGGCTGGCTCAACTGCTGCGACTACATTAAAACTAGCAGCAGTTAACACCGCACGATTGGAGAACAAGCCAACTTGTACCTGTGCAGTATCACCACTACCATCAGCATCATAAAATAGTCCGCCTGTAGTTTGATCGTAGATAAAGCGGTGAGTTGTTTCAGTCGCACTTGTACCCAAGGTAAACCAGTTATTAGCAGCTACCATTTCTGCGGTGATACCCAACTCAGATGCAGACAGTTGGATAATATCACCGTCACTGGCGCGGAAATCTTTGATAGTATCAAAACTACCATCATCCAGAAAACCAGTCAAGTCAAAGATATCTGCACCACGACCACCATCTAGGGTATCATAACCAATACCACCAACCAAGAAATCTTCCCCTGCTCCCCCAGAGAGAAAATCATCACCTTCTAAACCAACCAAGACATTATTTTGATTGTTACCAAAGATGCGGTTATCGAGTTCATTACCTAGACCTATGATAGCATTTCTCACCAAGGTGAGGTTTTCTACGTTATCACCTAAAGAGAAATTGATGATAGAGATGACTGTATCAATACCTTCATCGGCGAGTTCAACAATCGTGTCGCCTGCACTATCGACTTCGTAGATATCATTATCAGCACCACCAACCAGACTATCATCACCACTACCACCGTCAAGTCGGTCATTACCATCACCACCATACAGGGTGTCGTTACCGCCCTTACCCATTAACCAATCATCACCCAAATCACCGTCTAAGGTATTGACCGCATTATTACCAATGATGTGGTTATTGAGGCTGTTACCAATACCATTAGCGGCGTTACCCAAGAGGGTGAGATTTTCTAAGTGATTTCCGAGTGTGTAGTCGATGAAAGAGTTAACTTTATCTCTGCCTTCACCGTCATTCTCAACTACGGTGTCGCCAACACTATCGACAGTATAGTTATCATTACCTGTTCCACCAACAAGGCTATCATCACCGGTTCCACCGTCGAGGTTGTCGTCACCGTCGCCACCATCGAGGGTGTCATTACCTTCGTTGCCGTAGAGTAGGTCAAAGCCGGCATCGTCGCCACCGTTAATGATGTCATCCCCTGCGCCACCGAATACGTAGTCATTACCAGTGCCGCCATCGAGGTCGTCTTTACCTCCACCTCCTAGCAGGTAGTCGTTACCTTCGCCACCGTTGATGATGTCGTCGTTGTTGCTGCCTCTGAGGATGTCTCGGTCTGCTGTTGCGCCAGAAATGAGATTTTTGAAGGTTAAGACAAACTCATCACTGACAGTTGCATTGGCTGTATCTGTGGCTGTAACTTTGATGGTGTATGTGTCTGCTGTTGTGGTTTCACCAGAGAAGGTGCGAGTATCTGGGTTAAAGGTTAACCAAGCGGGTAAGGGACTATCATCTGCTAGGGTGGCGGTGTAGGTGAGGTTGGTGCCGTCCTCTACATCACTAAAGGCATTATTGGCAAATTGGAAGGTAAAGACGGAGTTGGCGGTGGCTGTTTGGTCAGCGATCGCATTGGCTACTATGGGTGAAGAGTTAACTCCAGGGCCGTTTATCTTCCACAACTCCTCACCAGTACCGTCATCTGCCACAAAGTAGAGTGTGCCATTGATGTTGGTCA
>NZ_CAWMSA010000066.1:0-3056 GCF_963870205.1 Anabaena sp. CA = ATCC 33047 | reverse complement strand
ATTTTTTTGTTTCTAAGTTTGGTAATTCTTCTCTTAATACTTCTCTTACAGATTCAGATACCACTGCATAGTGCATTGACTGTGTAGTTTTACTTGTTTTCTCTAGTTTTCTATCAATGAGAACTGCCCACGCTTCTACCATTGCTTCCATTCGCGCTGGGATTTCTATCATTGTTTCTTCGTATCGTCCCAACGTCAGCATGATCTGAAACATTGGGTCATCTGGCGAAATCCCAGAATTCACCGATAATTCCCGAATCTTCGCTTTCTCTGATTCTGAATATCCCTGTATTAACTCTTCCGAATTTACCATACTTTCTCCTTCTAAAAATCAGCAATCGTTAACCCCAGGTAATTACTAGCTACTGGATTATTTAAAATTAATTGATTGAAATTTTGTATCCAACGATATATGTATGAACGGTACACAATATATATCGATTTCTCATTCCGTATCTGCGAGTAAGGTTTATTTGCCCTTTCCATTGCTTCATAATGGTCAGTGTGTAATTTAGTTAAACTTAAATCTACACCACCTACTAAATACAATTTATCTTGCATATTACTCTGGTAGTTCTTGAAGCGATTATCAAAGTGTTGGTTTTTTACTACTATATAATCAGCTTGATGTTTAGAAAACTCTAAAAGACTCTCCATATATTGCAAACAATCTAATTTATGTGTTATGGGCTGAATAAACGTTATTTTCCAGTTCAAATCAGCCGATAATTTAAACATCTGGGATTTACTAATTAAATTACATATTTTATCTATACACTTCCCAGGCATATCCACAATAATTACATCAAGTTGCTGATTCGTAAAATCTTCTAATACTTGGTCAATTTCACTTCTAAAGAAATCTAATCTCTCTACAGTAATTAAATTACTGTAAGCCTGTAGTTTTTGGAAATTATCATGGTTGTAGGCTTTTACTGTTTTTCCTTGAGAATACAGTAAATCTATCAATAGTTTGCAGACTGTAGACTTCCCTACACCAGAATCACCTACAGCCATTATTATTCGCTTATTTGCCAACTCACCAACCTAATAAATGCTTCACAGGGTTAATTGATTCTTTGAATTCATCCATCCATGCCCCTACTCTACCTTTGACGGCAATCCTTTTGTTCTGTTCTATCCCCTTTGCAAAAGTTAAGCTATTTTCGTCAAGATAATCATAGGCGTGTTCAATCAACTCTGGCATTGATATTTCCCGGATATATTTGCTCTTTTCTGTATCATTTTTAATTTCTTTAAGTGCCGGAGAATTATTATATCTACGAAAATCTTGTTCTTCACCAAAAAAGTAATTCTTTACCACCACATAATCCACATGATTTCCACAAGAATTATACAAATCTACGAATTGATTTACTGAATCAATTGTGCGGCTAATTACTACTACCATCGTTGTCCGCATATTATAAGCATTTTTAATAGTCTCCAAAAACTTCATTCTCTTAAAGAAATCTTTTAAAATATTGCTAGATTGTGGTGGTAACTCTAGTAGAAATAATGACTTTGGCATAAAAAATTCTTCTACTTTTTCCCCTCCTTCATTATTTTCAATTTTTTCTGGTGGTTCGATATATTTCCCCAGTCTTTCCATAAAGTGTGTATCAATTTCTCCTTTTTTAAATATGTTTAGTGGTTCAATCTTACATTCATCTCCATAAAATCTTTTGATTTGTGGATTAGATGTATCTGCATCAAACGCTATAAATTCTTTTTTTTCATCCAGATACACTTGCAACAACCCTCTCGCAAATGTACTCTTTCCTACTCCTCCTTTATCTCCTGTCACTATTACCAATCTCCGAGAATAAGTCTTTTCTTGTATTGTCATTTTTCTTCTTCCCATAACTATGCAATTACTTCATAAGCAAAATATTCCAACAGCATCAAATAAAAATTACTGACACCATCTATTTCTTCAAATATTTCTGTATCAACAGAATTTATGGCTTGCGTGATTAGCCCTTGCCTTATTACCTCCATTTGTACATTTCTTGGATACAGTCTTTTGAGAGACACAAATACTGCTAAATCTAATTCCTGTGCTGTTAATAAATTTTTATTGATATCAGACAACACTAAATTGTGATACAGATTTTCATATCTATTTGCTTCATTAACTAGATTATTTACTATTTGTAGATATTTATTTCTTGATTGTTCTTTTTTGCTGTCTATTACCACTGGCGAATACATTGATAAAGGTATTGCTTTACAAATGAAACTAACGTACATATCAACCACTTCTGTTTGCACTTCTTTTTGGCTTCGTTTCATTATGTAATTCAGTACAGATTCTCTCGATGTAAAATTAATACTTTTAAATTCATATATTGCTGGATAAGGTGTAAAAATATTATTTTTTATCTTGGCAACAATATTAGCCCTTACCCAGTGTGCAAACCTTTTTACCAAATTGGCATCTATATATTTCTCTAACGAGAATATAGATACAGCACACATTGTTTCAACTTTGATTAGTCCTTTTTCTGTCGCAATATATCGTTGCGTCTTTTCTACATCATATTGCTCTGTTTCCCAATCTATTTTTAATATTTTCCCTACGTCCTCTGCCAATAACTCTACTCGGTCTGGAGCATTTATTACTCGCACCTTCTCTCCCGATGGATGTTCAAATTCCATCGGATACCATATTTCCACCATTCCACAAATTCCTTCTCTGAATTTGCGTATCAATATGGCATATTTCACCCCTTAAAAGAAATCAACTAATTTACGATCTTCATTTCATACTTTCTTACTATTGCTAATTTAGACAAGTTGTGGTGATCAGACTGCATTGTTGGTGGTTCCAAGCCTTAACCAACACCCTGCCAAAACGGAAATTAGACCTCTTGCATAAATATTTTTCTGCCTCACGCATACCGCTAAAGCGGAACCCGAAGGGTAGGCGCATACCGCAAGCGGAACTCGCAGAGTAGACGCAAAGAAAGACGCTAGAATCATGACTTTACGAATTTTGCGCCAGTGCGGTCTTGACGGTCTCCGTCGTAGAGCAACTGGCGTGGCGGGAGGGC
>NZ_CAWMSA010000065.1:0-2001 GCF_963870205.1 Anabaena sp. CA = ATCC 33047 | reverse complement strand
CGCTCACCCACTCACCCCCACCCCTCTGAATGATTATCATTATCTATACAATTATTTACTGAGATACTCTAGTATTTAAAGCGTTACTAAGTACGATTAATAACTTTATGCTCAGTATATGACTACTTAATAAATTTGCAATACTTGATACTTCCATTCTACATATTCAGTGTTTATCCGGCTAGGTGCAAGATATAAGTTAAATCCCCGCAAGCTGTGTTTGTAGCTGCTTGCAAGGAGGGGCGGAAACCGGAGTCTGCACAGGTCAAGTCTGCTGTGAAAGATTGGTTTGACTGGGCATAAAAGCAAAGGATTGTGATTGCGATGTCGGGTGAGGTCGTGTATACGCCGGATGGGGAGGCTGTGGCGTTGGCGGAGATGATGCGGCGGTTTTCGGTGGGGGAATGAGACGCGATCGCAGCACGGTCAAAGGCGTGACCCTGGCGGATGGAAAAGCTCAAGATGGCGGAACAATGGCGCGAAAATCCAGGGGATGAGTTTTTGATGGAGTGTTGGGCGGATGACCCTGCTTCGCGGATTGTGATCAAGAAATTGGTGGCGAAGTGTCCGCAGTGGGGGATTGCCATTTTGGATAGGATGTTGGTTGATTGGGAGGAGTAGCGGTACTTGCAACTACTGGCATAACTTACTACTGCTCTAGAGTTTTTGATTTCACCCAACACTCATACTAGTTAGCGTCATGCAGGAATTTCTTCTTCCTCGGCAGACCAACTTGTAACTTAGGATTTGTATTTTAGCTTTTCTAATATCATTTTGGCATAATGGCTGAATGAGGTTTCTTTCGGTTTCTTCATTTCTCTGACTATTGGTTCTATTAATTCAGGGGAGAAATGTTCAACTGATAGCTCTGGCCAGCACGTGGTTAACCAATTAACATTTTCGTCAATAGAATCCCACATTTTATATAGTTTACATCGCTCCAACCCTGCTATTTCTAGCTCTTGCTTCAACCAGGTGAGTACCATTTTGGGTAACTCAACATTGTATTGGCGATAGATGGTGAAGAATTTTTGTTCATCACATTGCACGAGGTCTCCTTCATTTATATAAGCCACAGCTGTTTCCCAAACTTTTGCTGTCACTTGCATCAAGCTTGCTAAACTGACGTAGTGTAGTTCAACTGTATAAAGCTCTGAAACATACACAATGGGAGCAGGAAATTTTGCTTGCCAGTTTCCTACTGTGCAAAGATATATCTTGTCATAACCAAAAATCGGAAAAATAGGTTTATTTATGTACCTAACTTCATATTTTTCAAAATCTTTTGCCGTCTCCATCCCTCCTTGTGGGCTACACAGTGTCATCGTGCCATAGTAGGGAGCAAAAATTGTATCCCAGTTTTCAGTTTCCCAATCCCAACCCCCACACCACTGATAAAGTTCATAAACTTCTTGCGGCAATCGATAAGGTAGAATTTGAAATATTTCTTCAATTTTCTCTAAGGGTAAACCTGGAGGTAATTTGGCTGCCACAGCTGGATAATTACTTTCTAGGTAGGCACGAATTCGATTTAGACCATCAGTTAATTCTGACATGGAAACCCTCTGTTTCTTATTATTAACCACGATTCAAATCTGTTTTTAGGACTCCATCTCTATCTATGTAAAAGGATGCTGTTCCCTTTGTTGTCCCGACAATAAACCACATTTTCTCTGGATCGTTCCTCTCTACATTAGCTTTGGTATAGAACGACTCAAGCATAGGCCCTTGTTTTTCATACTTAGGCACTGGTCTTACTGAAACTGTATGTAACTCATAGAAAATTGGCCCACCAGGAATAGTTGTATTATAAGGATACTCATCGCGACCATAATTTGCTGGCAAGGCCTCTGGTCGTATTACATTTTTCAACCAACTTCTGCTATTACTCCACTTTGGAACACGACCTAAGAATGGTGAGGCTAGACCCCAACCATCCTTGAACCCTGTTTGGTTAGCACCAGTGAGTGCATCAAAGGTGTGTTTAGTAGTTTGTGATAC
>NZ_CAWMSA010000064.1:0-650 GCF_963870205.1 Anabaena sp. CA = ATCC 33047 | reverse complement strand
CGTCATCATAAAAACATGACCGCAACCTTACAACAACGCCAAAGCGCGAACGTATGGGAGCAGTTCTGCAACTGGATCACCAGCACCAACAACCGCTTATACATCGGTTGGTTCGGTGTACTGATGATCCCCACCTTGCTAGCTGCAACCACCTGCTTCATCATCGCCTTCATCGCTGCACCTCCTGTAGACATCGATGGTATCCGCGAACCCGTTGCAGGTTCCTTAATCTACGGCAACAACATCATCTCTGGTGCAGTTGTTCCTTCTTCTAACGCTATCGGCTTACACTTCTACCCCATCTGGGAAGCAGCTTCCTTAGATGAATGGTTGTACAACGGTGGCCCTTACCAATTGGTAGTATTCCACTTCCTAATCGGCGTATTCTGCTACTTAGGTCGTGAGTGGGAATTGTCCTACCGCTTGGGTATGCGTCCTTGGATCTGCCTAGCATTCTCTGCACCTGTTGCAGCAGCTACCGCAGTATTCTTAATCTACCCCATCGGTCAAGGTTCCTTCTCTGATGGTATGCCTTTGGGTATCTCCGGTACCTTCAACTTCATGATCGTGTTCCAAGCAGAACACAACATCCTAATGCACCCCTTCCACATGTTAGGTGTGGCTGGTGTATTCGGTGGTAGCTTGTTCTC
>NZ_CAWMSA010000063.1:0-291 GCF_963870205.1 Anabaena sp. CA = ATCC 33047 | reverse complement strand
TTTCCTTTACCCCTTGACGAAGCCAAAAATCCTCGCTATTCTAGATAAGTGTCGAGGCGAGAGAGCCGAGACGACTGAACCGAGAAAAAAGAATACTTTGAAAGCTTAAAGAAAAAACCAATCCTCGTCAAACAAATTGGTTTTGGGTTTTCCCAAAAACTAAAGAAATTATAGCAAGGAATCTGGAGAACAAAGTTGTTCAGATAACAAACTCGAAAGAAGACAAAACGGAGAGTTTGATCCTGGCTCAGGATGAACGCTGGCGGTATGCTTAACACATGCAAGTCGAAC
>NZ_CAWMSA010000062.1:0-488 GCF_963870205.1 Anabaena sp. CA = ATCC 33047 | reverse complement strand
TTGGTAACTTCTTCCTTGGTGCGTGAAACCACCGAGAACGAATCTCAAAACTACGGTTACAAATTCGGTCAAGAAGAAGAAACCTACAACATCGTTGCTGCACACGGTTACTTCGGTCGCTTGATTTTCCAATACGCGTCCTTCAACAACAGCCGTTCCTTGCACTTCTTCCTAGCTGCATGGCCTGTAATCGGTATCTGGTTTACCGCTTTGGGTGTTAGCACAATGGCGTTCAACTTGAACGGTTTCAACTTCAACCAGTCCATCATCGACTCTCAAGGTCGTGTAATCAACACCTGGGCTGACATCATCAACCGCGCTAACTTGGGTATGGAAGTAATGCACGAGCGTAACGCTCACAACTTCCCCTTAGACTTAGCTGCTGGCGAAGTTGCTCCTGTTGCTTTAACCGCTCCTGCTATCAACGGTTAATCATTAACCTTTAGCAATCACAAAAAAGCTTCCTCCTTACGGGGGAGGCTTTTTTG
>NZ_CAWMSA010000061.1:0-426 GCF_963870205.1 Anabaena sp. CA = ATCC 33047 | reverse complement strand
GTGAGGAAATTGATTTCCTCGCTAATAATTTGCAACTACAAGAAGAATTAATTGAGTGGTTTGAAAATTCATTAAGTGACTGCTGCTGGCATCCTCACAATTATAAAACATTTAAGCAAATAACGAATTACTGGTCATGGAATTGTTTATCTGAAATAGATACATCAATAGATGTATCTGAAAAAGAAATAAGTGATATTCCTTTTTAATAAAAATGTCTGAGGTTACTTCAATCTCAGGCATTTGATTACGCTACGCGAAAAATCAGAAAACTCTTAAGTATTCGCATCATCAAATCTTATCTCAACATTTACTTCCTACAGGAACGCTACGCAAAATCTCAATGAAAAACATTTTTCTGGAGAAAAATAAATGGATACTCAATCTATACTCACTCTGGCTATTGAAGTTATCTTTTGGGCAATG
>NZ_CAWMSA010000060.1:0-539 GCF_963870205.1 Anabaena sp. CA = ATCC 33047 | reverse complement strand
AATCCGGTGACTGGCACAAACAACATGAAGAAGTGTAGCCAGCGTTTGTTGGAGAAAGCAATCCCGAAAATCTGTGACCAGAAACGGTTTGCTGTCACCATTGAGTAGGTTTCTTCGGCTTGGGTGGGGTTGAAGGCGCGGAAGGTGTTTGCACCTTCGCCGTCTTCAAATAGGGTGTTTTCTACGGTTGCACCGTGAATCGCACACAATAGCGCACCACCTAATACACCTGCTACACCCATCATGTGGAAGGGGTTGAGGGTAAAGTTGTGGAAGCCTTGTACGAACAGGATGAAACGGAAAATACCCGCTACACCTAAGCTGGGTGCGAAGAACCAAGAGGATTGTCCCAAGGGGTACATCAAGAATACGCTGACGAATACCGCAATGGGAGCAGAGAATGCTAGGGCGTTGTAGGGACGGATGCCTACTAGACGAGCAATCTCAAATTGGCGCAGCATGAAGCCGATTAAGCCGAAAGCTCCATGTAGTGCCACGAATGGCCATAAGCCACCGAGTTGACACCAACGGGTGAAGTC
>NZ_CAWMSA010000059.1:0-1231 GCF_963870205.1 Anabaena sp. CA = ATCC 33047 | reverse complement strand
TTATCAGAGAAATGGGTTTAAAACCTCCCCCTTCCAGGGGGACTTTACATTAGTACGAATTTAGTTTAACATAGTTAATGCAGTTTGGTAAGCGCAATGTTAAAAGCCTACAAGTACAGAATCTATCCGACAGGGGAGCAAGTAAGACTACTTGCTAAGTCGTTTGGATGTGTACGCTGGTTTTACAACTATGCGCTTAACTTAACAAGCGAAACCTACAAGGCAACAGGTAAGGGGTTAAGTCGCAACGAGATAATTAATTTGTTGCCATCCCTGAAGAAAGAATATGAGTGGTTAACAGAGCCACCTTCTCAATGCTTGCAACAAGTAGCCTTAGATTTGTCTAGTGCGTTCTTGAATTTTTTTGAGAGACGGGCTAAATACCCCAATTTCAAAAACAAAGGTCAAAAACAATCTATTCGATTTCCGCAAGGAATAAAACTAGATGGCGACAATCTGACGCTTCCAAAACTAGGCAAAGTCTACTGCAAAGTATCTCGATTACCTGAAGGTAAATTAAAGTCTATTACTGTATCGCTGACTCCATCAGGTGAATACTACGCTGCTTGTCTATATGACAGTGGGAAGGATAAACCATCTCTATCATCAGAAGGTAAAGCTATTGGCGTAGATATGGGAATTAACCATTACGCTATTACATCTGATGGGACTAAACATGGCAACCCCAAATATTACCGCAAATATGAGGTCAAGTTAGTCAAGAAACAAAAACAACTTAGCCGCAAACAAAAAGGGTCTAGCAATCGTAACAAAGCAAGAATTAAAGTTGCTAAAATTTACACGAAAATTACTAGATGCCGTGAAGATTTTCTACACAAACTAAGTCGTAAATTAGTTGACGAGAACCAAGTCATAGTTGTAGAAAACCTAGCAGTTAAGAATATGGTCAAGAACCACAAACTAGCTAAATCAATTAGTGACGCTGGATGGGGTCAATTCTGCACCATGTTGAAATACAAGGCAGAATGGGAAGGGAAAACCTATATTGAAGTAGACAGATTTTTCCCTAGTTCAAAATCTTGTAGTAACTGCTTGCATCAACTAGATAATCTCAGTTTAGATATCCGTAGCTGGCAATGTCCTAAATGTCACACAATACATGACAGGGATATTAATGCTGCGGTGAATATTAGAGACGAAGGTTTACGAATTTTGCGCCAGTGCGGTCTTGACGGTCTCCGTCGTAGAGCAACTGGCGTGGCGGGAGGGC
>NZ_CAWMSA010000058.1:22980-26980 GCF_963870205.1 Anabaena sp. CA = ATCC 33047 | reverse complement strand
CCCTACTCCCTACTCTCTTATCTATTCAATCTGAATAGAAGTAGGTGCTGAACCAGTGGGAGGCACACCAATTAAAGGTTTGCGGAATTGGGCATAGATGCGATCGCGCCACTCAAAAAACGGTGCATAATCAGGGTTGTCAGCTATGGATGGTACACCTTTACCTCTGAGGGTTGCTGGTAAATCTAGGTACGCTCCTTCAGGGAATTTTAACAATATAGATAAACCTGCGACTGCTAAATCAGCTAAGGTGGGTTCATCTCCAGTTAAATAAGGACTATCTGCCAATAATAGAGTCAATGCTTCTAAGTCTTGTTTTAAATCTGCGATCGCTGATTTGATCACATCTGGACTATAACCAACACCAAACCCCAAAACCGTCAGAAAATCACTAGGTACACCTTCCACTAGCGTTTTTAAAACATCTGGTGTTGAGGTAGGTAGTAACGACTTGCGGAAATTTTGGTCTTGACTAATCGCAGAGAATAACGCCTTTCTACCTTTAATCCCTATTGATTCATCTGCCCATTCTTCCATCATTAAAGTTAGACCTTTTCTTTTTGGATCTTTTGGTATTAGTGGACGCTCAGGATACTCCAAGTCTAAATACTTAGCTATCTCTGTAGAATCCGCAATATATTTGTTACCATCCTTCAAGACTGGCACTTGCTTCTGTCCAGTCAAGCGAAATAGGTCTACCTGCCCAATCCCTGGTGTGACTTCAATTTTGCGGTATTCTAACCCTTTATAATCTAGAATCAACCGCACTTTTTCTGAGTAGTGAGATAGTTCCCATTGGTATAATTCTAACATATTGTCTTCCTGGTTGCTGATTATTTGAACAACTCTATAATTGTATCTTCACTTCAAGTAATTTTCCTGAGCAAACCATGAATTATTAGACAGATTTATCAGTTAAAAAACTGAAACTTTAGGTAAGTTTTTGCAGGTTTACACATTTTTGCTTTCATTAATTTTTAAACTTATAAGAATATTAAATGACACAATATTTTCAATAAATCTCCCTACACAAACTCAAATTCTCACAATTGCAACCGTAAAATTTTTCTTTAGTTTTTCCTACATCGTATACATCTACTTAAAATTATATAGTTATTTATCCATATACTTGTAAAAATATATATAAATTTTCCCAGACTACTACAGAAATAATTCATCCATTATGTATCTAGCTGATTGCTATATTTGTTGCCTAACCCCACTAAAAACATTAATTTTATTCAAATATTGATGTTGTATATTTTAGTGTGGTCAACAAATTCCTATCCGCCAATAAATCAAGAATTAACTCAAGTTTGAAGAAGGCAATGTTCTATGGGGATGAGATACAGTTGTTGACAAAGCTTTTGGTAAAAAAACAGCCCAGAGAACACCATTGTTCTGATTTTAGTTCGTGAGCAAGTCAGGTCACAATCCTACTGATAATATTTTGGTAAAAAATTCTCATGGATAGTTAGCTTTTATTGGTAACAAAGTGTTATAAGTCTTTATGTAACAGCTGTAAAATCAAAACAAACGAAATTTATGAAGGTAAATTACAGCAAACTATTGACCACTTTGGCTAGTGTGTTTAGTATTGCAGGCGTAAGTTTCCTGACTACCGCACCATCTGGCGCAAGAGAAGTATTAAATCCCCATCCCTCTATTTTCAAAGAAGCTACCTACAACCGCAGTCAACGTGTACAGGTAAACAGCCAACATAGCCAGACTGAGACTCTCACCGAGACTACAAAAAGCAAACACCACCATAAAGAGCAGATTTCACAGAATACAGGAGGGGATAAACTAAATCCTAGACCCAGTATTTTCAATGAAGCTCCCTACAATCGTGGTAATCGCACCACCCCAACTACTACCACCCCACAAGTAAAACCTAGCACACCTGAAACACAAGTACCAACCACTGAGACACCAGATACTCAAGGCAAAACTTTGTTAGCATTGGCAGAGTCTAACAGTTCTTTTACAATGTTAACTAAAGCTATCAAAGCTGCCGGACTGACAGAAGTTCTGCAAGGCAAAGATAACTTAACAGTTTTTGCGCCTACTGATGCTGCGTTTGCTGAATTACCTCAAGACGCTGTACAAGATTTGTTGAAACCAGAGAACAAAGAAATATTAGTCAAGCTGTTGACTTATCATGTTGTTCCAGGTACTGTCTTATCCACTGATTTAAAATCTGGCGAAGTCAAAAGTGTAGAAGGCGGTGCCATCAATGTCAAAGTTGACCCCAAAATGGGTGTCAATGTCAATGATGCTAAGGTAGTACAAGCAGACATCAAAGCTAGTAATGGCGTAATCCATGTCATTAACAAAGTTATTATCCCTCCTGATTTGTAAGATAGATTGAGTTAGTATAGCCTAGGCAACTCAAATCTTTGATAGTCATCAAATTTTATCTCTCTAGTCGTGAATTGCATTCGTGTCTAGAGAGATTTTTTCAAATTATTATTTATTCCCTACATGATCAGCAATAGTGACAGCGAAAATTAACCTAGATGTGAATCATTATTTCTTGGCAATCACCCACACAGCATGAACAATTCCGGGGATATAACCCAAAAACGTTAACAGGATATTAATCCAAAAATCCTTGCCTATTCCCACTTGTAAAAACACTCCCAGAGGTGGGAAGAAAATCGCGCATAGAATTCGCACTAAATCCATGTCAACCTCCTTTTGAGGATCTACTAACTAGATGAATACATTTCTTGCTTTAACTACCCTAGAAATGATTTTGATTCCAGAATTTTGGCTGGGTAATTTTGCCACTAACCGCCGCTAATTTTAGCTTTATAGCCAAGATTGGTTAAAATTTCTAAAATTTTTTGTTTGTGATCGCCTTGAATTTCAATTTCATTATCCTTAACTGTGCCACCAGTGCCGCACTGAGTTTTTAACTTCTTGACTAAATCTGTCAAGGTTTCTGGCTTGGCTTGAAAACCAGTAATCACAGTAACTGTTTTACCTTTGCGTCCTGCGCGGGTGGCTTGGATTCTGATATTTTGTTGTTTCGGCGGTAATTCGGGAGTTGGTCTGGCTGTGGCGGCAGAGTTGTCGTCACCAAACTCGCGGTAGGCGTAACGCTTGTCTGAAGAATGGGAATTGGAAGAAGACATAAAATTTTGAGCGAGAAAAACTTGAGAGGCAATGGTACATAAGCCTGCAAATCCATTTCTAGCCTAACATTAACAAATCCAATCAGTGGGCTAGATGTAGTCAAACAGTCTGTTTTCTCTGCCTCAGTCTTTACCTATAATAATAAAGCTGTCCCATCATTAAAATGATTTCCGTGACTACTACTCCCCTTTCTCCAAGTTCTCCCTCTACTTCTCCGGTTCCCGATACACAAGGACGCTTTGGACGCTTTGGCGGTAAGTACGTCCCGGAAACCTTAATGCCTGCTTTAGCGGAATTAGAAGCAGCTTATCAGCAATACCGCCATGATCCCAACTTCCAAGCAGAACTTCAACAACTGCTAAAGGACTATGTAGGACGTGCTACACCCTTGTATTTTGCGGAACGCTTGACTGCTCATTATGCGAGGCCAGATGGTTCCGGGCCGCAAATTTACTTAAAGCGAGAAGACCTCAATCACACAGGCGCGCACAAAATTAATAACGCTCTCGGACAGGTGTTGTTGGCGAAGCGCATGGGTAAGCAACGCATTATTGCTGAAACTGGTGCTGGACAACATGGTGTAGCTACGGCGACAGTTTGCGCTCGTTTTGGGTTGGAATGTGTGATTTATATGGGCGTTCACGATATGGAACGCCAAGCATTAAATGTGTTTAGAATGCGGCTGATGGGCGCACAAGTGCGTCCGGTAGCTGCCGGTACTGGTACTCTCAAGGATGCCACATCTGAGGCTATCCGGGATTGGGTGACAAATGTCGAAACCACTCACTATATTTTGGGTTCGGTAGCTGGCCCCCATCCATACCCGATGATGGTACGTGATTTTCATGCGATTATCGGT
>NZ_CAWMSA010000058.1:9581-22898 GCF_963870205.1 Anabaena sp. CA = ATCC 33047 | reverse complement strand
TGGTGGTTCTAATGCTATGGGTTTATTCCATGAGTTTGTGGATGAGTCATCTGTCCGACTAATTGGGGTGGAAGCTGCGGGAGAAGGTGTGAATACAGAAAAACACGCTGCTACCTTGACAAAAGGACGTGTTGGTGTACTGCACGGAGCAATGAGTTATCTGTTACAAGATGAAGATGGACAAGTGATTGAGGCACACTCGATTAGTGCGGGTTTAGATTATCCTGGTGTTGGCCCGGAACATAGTTATTTGAAAGATATGGGTCGTGCTGAATATTACAGTGTGACGGATGCAGAAGCTTTGGCAGCATTCCAGAGATTATCTCAGTTGGAAGGAATTATCCCCGCATTAGAAACATCTCATGCGATCGCCTACTTAGAAACCCTCTGTCCTCAACTTAGCGGTAGCCCCCGAATTATTATTAACTGCTCTGGACGGGGCGATAAGGATGTGCAAACTGTAGCTAAATTTTTCAGCCCAGAATAAATCTATCTGGAGACATAAGTTTAGCTGCTCACTGATAGATTGAACAGAACAAGATTGACAAAATTTTCCCAAATTTTTCGGAAAAATCAGACTAATGAGAGAGGGCGATTCTAGGCGATCGCCCCTTTTTTTTGCAAATCTATGAATTTAAACGTGAGCAGAGAATATTCCTAGACAAAACACTATAACCAAAGATATATGACCATATAGCGAATTTGTTCAATCAATAACGGTCTGGTTAGATGGTTGCAACAACTACATGGCTTGAAAAATGATTAGAACAACACTCTACAGTTTTGCTTTAGGCAGTTTTCTTCTCGCCACTGGAGCGAGTGCTGTTTCTCTCCCATCTGCATCTGTTCAGCCAAAATCCTCAAGCATAGAAAATCATCTAGCACAATATTTTCCTGGGCAATATTTTCCTAGACAATACAACCGTCGTTCTAGACCATATAATCGTTCAATACCATCTTCTCGGCAAAGACCATATAATCCCGGAACATCAAATTCAGACTATCCGGGTGAACAATCCAATCCCAGTTCTTCCCGTGAACAATCTAATCCCAGTTCTTCCCGTGAACAATCCAATTCCGGCTCTTCCCGTGGAGGATCTAACTCTAATACTGCTTCTATAGAACAGTCAGTTTTTGAGCAAATTAACGAATACAGAGCTTCTATAGGCTTGCCAGCACTATCACGTAATTCTGCCATTGATGAGCAGGCCAGAATTCATAGTCAAAACATGGCTAGTGGAAAAGTTCCATTTAGCCATCAGGGATTTGATCAGCGAGTGAAAGCAATTGGTATTGCTCACAAATCAGCTAGTGAAAATGTTGCTTATAACCAAGATAGAGATGCAGCTACACGCGCTGTGCAAAGTTGGCTGAAAAGTTCAGGACACTTAGCTAACATTAAAAGTAATGCTAATACCACCGGAGTTGGTGTTGCAGTGAATGGCCGAGGGGTAGTTTACCTGACACAAATTTTTATGCGTTCTTAAAAGCGACTGGGGATTGGGGACTGGGTACAAGTTCTTCTCCCCTGCTCCCCTGCCTCCCCTGCCTCCCCTGCCTCCCCTGCTCCCCTGCTCCCCTGCCTCCCCTGCCTCCCCTGCTCTAATTGATGAATCTGCAAAAGTATCCTGTTACATATTCTAGGAAGGAGAATTTAGAGTATAGGTCTTATAGTATGTACACAAAGTAATTTTTCATGTCCCGACAAACTGCTTTTGGCATCGCTTTAAGTACGCTTGTCTTTGCTGGAGGATTAATGGCTCCTCCCATACCTGGCCATACTTCTACAAACACAACTACTGATAATCAACCCTCATCGCCGGGTTATACTCAGGTTGCTAGCTCGGCGACTTTTCAAACTACTGCTTTAGAAAAATCAGTATTTGAGCAAATTAATCGCTATCGGAGAGCTAAGAACCTGCCAAAGTTAACTTTAAATTCCAACATTACTCGACAAGCCAGAATCCACAGTCAGAACATGGCTAAAGGAAAAGCACCTTTTAGTCATCAGGGATTTGAACGGCGAGTTGATGCTATTCCCCTTCGCTATAAGAGTGCGGCTGAAAATCTCGCTTTCAATCGGGGGTATAGTGATCCTGCCAATCAAGCTGTGATTGGTTGGCTCGAAAGTCCTGGACATTTAAAGAATATTCATGGTAATTATAATCTCACAGGGATTGGTGTGGCGACAAATCAGCAAGGTGAGGTTTACTTGACACAAATTTTCCTCCGGACTCGCTAGGTGGAATTGTGGATGTTCTGCACAATAATAATGTAGTGTCTGATGGTAGCTTGTTGAGAAGATACTGCATATATTATTAAGTGGTTCATGACATTACAAGATTTTCAAGTGAGCGATCGCGATCTGAGTGATGCTGCTCTTACCCAATATTTAGCATCGGCAGCGATCGCTGTTGATACTGAAACAATGGGTTTATTACCAGCGCGCGATCGCCTCTGCTTAGTTCAGCTATGCAATCCTGAAGGTAAAGTCACTGCGATTCGCATCTTCAAAGGACAAACCCAAGCCCCAAATTTAAAAAAACTGCTAGAAGCTACAAATGTCGGTAAAGTATTTCACTTTGCTCGGTTCGACATGGCCGCTTTGCGTTATCATCTAGGTATTCATGTCCAACCAGTCTTCTGCACCAAAATTGCCAGTAAGCTAGCCCGTACCTATACCAATCGTCACGGACTTAAGGATGTGGTGCAAGAATTGGAAAATGTAGAACTAGATAAAACTGCTCAAAGTTCTGATTGGGGTAACGCCACTAACTTATCTGAAGCGCAGTTGAGTTACGCCGCCAATGATGTCCGCTATTTACTCAGCGTGCAGCAAAAGTTAACCGCCATGCTGCAACGAGAAGAACGTTGGCAACTTGCTCAAGAATGCTTTCAAGTTCTACCAACAATTGTGTCTTTGGATTTATTACAATTCAAAGATTTATTTGAACATTAGTCTCACAGATTCGTGTAGGGTGCGTCAGAAGCGATAATTGGGTCAAAAATCACAGATTTTCAACATCTGACGCACCCTACTAATGTGCCAGTTGCGTAAGTCTTGTTAATGTTCAAAATTATTAACTTATGACTTGTAGAGACGTTCCGTTGAAACGTCTCTACTGACTACTGGCTATTGACCAAAACCTTATACATCTTTGTGCTGAGTCTCTGAATAGTCTTGAAGTCGAGAGACTACATTATAATCATCCGCACCGGCTGGGGTTTTAGATTCAATGATGCCTTCTGTGGGGCCGCCAATTGCCTTCCATGCAGCTAAACCACCTTTGAGTTCTGAAACATGATCAAAGCCAGCCGAACGCAGCATATTAACGGCGGCGGCGGTTTGTTCTTCAGTCGCACCGTAAACATAGATATCACGGTTTTTATCTAAAGATGGTACGGCTCTGTCTACCAATTCATCCATTGGCATGGGCATTGCACCCATAATATGACCATCATTATATATGGGGCGATCGCGTACATCTAAGATAGTAAAGGCAGGTTCACCCCATTCTAAACGAGACTTAAGTGCATAAACATCAGATTGGGCTTCAATTGGTGGTTGGGGAGGAATAATACCACCTAGTCGATTGCTATCCATAACTTGATTATTGCTTTCTTACTGCTATATAACAGCAATTTAGCTAATTAACTTGATTTAATTTCTCTGGCTGTGGGATGAAAAGCTGCAAATTATTTCTTGGGGTAGATTAGCATTTGAGTATATTTTTCACCTATTGTTGACCTATTGTTGACGTACTCCCCTGATTAAAAATCAAGGGGATTCTCAAAGGATGTTCCGAGCAAGGAAGACAGTTTGATAGCATTTAAACAATCTGACGCACCCTACAAGACTAACCAGAGGAACTTTTTACTTTGGGTAGTTCAGAGAAAAATATGGTAGATGTTGTATCTCAAATTGTTTTGGAGCTTGATTTTTTTAGCTAGTAATTTCTACTTAAAAGATGATTGACAAACCGGAGAATACACTGAGATTCTAGGATATATTTCCAGCTTCAAGATTCTTAATTTTGGCAGCAACGATCAAAATATACCAAACTTCTACTAAAGTTATGCCTTTGGTATGCAGTATCATAACTGGACTTTTCAGAAATTTAATGGAAAATTAAATATAGATCAGTAAAACAACGGCAATATACGGCGATAAGTTGCTGTAAGTATACGCCATCTCTGAAGTACAAAGAAATAAACACTACCAAACGAAAGCGCGTGTAGCACAGATACATTCAGAGTAGCTTTTTTCAGGGGAGCTTTACAGACCACAATCAATTGGCAAATTAACAACAGGCTATCAAGTTATGGTGATGCTTTCTGCTTCTTCAAATCCTAAAATTCTGGTCGTAGATGACGATTTTGGTGTGCGTAACCTGATATATCGCTTTTTAAGCCGGAAATATCAAATAGAGTCAGCAGCAGATGGTAAAACTGCGCTGTCGTTATTTGAAGAATTCGACCCAGCTTTAGTAATTCTGGATTGGAATCTCCCAGATACCAGTGGCTATCAACTTTGCCAAGAAATGCAAAGTCGGAACAATGTGTTGGTGATGATACTGACTAGCAGGACAGAAGAAGCTGACAAGATCAGAATTATGGCGGCTGGTGCTGATGACTTTATAACTAAACCGTTTAGTCTAGCTGAAGTTGAATTGAGAGTCCAAGCTCTCTTAAGGCGCATCCGCTCTATTAAACCATCTCCATCACAACGCCTAATCTTTAAAAACTTAGCTATTAACCCAGATGGACGAGAGGTGACACTGAACGATAAACCCTTGAATTTAACAGCTTTGGAATTTAATATTCTCCACTTTTTGGCAAGTCATCCTGGTCAAGCTTGGAGTCGTCCCCAACTAATTCAAAAGATTTGGGGTTGTGACTATGTGGGAGATGGACGGGTAGTTGACGTACACATCGGTCAGCTACGTAAGAAACTAGAAGCAGATACCAGTGTACCGGAATTTATTAAAACTGTTCGTGGGTACGGTTACAAGTTTGAAATCCCTGAGCCAACTACAGTTTAGATATACACAAGTTAAATCACATTTACTCATGGCAATGCAATAAATATCAAGCTGATTGCTGTACAGCAAATGCAAATATGTGCTTGATAGTTGCAATCAATTTGCAAATAACTGATCAGGTTAGTGATCAAGAATTTTACTGAGGCTTGTGTGTGTTGATTGGTGTTAGTTTTGGGGTGTAATACCAACAACATCAGGGAAGATGGTGTCTACTCAAGTCTCAAAGAACAGCTCTGTGGATTTTAATTTATCGGATATTTTCCCTGAAGGTAAGACTTGGGAACAGTACAGAGCTAATGCTCAACAGGTTTCTCATATTTCTGAATAGTTAACCTTTGACTCACCAACTCCGCCGCTAACTCGATTGCTGCTTTCATACTGGTAGCATCAGCAATTCCCTTACCTGCAATATCAAACGCCGTTCCGTGATCGGGGGAAGTGCGAACAAAAGGTAAACCAATCGAAGTATTAACAGCACGGTCAAACGCCATTAACTTGACGGGAATTAAACCTTGGTCGTGATACAGTGCTAAATAAGCATCGGCGGGATTTTGCACCTGAGAATGACCATACCAAGCTTGACCGGGTTTAACCCACATTGTATCTGGTGGAATCGGCCCTTCTAGCTGGAAATTCGGGCGTTTTTGCCGTTCGGATTCTAACCAAGCAATTAACCAATCCTGTTCTTCTGTTCCTAGTTGTCCTTGTTCGCCACTGTGGGGATTTAAACCGGCGATCGCAATTCTGCCATGAGTTATCCCAAAATCTTGCTCTAAACACTCCACCAACAAATCTAATTTTTTTGTTAATAACTCCGGTGTCAGTGTTTTGGCTACTTGACACAGGGGAATATGTGTGGTAGCTAATAAAGCGCGCATTGTCCAACCAGTGTAAGGCGATCGCGCCACAAATAACATTCCAAAGCGGTCAACCCCAGCCTTTTCGGCTAACAATTCTGTTTGTCCTGGGTAATGATACCCTGCGGATTTCCACGCAGATTTAGCTATGGGGGCGGTAACAATAGCATCAAATTTCCCTGCGAGAGTTTGAGCGATCGCATCTTCCATATAAGCAAAACTCGCCGCACCACTAGCAGCATTCCCAAAGCCGATGACAATTTCCCCTTTCTCCCAATCACAAGGTACATTAACAATTTTCAACTCGTCAGGATTTGCCAAAGGTGCTAAATTCTCAGTCTGAGTCAGTCTGTGATAAGTCTGTAGCAACAAATCTTGATTACCTACCACAGAAACATCACATTTTTGAGTTACCGTTGGCTCTGCCAAAGCTTTTAAAATCACTTCCGGGCCAATTCCGGCTGGATCACCCAAAGTAATCGCTAAACGAGGACAGTGTTGTTGATGTAAATTAACTGGCTGATGTTGATCAAGTTGATACATATTTGTACCCATAAAAGTCTCACAATGCCCCATTGCCTATTCCCTATTCCCCAATCTCCTATCTTAATTAACCATCAAACTGGTTTAGAATTATTTACACGAGGCTAATCCTACAGTTAGCGTTGCAGAGCTTCTGGTAGACATTGTTGATCTGAGGTTGCCTCGGTCGTAGGATTAGCACAGATTAGATTTGAGCCATCGAGTCTAGTCTGGTGAAACAACTGAAAAACATCTACAGTCCACCATTCACAAAGGAGAACCAAATCAATGAGCGGCGAAATGTTGAATGCAGCTCTGTTACCTTTTAGTCTAATCTTCGTAGGTTGGGCTTTGGGTGCTTTATTGCTGAAAATTCAAGGTTCAGAAGAATAATCCCTTTCCAGAACCTTCGGCGAGAGACAATAAACTCGACTCTCTCTAAAAAAATAGCGTGTCCGCCAACCGGACAACGCTGTTTCCACTACTCCCCAGAGACTTCCAAATCAAAAGATAATCAATCGCTGTGGGTGACGTTTCTGGCGCAGGGGGAAGAGGGGAAGCAGGGGAAGCAGGAAAAAAAACACCTGATAGCCGTATTCACACGCAGAAATTGCAGAATTTAATTTTTGGCTATCCCCGAAATATTCAACAAATCAATTAAAAAGACGTAAACTTTTGTTTACAGAATATAATTCTGTTAAGATTTTTCTCATAAAAGTTTAATAAATATTACAAACCTCATGACATTATTAATAGTTGGTGCTACCGGCACTTTGGGAAGACAAGTGGCTCGTCGTGCAATCGATGAGGGTTATAAAGTGCGCTGTCTTGTCCGCAGTGTTAAAAAAGCTGCTTTTCTCAAAGAATGGGGTGCGGAACTCGTCAAAGGAGATTTATGTTATCCTGAAAGCCTCACAGGCGCGTTAGAAGGTGTCACAGCCGTAATTGATGCGGCTACCTCTCGTGCTACAGATTCCCTGACAATCAAACAAGTAGATTGGCAAGGGAAGGTAGCTTTAATTCAAGCGGCTCAAGCTGCTGGTGTAGAGCGTTTTATATTCTTTTCTATTATTGATGCTGACAAGTACCCAGAAGTGCCACTGATGGAGATTAAGCGGTGTACTGAAGCATTTTTAATCGAGTCTGGATTAAACTACACAATTTTACGCTTGGCTGGGTTCATGCAAGGTTTAATCGGTCAATATGGCATACCCATTTTAGAAGGACAACCAGTTTGGGTGACTGGTACATCTTCACCTATCGCCTACATGGATACTCAAGACATTGCCAAGTTTGCTGTGGGTGCATTAAGTGTACCAGCCACCGAAAAACAAACGTTCCCGGTGGTGGGAACTCGTGCTTGGAGTGCAGAAGAAATTACCAGCTTATGTGAGCGTTTATCTGGGAAAGAAGCAAAAGTCCGACGAATGCCGATTAACCTGCTGCGTACTGTGCGCCAAATTGCGCGATTCTTTCAGTGGGGGTGGAATGTGGCAGATAGACTAGCATTTACAGAAGTCTTAGCTAGTGGTAAACCTCTGAATGCGCCAATGGATGAGGTATATACAGTATTTGGCTTAGAACAATCACAGACAACGACTTTAGAAGGCTATTTACAAGAGTATTTCAGCCGCATCATGAGAAAGCTCAAGGAATTAGATTACGAAAAAACCAAAAAGCAGAAATCGAAAAAGACTCCCTTTAAAAAAGTCAATAGTCAGCAGTGATTAGTTGTTAGTCATTAGTCATGAGTTTTTCTCCCCTGCTTTGAAAGCTCCCCCAATTCCTACTTTCCACAATTGAAAAAGCCCACAATTTTAGTCTTTTGACTTTTGACTAATGACTCGTGATCCAAAATGTGTCAGGATGACATAAGTAAAAGCATAGCCTACTATACTTGGATATTTGAGTGTGCCGAAAGCAGGCATTATCTACAATGACGTTAAACCGATAGCCACACGCACGGCTATCGAACTGAAAGACAAGCTAACCGCAGCCGGTTGGGATGTATGTATTACATCAAGTATCGGTGGCATATTGGGCTACTCTAATCCCGAAAGCCCTGTATGTCACACCCCTATTGATGGTTTGACACCCCCTGGATTTGACTCAGAAATGCAGTTTGCCGTGGTTCTAGGGGGGGATGGTACTGTTTTAGCAGCTTCGCGTCAGGTTGCCCCTTGCGGTATTCCACTATTAGCAGTGAATACCGGACACATGGGGTTTTTAACAGAAGCTTATCTGAATCAATTGCCCCAAGCCATAGAACAGGCGATCGCGGGTGAATATGAAATTGAAGAACGCGCCATGCTGAGTGTGCAAGTGCGGCGAGGCGAGTCGGTGCTTTGGGAAGCCCTATGCTTAAATGAAATGGTCTTACATCGAGAGCCTTTAACCTCGATGTGCCATTTTGAAATTGCTGTAGGTCGCCATGCACCAGTCGATATTGCGGCTGATGGTATAATTGTTTCTACACCTACTGGTTCTACAGCTTATTCTTTAAGTGCCGGTGGCCCTGTCATTACCCCAGGTGTACCTGTATTACAATTAGTACCTATTTGCCCCCACTCTTTGGCTTCTAGGGCTTTGGTATTTCCAGATACGGAACCAGTGAATATTTATCCAGTGAATATTCCTCGGTTAGTCATGGTAGTGGATGGTAATGGTGGTTGCTACGTTTTCCCAGAGGATAGGGTATATTTAGAGCGATCGCCTTACAGTGTCAAATTCATCCGCCTACAACCACCCGAATTTTTCCGCATTTTAAGGGAAAAATTAGGTTGGGGTTTGCCACACATCGCTAAACCAACTTCTGTAGAATTACCTTAGTCATTAGTCATTAGTTTCTCTCCTCTGCCCCCTGCCTTTCCTTCCCCAGTCCCCAATCCCCAGTCCCCAATAGTTATGACACCTGCTCACAGTGCCTGTGTTTTGGTCATCGAAACCGATGATAGCCTAGCCAATCAGATTTCCTGTGATTTGCAAGAAGCTGGCTATGAGCCTGTGTTGGCTAATGATGCGGCGAGTGGTTTACAATACTATCGCGATCGCCAACCTGCTTTAGTAGTTTTAGACCGAATGCTTTCCGGTGAATCAGGACTGTCATTGTGCAGAAATCTTAGAAGTGCTGGGATGCGATCGCCTGTCTTGGTACTCATGGCTAGGGATGCAGTTGATGATCGGGTAGCTTGTCTAGAAGCAGGGGCAGATGATTATATCCTCAAACCTTATCGTTCCGAAGACTTTTTAAAACTGATTCGCCTCTACCTGAAACCAGAAGTTGATACAACAGAACAGTTACGCTTTGGAGAACTGGTTTTAGACATAGCCAACCGCCGTGCGGTTTACAACGGGCGAATCATTGACTTAACCATGAAAGAATTTGAACTCTTAAAGTTCTTAATGGAACATCCCCGTGAAGTATTAACCCGTGAACAAATTCTGGAAAATGTTTGGGGTTACGACTTCATGGGTGAATCTAATGTTATAGAGGTGTACATTCGCTACTTACGCTTAAAAATAGAAGACGAAGGTCAAAAACGGCTAATTCAAACAGTGCGCGGCGTAGGTTACGTACTCAGAGAATCATAGCATCTCAAAACTAAGTAGTAAAAATTACAAATTCATTAAATACTTCCATCCTTTAGAGGGTGGAAGCATTATTTGTATGTATTGAGCCACTCCGGGGAAGCAAGCTACGCGTAGCGTCCGCACCAGAGTAATTTAGTCCTCTCTTAATCTAACACCGAATAGTATACCATTTACGTAATTACCGCGAAAAATATTGAGGATTGTTCCCAATCCCCATTCCCTCAACAGCCAAAAGCCATTTTGCAGAAATTTCGGTAAAATCGAAATCCCAATTATTACAAGACGAATTCGATGATGCGTTGGTTAAGTTTAATGCCCCTGCTGCTGAGTATCTTACTGATGGGATGTTCAATGCAGACAACCGCTAAACCGCCCACAAACACTTCTAATGCTCTAACACAATTACCATCTGGACAAATACTACCAATTTCTGCAAAAGCAACAGTTCCCAATGGTACAGAGATTGAGTTAGAAGTAGCGGCGACACGTGAACAGCAAGAAATGGGCTTGATGTATCGTCCTGCCCTACCAGACAATCGGGGAATGCTCTTTCAGTTTCCTACAGCACAACCTGTGCAGTTTTGGATGAAGAATGTACCTGTAGCTCTCGATATGGTGTTTTTACACAATGGAGTAGTCAAGTATATTCAAGCTTCCGCACCTCCTTGCACAAGTGAGCCTTGTCCTACTTATGGCCCTAACGTACCCATCGATCAAGTGATCGAACTGCGCTCAGGACGAGCTGCGGAATTAAATCTCAAAACAGGAGATCGGATCAACATTCAGTTTTTAAACACCGGAGCCTTGCAGTAATCAATCTTTGTATCACTGATGGAGTAAGGCTAAAGGAATTTTGAATTCATGAGGTTTGTGTAAAAAAAATATCAAATGTACGTAAACTATTGAATTCTGAGGTTACTATTGAATATCATGTCAAAAATAACCAAATATGTTGTTTCTCAGGTAAAATTTCATCCTAATAAAACTGGTTGCTAAAAATCTTCCTTTTGGCATAAGTGTAATTAGTCGCTCATAAGGCAGTATTAGCTATGGAAACTTGATTACTAAATGTGTGACTAGATAGCTCATTCTAGATAGCTCATGACAGTAAAAAAGTTCAAGCCCATTGCCAGAGAGTAACTTGCAGCTTGAGAATTCAGCAGACAAATGCTTTTACAGCTAGAATATGCTAGATTAATTCTATTTTTCTGGCTAAAAGCATCTTTTTCAGGCTAATAAAAGAATTTTCAGAGGTTTTTTTCCGGTCATCGTATATTCACGGGTGAAGTAATAGTTGCAGGTTACATAGCAATGGGAAACCAAGACATGACAATACATACTCAGCCAGGAGGTGAGTTGCAAATGTCACCATCAACCTATTCAAGACTAATTAATTTTCTCAGGGAAGATTTGTCTATTTCCGCAGCATCACTGGCGGTAGCTTTACGCCATCGGGAACAAGACCCAGGCCCTTTACCCATGATTCTTTGGCAGTACGGTTTGATTACTTTAGAACAGTTAGAGCAAATTTACGATTGGATGGATGCAGCGTAGAGTATGGGTTATTCATACAGGAGAATCAGAGTATGTCACATTTACTCTGTCTTGTGCCAGGGCTGACAGATAAAGACTCCTTGCATTATAAATTTAAGAAAAGAGCGAGTTAATTAGTTAACTCGCTCTTTTCTTTCAGTGCTGAGAGGCTATTTATCAAGTAAATATTAAGTAGGATGTGTTACGGCGTTGAAAGGATTTTCACGTTTGAGAGAGTAGGAATTAGCCGTAACGCACCAATAAACACGGTGCGTTATGCGCTGCTTTAACGCCCCCTACAATTTAAGGTTTACTTTATGAATAATCTCTGAGGTTGACTAATAAGTATTAACCAATTAATCCGATCTGCCAATTGGCTGATTATGATGATTGATTGACCAACGGTGTTCTACAGGTACGGAGGAAGCTTGACAAGTTTCTTCTAATTGTTTTTGTTGGGCTGCGGCTTTACGGAGGGTAATAATTAGTTGATTGACTTGATGTCGCAGTTCTGGGTTGTTACTGGCTGCTGACATGGTTTGTCTTTCTAATAGTTGCAGTATCAGTTCGTAGTGGATGGGTGATGGTAGGGGAAGTTGCTCCATGTAGTTATCAAGTTGGTAATTTTTGAATGGTAACTGTTTATTAACTGTCCAGCCAATTTTGACACATTAAATAAATATTTAACTTAAATTTAGATAATCAATGTAGCAGTACGTACTGTTGCTATTGCGGAAAGTAGCAGGGGCAGGGGGCAGGGGGCAGGGAGCAGGGGGCAAAGGAGAGAAACTAATGACTAATGACTAATGACTAATGACTAATAACTAATGACTAATGACTAATAACTAAGGTTGTCAAGGTGATTGGGAAAATAGGCGGGCGATCGCAATTTCTGGATCTGGTTGTTTTACCAAAGATTCACCAATTAACACGGCAGATGCACCAGCTTGGGATACAACACTTAAATCATCTGGCGTATGTAATCCCGACTCACTCACAACTAGAATATTTCTTTCCTGTAATTGGCTACTCCTAGCCTCTAACAGTTGGCAAGTTGTTTGCAAATCCACAGAAAAATCTTCTAAATTGCGGTTATTGATGCCTACTAAAGTTACACCATCTAAAGCCAATACCCGGTCAAGTTCTGCCAAATTGTGGACTTCAATCAATGCTGCCATATTCAAAGCCTTGGCAATCTTGACACAGTATTGTAAATCTTGATCGCTGAGAATAGCAGCAATTA
Source organism: Anabaena sp. CA = ATCC 33047 (assembly GCF_963870205.1). NCBI lineage: Bacteria > Bacillati > Cyanobacteriota > Cyanophyceae > Nostocales > Nostocaceae > Anabaena > Anabaena sp. CA = ATCC 33047. Next base: position 10,110 of record NZ_CAWMSA010000058.1, on the reverse strand, counting down.
ATAACACCGCATCTGCACCTTTGACACGAGCTAGGTACATTTGATAAGGGTAAATCACAAAATCCTTACATAGTAGCGGTAAGTCTACGGTAGCACGGACTTTAGCTAGGTTATCAAAACCACCTTGAAAAAATTTAACATCCGTTAAAACCGAAAGACAACTTGCGCCACCTTGTTGGTAAGATAGGGCGATCGCTACAGGGTCAAAATCTTCCCGAAATACACCTTTACTGGGGGAAGCTTTCTTCACTTCCGCAATCAAAGCTGGTTTAGTTCTCCCTTGTCGTAAAGCGGCGACAAAATCACGAGTTGGGGGTGCGGTGAGTGCTTGCTTTTGTAACTCTCGCAAAGGCACTTTTTCGCGCATTTGCCCAATTTCGGTTTCCTTATGCCAGACAATTTCCTCTAGGATATTCTGGGGTTGCGCGTCATCTAAAACAACTTGATAACGCAACCAGGCAACATTTACAGGTGGACTCGGTTGACGACGACGAATTTGCATAATTTTCAGAATGGGGAATGGGGACTG
>NZ_CAWMSA010000058.1:1780-9485 GCF_963870205.1 Anabaena sp. CA = ATCC 33047 | reverse complement strand
AACCCGCCTACAGAACTTTTCGCAAAATTCTTGCATTAAAGATTTTTTGGGGAAAAATCTTCCTCATCTAAGTTTCTTAATTGCGAATTGAGAATTGCGAATTGCGAATTGGTATAACTCCCTCATCTCCCCTGACACCCTTACTACCTAGACAACTGCACGTTTATATGCTTCATCCAACACTTCCGACAGTGTTGGGTGGGCGTGGACTAAATGGGCTAGAGTTTGGACAGTTTGACGGTTAGCTATGGCTGCTGACGCTTCGTGGATTAAGTCGGAGGCGTGTAAACCAAAAATGTGTACACCTAAAACTTCCCCGGTGTCTTTGCGGTAGATAACTTTAGCTATACCGTCGGCTTCGTTTTCTGCCAAGGCTTTAGAATTACCTTTGAAGTAACTTCTACTGGTGGCAATTTCAAAACCTTCAGCTTGTCCTAATTCCTTAGCGGCTGTTTCTGTTAAGCCGACATAGCTAACTTCAGGATGGGTAAAGGCGGCGGCGGGAATGCTACGATAATCGGCTTTTCTATCCCGTCCGAGCATATTTTCTACAGCAACTATACCCTGTGCTGAAGCTGCGTGTGCTAACATCATCTTGCCGTTAGCATCGCCAATTGCCCATAAATGCGGTACAACTTCCCCGGCTGATAGCACTGCCATGCGATCGTCAACCGGGATAAAATTACGGCGGTCTAGTTCTACACCCACAGATTCTAAACCGAGATTTTGAGTAGCAGGAATGCGTCCTGTGGCTACTAAGCAAGCATCAACTTCGATGACATCGACTACTTCCTTAGTTTTGAAATCTGCCAACTCAATCACTACAGGCGAACCAGGAATTACTTTTTTCGCGTAGATTCCCACTTTTGTTTCAATATCGCGGGGTGTAATTAGTACCCGTTCTGCGATTTTAGCAATGTCGCGGTCAAACCCTGGCATGAGTAAATCAAGGGCTTCAATCAATGTGATTTCACAGCCCAAAGCTGAGTAAATATCAGAGAACTCTAAACCAATGTAACCACTACCAATAATGGCTATCCATTGGGGGAGTTTTTCTAGCTTCACAGCTTGGTCGCTAGTGAAAACTGTTGTACCATCTACTTCAATCCCTGGGGGTACAAAAGGTACAGAACCAGGAGACAGAATAATATCCTTAGCGGTAATGGTTTTTTCACCACCTTCGCCTGTCACCGTCACTTTTTGGATGCCGGCGATTTTACCCCAACCCCTGATGATATCGACTCCCAGGCGTTTGAGGCTGTTGGTTAAATCTCCTTGAATTTTGGAGACAAGATTATTGGCGTGATCAGCGATCGCTTGACGATCAAATTCTACACCGCCAATCTGAATTCCCAAAGACTTCAGGTGGTGGGCATCGCGCAATTCCCGCACACGTCCAGATGCGGCTAACAACGCCTTAGATGGAATACAGCCTCGGTTGACACAAGTTCCCCCCATATCGGCTGCTTCAATAATCGCTGTTTTCAGGCCGCAACTTACCGCGTGTAGGGCTGCGCCATGTCCCCCTACACCTGCGCCTATAATCACTAAATCATAATCAAAGTCATGACTCACGTTAGTTTCCCCGTGTGCTTCGCATAATCTATTCTCAACTCCACCTGCCATCCGTGCAACCCCCATTGTGAATTGATTTGTCCCCCTCATCTTCCCATTATGACCATAAAAGTATTTGCAGCCTTATGGCTGAATAATTAATCTGGAATTACAATCACCTATAGGATTTTTCCCAACGATCGCTTAATGTCTTTTCCGAATATCAGTGAATTCACAGTCCGCCGTTATGCCAACTCGAAGTCTTTTCAGCGCGGTGAGGCATACTTTGCATCAGGTGCTGTTACTAAAATTACCCAGCGTGGACAGCAGATACAGGCCGAGGTTGAAGGTAATCAAGGCCAGCCTTATCATGTCTGCCTGAATTTTCATGATCAAGGTATAGCTTCAGCCAACTGTGATTGTGCCTATAGTTTCGATGGTTGGTGTAAACATATTGTAGCAACGATACTGGTTTTTACCCGTCAACCAGATATCATTGAACAACGCCCTACCCTAGAACAACTATTAAATCGTCTTGATCATCTCCAGACTCAAAGACTGGTGCAGGAATTAGTTGCAGAGCAACCCCAACTAATTGATATTATCGATCAACACGTCAGTTGGATGACGAACCCTGCGCCCAAACCTCTATCCACTCAATCAGAAAGGCAAATTACTGTAAATGTTGCGGGATTTCGACGAGACGTTCAGCAAATTCTCCGGGATGCTGTAGATTACTTTGAGGAGGGATATGAGGAAGATCCTTTAACAGAAGAATTATTTAGTTTGGTGCAAGCGGCGTTAGAGTTTAATGAACGGGGAGAAAGTTATAATGCGATCGCCATTCTAGAAGCCATTACCTCTACCTGTGCAGAAAATTGGGACGAGGTATTAGAATACGGTGCTGATAATGATGAAATTTCCTGGGAATTGAATCTTGTTTGGAGTGAGGTAATTCTCTGTGCCGAACTCACCCCAGAAGAAAAAGTTGATTTGCAAGTAAATTTGGAAGTCTGGCAAGACGAATGGCATACTGATTTTGCTATGGCTTTAGAAGCTTTACGCCAAGGTTGGAATGACACGCAACTGCTGCTAGTTCTCCAGGGAAATATCACAGAAAAAGGGGTTTGGGCGCAAGAAATACCAGAATATGCAGATGATTTGGCAATTATTCGCCTGAAAATTTTAGAACGTCAACAACGTTACCCAGAATATCTGTATGTAGCGCAAGCAGAAGGACAAACGGAAGCATATCTCACTATGTTAGCACGCTTAGGCAGGATAGAGGAAGCCGTTGCCACTGCCCAAACAGAAATGAGTTCCCAAGAAGAAGCTTTCGCTTTAGCTAAAACTCTCGCACAACAAGGTTCATTGTCGCAAGCTTTAGAAATTGCCGCAGCTGGTTTTGAGTTATGGGGAAATTGTCAGTACGAGTTGGGAATTTGGACAAGTGATTTAGCCCTAGAATTGGGTAATCGTGAAGCTGCTTTATTAGCACTCACCGCCGCTTTTGAAGTTAAGCCGCAGTTTGTAGATTATCAAAAGATTGCAGAATTAGCCGGAGAAGACTGGGAAATCATTAAACTAGATTTATTGAGAATAATTTACACCTGTGAGGATTGGGGAAGGGAATCCGCAAAGGTAGATATATTTTTACATGAAGGATTAATTGATGATGCTATTGCAACGGTGAGCGAACTGACTCATCATCACGCGCCTTTAATTCATCGTGTCATGGAAGCAGCCATTAATCATCATCCTGACTGGGTAATTGCTAACGCCAGTCGTCGCGCCGAAAGAATTATGAATGCAGGTAAAGCGGAATATTATGGTGAAGCTATTGCATGGTTAAAACAAGCACGCGCTGCCTATATAGCATCTGGAAGACAAGCAGATTGGACACGTTATCGAGAATTGTTGATAGCCATCCACGGGCGTAAGCGTAAATTCATGGGAATGTTAGAACAAGAGGGTATGGATTGAAATATAAGTTGTGACAAATTTATGTATTGTTTTTCCCCTGTAACCCCAGAATTGTAGACAAGGCCAATGCTAATTGCTCATTTGTACAATTACAACAGGTCTAATTCCTGCTTGTTCTGTTCCCACGACTGGATTTAAATCACACAGAAATACATCCCCTCGTTGAACATCTACCACTTAATTTCTCCACGCGCTAGGCGGTTTTCATAGTCTTCTAAGTTTAAAAGGTCAATCTACGAGCGATCGCACACAAAACATCCTCACTTTAACCGCGTAACATTCACCTAACCGCCATTACACACTCAGGCTTTTAGATTCTTCTGTGTGCCTTTGCGCGAATCTATAATTTTTCAAAGCTAACTAAACGGAGAGGGGGGGATTTGAACCCCCGAACAAGTTACCCTGTTTCCGCATTTCGAGTGCGGTGCATTCAACCACTCTGCCACCTCTCCAGATATTCATTTAGGGGTGTGGTATGTTTCCCAAGCTGGGAATGTTTACCTATAACCCATGCTACTTGTCTAAAGACTACGGCTTGTTCGCAACCTATTGTACCACATATATCATTCTGCTTGTCATGCCACAGACTACACTTGTCTGATGCTACATCTCAAACTTTAACTGTCAAGGATATATGTTGATGTGGCTAGAGTTTTTGCTGCTGCTTGCATCAGTTCAATGTCTGGTTTTGACCAAAAATGTGGACTTTGACAGTGATGTGCGACTAATAACCCCCATAATCCTTTGGGTGTGACAATGGGTACAACTAGGTTAGCACGAACTTGCATAGTGCGGAGAAAATCCCGATGACAAGCTTCTATAGGTTCGGCTTCCACATCAGCGATCGCTCTCACACGCCCTGCCAAATACAAAGCTGCATATTCGTCCTTAAAACATTCATCAGGCCCTGTTGATCCTAAGATGGAAAATTCCTGAGAACTTAAGGATTCAAAAGTTACCTGTCCATGCCACTGCCAATAAAAATAATATAAAACTACACGATCAACCTGAAGAGCGTCACGAAGTTGATGCGTCGTTTGTCTAATCAATGCGTCCCTTTGCATTGTTTGCACAAGACGATCAAGAACCTTTTTCAAGCCCTCTTCAGCACTTGTATTTGAACTTGGATCAAATTCTGCGTGAGGATAAATTGACACAGTTTTAAAATTATAAATTCAGTCAGACCTGTTAGTTCTATATAGTAATTGATGAGATTTTATGGCAAAACTATACTACCCCAAAAGGTTTTATATAATTCTGCACTAATAGAATAATAAACAAAAGTTCCCTTATTTTGAATAACTTAAACTTCAATTAATATAACTTTTTGTTGGTAAATCTCATTATAATTCATTAAAATTTAATATTTTTAATTTTGAACAATCTTGTAGGTGGGCATTGCCCACCCTGAAGATAGCTATCGGTCAACAGAACCCATGATTACGTCGATACTACCGAGAATCACGACAATATCTGCGACTTTTACACCCCGCAGCAAATGAGGTAGAATCTGGAGGTTATTAAAATCTGCTGGGCGAATCTTCCACCGCCAGGGGAAGACGTTATCATCGCCTACTAAATAAATACCTAGTTCGCCTTTACCACTTTCTACACGGGCGTAAGCTTCGCCTTTGGGCATTTTGAAGGTGGGAGCAACTTTTTTAGCAATGTATTGATAATCAAAGGCATCCCACTCGGATTTTTTCCCAGCAGCTAAACGCTTGGCTTCTAGGTTTTCGTAGGGGCCTCCGGGGAGTCCTTTGAGGGCTTGCTTGAGAATCTTCACAGATTCGCGCATTTCCCGCATCCGCACCATGTAACGCGCTAAACAATCTCCCGCAGTTTCCCACTGTACATCCCAGTCAAAATCGTCGTAGCATTCGTAGTGGTCTACTTTCCGTAAATCCCACTTCACACCAGAAGCGCGTAACATCGGGCCGGAAAGTCCCCAGTTAATTGCTTCTTCGCGGGTGATAGTCCCTATACCTTCAACACGACGGCGGAAGATGGGGTTATTGGTAACTAACTTTTCGTATTCATCAACTACGGGTAGGAAGTAGTCACAGAATTCCATACACTTATCTACCCAACCGTAGGGTAAATCAGCCGCAACGCCACCCACACGGAAGTAGTTGTTATTTACCATCCGGTAGCCTGTGGCTGCTTCCCATAAATCATAGATCATCTCCCGTTCCCGGAACTGGTAGAAAAAGGGAGTTTGCGCGCCTACGTCGGCTAGGAAGGGGCCAAACCATAGCAGGTGGTTGGCGATGCGGTTTAATTCTAGCATGATGACGCGGATGTAGCTGGCACGTTTTGGTACAGTGATACCTGCTAGTTTTTCCGGTGCGTTGACGGTGACAGCTTCATTAAACATACCTGCTGCGTAGTCCCATCGGCTAACGTAGGGGACATACATAACGGTGGTGCGGTTTTCGGCGATTTTTTCCATTCCTCGGTGCAGGTAGCCAATCACCGGTTCACAGTCAACCACATCTTCACCATCTAAAGTGACAATTAACCGCAGAACCCCGTGCATGGAGGGATGGTGTGGCCCCATGTTCAGCACCATAGGTTCAGTGCGGGTTTCTATTCTTGCCATAAGTTCCGTGTTCTCCCATTCAGAAAATTTTCAGTTGAACCGCTTAGATGCCATCCAGACACGAGTTTCATGTCTGCCAGTATCACTTTTGTAGAGACAATAATTTTGGGACAAGCCCGGCATTTATTGCCCATACAGGAGTATGTTGGAGGGATGGGGGCAGCAGAGGACTGTTTCTCGATGTTGCATTTTGTTTCACTTCTTCAACTATTATATGAAAGCTCGATATCCAATAAATTAAGGCACGGGATTTTTTCATCTCGCCTGAGTCGGGAGAGGAAAATCGGCAGTGCTGAGACAGGGGAGGTAAGTTTTGATGTTTGAGTCTAGATATTAAGATAAGTTATTTTTTGCGTTCAAATTTGAATTTACCAGAAAAAATACGCCTGTATATTTTTCATTTCAATTTTGATTTTCTTAGCTACTGGCGAATAGAGTATTTTTGATGTTCTGTATTCAGTAGCTCAATGATGAGAGGTTATTATTCAGGCGATCGCTCGCATTTTCCGGTAATTACTCATGACTCACACGATATGATTTTAATTAGTTATCACACTGACAATCAAAACTAAACTCAATAGCAAATTAACGGTTAAACATAGAATAATTATCAAGTTATATTGGGCGACTTTTTGGGTTTTAAATAATATAAATGTATTTTTTTACGCTAAAATCTCATGAATTCTCATTCTGCCAACTTACCCGCTACCGAAGAACCCACTTTTTCCCATTTACCAGTGTTACCGCAGGAAGTAATTACAGGTTTGGGGGTACATTCTGGGGGACATTATCTAGATGCAACGGTAGGGGGTGGCGGGCATAGTCGTCTAATTTTAGAGGCTGCGCCGGATGTGCGGTTAACGGCACTTGATCAAGATGAAGATGCTTTAGCCGCCGCACAAAAGGAATTAGCGGAGTTTGGCGAAAGAGTTACGTTTATCCGCAGCAATTTTGCGGCATATAGTTATCCCACAGCTAGGTTTGATGGGATTTTAGCAGATTTGGGTGTGAGTTCTTACCACTTAGATACTCCAGAGCGAGGTTTTAGCTTTCGCCATACTGGTAGTTTAGATATGCGAATGGATCAAAGGCAAGCTGTGACGGCGGCTGATGTGATTAATGAGTGGGATGAGACGGATTTAGCAGATATTTTCTTTAAATACGGAGAAGAACGGCTATCACGGCGCATTGCTAGACGAATTGTCGAAAAAAGACCATTCCATACCACTACAGAATTAGCTGAGGCGATCGCTTTTAGTGTGCCGCGTCAATACCGTTATGGTAGAATTCATCCGGCTACCCGTGTGTTTCAAGCCTTGCGTATTGTCGTTAACGATGAGTTAAAATCCCTGGAAACTTTTTTAACTACAGCACCTAACGCCCTAGTCACAGGTGGCAAAATTGCCATTATCAGCTTTCATAGTCTAGAAGACCGTTTAGTAAAACATGGTTTACGTAATTCACCCCTATTAAAAGTCTTGACAAAAAAGCCAATTACTGCTGTTGAAGCTGAAATTGCCAATAACCCGCGATCGCGTTCTGCCAAACTCAGGATAGCAGAGAGGG
>NZ_CAWMSA010000058.1:0-1673 GCF_963870205.1 Anabaena sp. CA = ATCC 33047 | reverse complement strand
GAGAAAAACTAATGACTAATGACTAATAACTAATGACTAATGACTAATGACTAATGACTAATGACTAAAACAATGATTACAGGTAAAACTAAATTATTAGGGGTAATTGGACATCCGGTGGAACATTCGCTGTCACCGGTGATGCACAATGCTGCACTGGCTCAATTAGGATTAGATTATATATACCTGCCTTTCCCTATCAAACCACAGGATTTAGAAGTGGCGATCGCTGGGTTGGCAACTGTTGGTGTTGTCGGTTTTAGTGTGACAATTCCCCACAAACAAGCAATTATTCCCCTACTCTCAGAAATTAGTCCCATTGCTCAAGCTATCGGTGCTGTCAATACTGTTAGTCGCAAAGATGACAAATGGGTAGGGACAAACACAGATATAGCAGGTTTTATCTCGCCTTTGCAAACAACCTATAAACAAGATTGGAGTCAGAAAATTGCTGTCATTTTAGGTAATGGTGGCGCAGCTAGGGCGGTTGTGGCAGGTTGTCATCAGCTAGGTTTGGCGGAAATTCATGTAGTAGGGCGAAATATACAACGTTTACAAGAATTCCAGCAAAGTTGGGCTAATTCACCGATTGGGACAAATTTACAAGTGCATCCTTGGGATAAGTTAACACAACTCATCCCCCAAGCTGATTTACTGGTGAATACAACGCCGATGGGAATGTATCCCCATGTTGATGAGTCACCGGTGAGTGCTGATGAAATGGTGAATTTACAAGTGGGTGCGATCGCCTATGATTTGATTTATATTCCCCAACCAACAAAATTTCTACAATACGCACAACAACAAGGTGCAATTGCTATTGATGGCTTAGAAATGTTAGTTCAGCAAGGAGTCGCCGCCTTAAAAATCTGGTTGCAACGGGAAACTGTACCTGTAGATGTCATGCGTCAAGCTTTAAGACAACATTTAGGACTCTAACTACTTCTTTGGCCAACGCCAATTATAGCGATTCCATTCGTAGATGCCTTGAATTTCGTACTCTGTGCCATTAAAGAAGCGAACAACACAGTTAGTAGAACAATCATCATTGCCATTAATCTGATCAATTTTAATCACTATGGAGGGAAACCATTCACGCTGACAAGGGCCATCTTCTTGCACCCATTCCCACAAAGCATTAGAAACTTCAATGCGATCGCCTACTCTCAGTTTTAAGGCATCCTCAAAATAAGCATACTTGTCAAAGTGATACGACTCCACACGATTTAACCATTGCAAACCATAGCGATCGCGAATAAACTGCACCTTACCAGAATCATTGTTCAGCAGCCAGTCGTTGAGTAATTGCACCTTCCACGTACGGTTTTGCTGTTCCTCTGCCTTGACGAACTCTAAAAATATCTCTAATTCCTCTGGCGTAAGTTCGTCTAAGGGGTTGGGAGGATCTGATTTTCCCGACTTAAATTTAGTTTGAAATTCTTCAACCAATTGCAGTAAAATTTCTTTCTGCCTATCAGTGAGAGGACAGCTAGCTGCATCACAACGATAAAAAGCTGCTTGCAAGGCTGTTGTTATCTCATCTGGAGTCATAAGCTAGTTGCAATTGTGGGACTGATATCATAATTATTGCAAAAGTTAAATTAAAGTCATTAGTCATTAGTCATTAGTCATTAGTCATTAGTCATTAGTTTTTCTCCCCCACTCCCTCATCT
>NZ_CAWMSA010000057.1:332927-343240 GCF_963870205.1 Anabaena sp. CA = ATCC 33047 | reverse complement strand
CACAACATCTTAATGCACCCCTTCCACATGTTAGGTGTGGCTGGTGTATTCGGTGGTAGCTTGTTCTCCGCAATGCACGGTTCTTTGGTAACTTCTTCCTTGGTGCGTGAAACCACCGAGAACGAATCTCAAAACTACGGTTACAAATTCGGTCAAGAAGAAGAAACCTACAACATCGTTGCTGCACACGGTTACTTCGGTCGCTTGATTTTCCAATACGCGTCCTTCAACAACAGCCGTTCCTTGCACTTCTTCCTAGCTGCATGGCCTGTAATCGGTATCTGGTTTACCGCTTTGGGTGTTAGCACAATGGCGTTCAACTTGAACGGTTTCAACTTCAACCAGTCCATCATCGACTCTCAAGGTCGTGTAATCAACACCTGGGCTGACATCATCAACCGCGCTAACTTGGGTATGGAAGTAATGCACGAGCGTAACGCTCACAACTTCCCCTTAGACTTAGCTGCTGGCGAAGTTGCTCCTGTTGCTTTAACCGCTCCTGCTATCAACGGTTAATCATTAACCTTTAGCAATCACAAAAAAGCTTCCTCCTTACGGGGGAGGCTTTTTTGGTTTTTATTTGTTAAGTAGGTCGGGATAAATAATTAAAGGTTTGTAGTAAGGACTTTAGTCCTCAAAAAAAGGGCTAGAGCCGCTTACTACGAACTGAATTACAATAATTGACATCGCAAAACATATATTTTGATTTATTCTTGGCAAGTTAGTTAATTGTTCTGGGAATACCCGATAAATCAGGTTTCTACATGAGGGACAAAATGGAGAATATTAATATTTAGGTAAACTCAGCAACTATTTCAACATGGTGCTTAAAAAGCCCAAATCCATGTAAAATACAGATTCCAGACTGTATTTCCTTAACATCATGGGCAGCACTTTTGGTCATCTTTTCCGTATTACTACTTTTGGCGAGTCCCACGGTGGAGGCGTGGGAGTTGTAATTGATGGTTGTCCTCCGCGACTGGAAATTTCTGCGGAAGAAATTCAAGTGGAGTTGGATAGAAGACGGCCAGGACAAAGTAAAATTACTACTCCCCGGAAGGAAGCAGACACCTGCGAAATTTTATCTGGGGTGTTTGAAGGTAAAACCTTGGGAACACCAATCTCTATTTTGGTGCGTAACAAAGATACTCGTCCCCAAGACTATGACGAGATGGCGCAAAAATATCGCCCTTCTCACGCGGATGCTACCTATGATGCTAAGTATGGAATTCGGAATTGGCAAGGTGGCGGCAGGTCGTCAGCGCGTGAGACAATCGGGAGGGTGGCAGCAGGTGCGATCGCTAAAAAAATTCTCCGTCAAGTTGCTAATGTAGAAATCATCGGTTACGTCAAGCGCATCAAGGACTTGGAAGGCGTAGTTGACCCCAATACTGTAACTTTGGATGATGTAGAAAGCAATATTGTACGCTGTCCTGATGCGGAATGCGCGCAAAAAATGATTGAATTAATCGAACAAACTGGTAGACAAGGTGATTCTATCGGTGGGGTTGTGGAATGTGTGGCGCGAAATGTGCCTAAAGGTTTGGGTGAGCCAGTATTTGATAAGTTAGAGGCTGATATTGCTAAAGGTGTGATGTCTCTCCCTGCTAGCAAAGGTTTTGAAATTGGTTCAGGTTTCGCGGGGACGCTGTTAACTGGGATTGAACATAACGACGAATTTTATATAGATGAAAATGGTGAAGTTCGCACAGTAACTAATCGTTCCGGGGGAATTCAAGGGGGAATTTCTAACGGCGAAAATATTATTTTGCGAGTTGCGTTTAAGCCTACGGCTACTATTAGAAAAGAGCAGAAAACAGTGACTCGTGAGGGTGAAGAAACTCTATTAGCTGCTAAAGGCAGACATGATCCTTGTGTTTTACCCCGTGCTGTGCCAATGGTTGAGGCGATGGTGGCTTTGGTATTGTGTGACCATTTGTTACGCCAGCATGGACAGTGTAAGCTGTTTTAATTGTAGGTGCGATCGCCTGTATCCAGTCAGTCATTAACCTGGCTCATAATATAGTTGTAAAATGAACATTAATGAAGAAGATACTCAACAGTATCTTCTTTATTATTTCTAACTGATTTATCCCTAATTATATGAATTTCATTACAATTTTAGGATTAGCAGCCGCTACGTTAACCACAATCGCCTTCTTACCACAAATGTGGCAAACATGGCGCACAAAATCAGCGAAAGATGTTTCTTATGTCATGCTGATTACGTTTATGGGTGGTCTGTTTTTATGGTTAATCTATGGCATTTATCTACAAGCTTTGCCGATTATTCTGGCTAACGGCACCACTTTATTTTTAAACTCGATAATTTTATGGCTTAAAATTAAATATAGATAGATACCCTTTAGTTAAACACCTGTGACATCTTCCTTATTTACTGCTGAACGTCTGTTATTCACCCCTGCTACACCCGAAACCAACGCCATACCATTGATATTCGCTTTCCCTAATGAGTATACGGTGGGAATCACTAGCTTAGGCTATCAGGTTGTGTGGGCGACTTTGGCAATGCGTCGTGATGTGCAGGTGAGTCGTCTATTTACTGATACTTGCGAAACCCTTCCTAGACAGCCGGAAATTGTCGGCTTTTCGATTTCTTGGGAATTGGATTATGTAAATATTTTAAATTTGTTGTCATCTTTAGAAATTCCCATTCGCGCAATTAACCGTGATGATTCTCACCCGCTTGTTTTTGGTGGCGGCCCGGTTCTCACGGCTAACCCCGAACCTTTTGCTGATTTTTTTGATGTGATTTTATTAGGGGATGGAGAAAATTTACTAGGGAATTTTATAGAAACTTATCAAGAAGTTAGACACGCTTCCAGACAAACTCAATTGCAAAGACTTGCACAAGTACCAGGAATTTATGTCCCTAGTTTATATGTAGTAGAATATGAAGCACCAGATGGGGCGATAAGTTCGATTAAACCGATTAATTCGGAAATTCCCGCAGTGGTGCAGAAACAAACTTATCGAGGAAACACTCTCTCAGCTTCTACTGTAGTAACTGAAAAGGCGGCTTGGGAAAATATTTTTATGGTGGAAGTGGTGCGGAGTTGTCCCGAAATGTGCCGCTTTTGTTTAGCTAGTTATCTGACTTTACCTTTTAGAACTGCGAGTCTGGAAGGTTCTTTAATTCCGGCGATTGAAAAAGGTTTACAAGTTACAAACCGCTTGGGTTTATTGGGTGCTTCTGTAACTCAACATCCAGAATTTGAGACTTTATTAGATTACATTAGTCAGCCAAAATATGATGATGTGCGGTTGAGTATTGCTTCGGTGCGGACTAATACTGTAACGGAACAGTTAGCTAAAACTTTGGCGAAAAGAGACACGCGATCGCTTACCATTGCTGTAGAAAGTGGTTCGGAAAAATTACGCCAAATCATCAACAAAAAACTACATAACGATGAAATCATTCAAGCAGCTATCAATGCTAAAACTGGCGGCTTGACAGGCTTGAAACTCTATGGAATGGTAGGTATTCCGGGAGAAGAACCAGAAGATTTAGACGCAACGGTAGCTATGATGCGGAGTATTAAAAAAGCTGCGCCGGGACTGCGGTTAACTCTCGGTTGTAGTACCTTTGTACCGAAATCCCATACACCATTTCAATGGTTTGGGGTAAACACTCAAGCAGAAAAGCGGTTACAGTGGTTGCAAAAACAGCTTAAACCGCAAGGGATAGATTTTCGCCCAGAGAGTTATAATTGGTCGATTATACAGGCTTTGATATCGAGAGGCGATCGCCGCATTTCTCAACTGCTGGAACTTACCCGCGACTTTGGCGACTCCTTGGGTAGTTACAAGCGTGCTTTCAAACAACTCAAAGGCCAAATACCTGATTTAGATGTCTACGTCCACAGTAATTGGTCACATCAGCAGATATTACCTTGGAATCACTTGCAAGGCCCGCTACCACAGTCTACACTACTAAAGCATTTGGCTGAAGCTACCAGTCATTTTTCTCAGGAACTCCAGCCATTAAATTGATAGTTATAAGTGAATGCAAAACACATCTGAGTTTTACTGCGCTTATTGCGGTGAACCTAACTTAACCTTTATTGACTTAAGTGCTGGGGGACAACAATCTTATGTAGAAGATTGTCAAGTTTGCTGTCGTCCTAATATTTTATATATTCGAGTGGATGAAGACACCCTAGAAATTGAAATTGATACCGAGTACGAAGGCTAAATTTTAGGTTTTCCTTTCCATGCTGCACTTTCAACATTCCTCAGTCATTAACGCACCAATAGAAGTTGTTTGGAAATTCCACGAAAGACCGGATATTTTACAACTACTAACTCCACCTTGGCAACCAGTACAAGTAGTTCGCCGGGAGGGAGGACTAGAAGTAGGGGCTATTACCGAGTTTAAGCTGTTTCTTACGCCTATACCCTTAACTTGGTTAGCGCGTCATACGGAATGCGAAAAATATCGCTGGTTTACTGATGAACAGATATCTGGGCCTTTTGAGTCTTGGGTACATCGCCATGAATTTGAACCCCAAGGAAACAAAACTAAGCTGAAGGATGATATTTCCTACGTTATGCCTGGAGGGGAAACGATAGAATTTTTTAGCGGTTGGTTAGTGCAATCCCAACTCGAAGCAATGTTTCGCTATCGTCATTTTGTCACTAAGCGCGAGTGTGAATCATTGCCAAAAATTCCTTAGTTGTCTTGATTCTTCAAACTTTGGCGTGAAATCCACTTCACTACATCAGGAAATCAGCGATAAAAAATATGAAACACCTTTGCAGAACCAACTGTAACGGCTGATTTGTGATGTTTAACTGCATCCCAAATTGCATTTGCTACATCTTCAGGTTTCTCTACGATGGGGTTTTGTAACACATCATTGAGTAAGAAACAGAAATTTTATCTTGATGAGGTACATTCATCTAGTCTCTTGAAAAGTGTCAGAATGCTCTCTTAAAATTGGGCGTGTGCAAAGATAAGTCAGAGGGCCGAATAAGGGAATCAAAGTGATTGCCCAAAATACTGATACGTTATTCCAGTTACGGCGAGACATATCATCTGTAAGAATTGTGGGAAATAAAAGGGCGAACAGGCAAAAAGCCAAGCTCATACCATGAATAAAGCGATCGCTCTGAAATTGCATGATAAAATCTTCCCAATTACCTAAGTTGACAGCATAAGCCAGCAACACAATTGTACTGACACTCAAAATCACACCGTATAAGCGAGAGTCTAACAATTGCAAAAAAGCGTCTTTCTGCCCTAAAAATTCTGTATTGGGTTTCCGTAAAGCCAAATATGGCAACAGTCCCAACACCCCAGAACCCACCGATGCTAGAGCAAAAGGCCAAAACGGTATCCATTGCATCCTACCATCAATGAACAACAGACCACTGTAAATCAATAGCCAAATGCCAATGAGCGAAAATAAAGACAGAATTACGGCATTGATATCAGCCCACTGAAGAGTCAATATATTTTTCAGCAGTGTTAATGTTTCCTCTAGATGTAAAGGTGGAGCTAGAAACAAAATATAGGCAATAAATCCCGCCCATAATAACCATAATCCCAATTTTCCAGCCATAATCTTCGATGTTGAGCCAAATAAATTTCAGCAAGAGTTGTATTCTCTCTCGCTGATTCATATTTCTCAAACCACCTTGGAGAAGATTTTGATTACTTAATTGTTTAACTTGTGACTGATTGCTGCTGAGAGGGTATGACTTCGGCACTCGTTTCTGGTAGTGGGGGACGAACAGACAAATAAACCAACGCGCCAAATAAGGGAATTAAAGTAAATAACCAAAACAACTGCTGATTTTGCCAACCGCGACGCGCCAGATCATCACCCAATAAAGCCGGAAATAATAGGCACAGTAGGCAAAAATCTAAACTCATCACATGGATGAAGCGGCTAGTTTGCCACTGTTGCACAAAGTTACTCCAATCACCCTGACTTAAACCATAGCCGACTAGAATCGTCGCCCCTACAGTTAAGACAATACCAGTCAAACGAGAATCTAAGAGCTTAATCAAAGCGTTTTTTTGTCCGATAAACTTTTGATTGGGTTCTCTTAAAGCTAGATAGGGTAACAGCGCAAACGCACCAACGGCGAAAGAAGCACTTGCAAACAACCAAGCTGGTATTTTTTGCCCTCTACCATCAATAAATAGTAATGCGCTGTAAATTAAAGGCCAGATGCCCATGAGGTTGAATAAGGCTATGACTAAGGGATTGATACCTTGCCACTGACCGATAGACAGTTGTTTAATTAATTCAAAGGTATCGGGACTATCAGGTGGTGCAAACACAAAAGCATAAGTGATGAATCCTAGCCACAGCACCCCAAAAGCAATGTTTCTGACCATAATTTTGATGTAATTAACTAAAGGCTTCTGAGAGGTAATCAGCCGCAGCCATGACAACTGCGATCGCATTTTCGTAATCTAGGCGTGTAGGGCCTAAAACTCCAACACTTCCTAACGGGACTCCACCCCGACGATAGTTAGAAGAAATTAAGGTACAAGTGCGTATCGGTTCTAATGGGTTTTCTGCACCAATACGCACCGTCACCTTGGGTTTATTCGTCTCTTCCACCTCTGGCTCCTCAAAGATTAGCCGCCAGAGTTGTTCTTGTTCTTCTTCCAATAGTTGAATAATCGTTTGTACTTGCTGTAGTTGGGAAAATTCTGGTTGACGCAACACCTCCGCTACACCCCGCACCATAATCTGTGTTGTCGTCGGTGCGAAGGTGCGATGAGCTAATTCTGAGGCAAAATCTTTCAGGAACTCCCCGTAAACTTGAAATTCCCGATCTAACTGACTCCAGTCTAAGTTGCTAATTTCTAACAGACTTTGCCCCCGTAAGTGAGTATTCAAAAAGTTAGACACAATTTGCAACTCTCGATCAATTACTTCTGGGTCAGATTTTGTTTCTGTTCTGGTTGGTGGTAAATCTATCAGCTTGGAATGGGTTTCATAACCATCCGTTACCACAATTAACATAATTTTTCCTTCAATCTGCATTAATTGCAGATGTCGCACAATGGCTGTATTAGTTTGCGGCATGGTAATCAAGCTAATACATCCACTTAAGCTAGCTAAAATCTGCGCTGCACCTTGCAACAGAATCTCTAAACTCCAATCTTCCCAGTGGAGACGCTGTTGCAGTGACATTTCTACCTTTTTTGTCACCGCTTCCGTGCGCGTAGCGTCTTGCAAAGAGGGTGTAACTAGCTGATCAACATAAATCCGATAACCTGAGTCAGAAGGTACTCGTCCGGCAGATGTGTGTGGTTGGTACAATAACCCAGATTTTTCTAGTGCGCCCATCACATTGCGGATGGTGGCGGAACTAACACCCAGGTCGTACTCCTCGACCAAAGCTTTGGAACCAACAGGTTCTGCCGTAGCTATGTAGTGACGTACCGTAGCCCAAAGTATATGCTGTTGTCGATTTGTCAACTGGACTTGCATAGGGTATCTTTGACAGAAAGCTAATTTTAATCAAGGTTTGAAAAGTTTTTTGGATTTGAAAGCCAAAAAATTATGAATTTTTATTGAAAATAACTAAATATTTAATTATATTGTAATGACTAATATTAAAGTCCTCAGCCGCTACTTTCGTCTAGCAAGCGTTTCCAGAAAAAAAACACAGATTTGAATATATTATTATTATTCGATTGTCTAAGTATTATCCTATAACATTTTGATAAAAATTGTAGTTTTAGTTACTGATTTTTAAGAGAAAATTTAGCTGGTTTTATGGTAAAACCCATCTCTAATTGAAATACAGGCTCTATTGCTCAAAATTTCAGCTAGTATTATTTTGTTTAAAAAAGCACATATAAGCTGAGAGACTTATTCCCAGCTTGCTATGGCTGTTTTTTCTGAAATCTCCCGCCGCATCAGTTGATGAGTGGGTTCAATCTTCAGCTATGGGATACTTAATACTGGGGAATGGAACGGTCAACTAAGATAGAGTAGGCATCAATGCCACCAGCAATATTTTTGACATTGGTAAAACCTTGAGTAACTAACCACTGACACATTTGGGCAGAACGGATGCCGTGATGACATAGTACAAGAGTTTCCGCATGGGGATTAAACTTAGCAGGAACTTGATCTGCCCATTGGGTAAATTCACTCAGAGGCAGATTGACAAAGCCATTAATCTTAGCAAGTGCTACTTCTTGGGGTTCACGCACATCTATGAACTGAATACTGGCATCATTGTCAGCCAGACGTTGTGCTAGTTCCTCTACACTAATTTGAGCGATGGGTTGATCAGAAATGTTCCTGGTCATGGTGATAATAAACAGTCGTATATGATTTATGGTGACAGAAAACTTTTAACCTAGCATAAGCAATTTTGCTTAAGAGTCATTAGTCATGAGTTATTAATCATTAGCTTTTCTCCTTTGTGGCTGATGCTGCTGCCTTGTCTCTCCCGCACCCCTGCCCAAACCTTGAGGGGGCGTTGTATTTCGGGATAAATAAGCTGGCGTAGAGGTGCAGAGAGTCAAAGAGTTCTAAATACAACAAGTATTCCGTCCTTTAGCCTTGGCTTGATAGAGCGCATCATCGGCTCTGTGGAACATATCATCAATTTTTATATCTTCTGTCTGGTAAACAGCTATACCAATACTTACTGTTATGCTCAGTGTGTTTGTCAGTGTTGGGATTGGTGTCTCAGCCACTACAGAACGAATGCGATGGGCAGCCGTGAGAGCTTGAGAAGCATTGGTGTGGGGCATTAAGACAACAAATTCTTCACCTCCATATCTTCCAATTAAGTCTACTTTTCTCAGAGTGCTGCTGACTACAGAAGTGAAGGTAACTAAGGCGCGATCGCCCGTCAAATGTCCATAAGTATCATTAATCTTTTTAAAATGATCTATATCGAGGAGCAAAAGAGAAAATGTTGATTCGTACCGACAAGCCTGGTTAAATTCTTGCTCGGCAGCTTTTAAAAAGCTACGACGATTTAAAACACCAGTCAGAGCGTCTATTTGAGCTAACTTTTCAACTTCTGCTAATTTTTTTTTCAGTTCGTCAGTTATATATTTTAAAGTTAAATGTGTTTTCACACGAGCGAGCAGTTCGGGTTTTCTAAATGGTTTTGTCACGTAATCAACAGCACCTAAATCAAAAGCGTTGACAAGATGCTCTTGCTCATGACTAGCTGTGAGAAAAATAATTGGAATTTCTTGATAATTTTGGTCTTCTTTAATAGCCTGACAAACCTGTAACCCATCCATATCCGGCATCATCATGTCCAGTAAAATCAGGTCAGGTGTAATATTCTTCAGCCGTTCTAATGCTTGTTGTCCACTAACTGCAAAGGTTGTGTTATAACCAATATCGTTGAGCATACTACCAACTACTTTCAGGTTTTGGGCAATATCATCAACGACAAGAATTAAAAAATTTTCTGGGATAAATGATAAAGTTTGCATTTAACAAGAATCTCCGGCAATTTGTTGACGAATAGAGGGGAATTTTTCGATAGTTTGCGGTAATAACTGCCAATCAAAAGCATCTAATTGCGTTTTCAGAGAACTTACATAATCCGCTAAAATTTGGCATTGATGTTCCTGACTCCAAACCTCTAGGTGGGCAATAAACTGTTGTAGTTCTCGCATTTCTAGAGTTTTCCGCAGTGTTGTCCAGACCATTTCTTCCTCCTGACGAATTTTGGTCAGAAGTTCTCCTAAGTTAATCGGAGTAGTGAATGAAACTTTACTAGAGTTATTTGACTGCAATGGGCTATCTTCTGCCGAAGGCAATGGTGCATGCTGATATTTTTCCCCAATCGGAGCAAAAAACTGCAAATGTTTTTTCATTTCTGTTACGAGTGCGCTACGGCTGACAGGTTTACGCAAAAAGCCCTGGCAAATTGTCTCAACCTCTAATTGTTCTTCCTTCTGGCAAGAAGCTGTCAAAATAATGATGGGAATATGTTGAGTGCGTGCGTCATTTTTGAGATGCAACGCAGTTTCACATCCATTCATCCGAGGCATTCGCAAATCAAGTAAAATCAAGTCTGGCTGATGTATTTGCGTCAGGCGAATCGCTTCCTCGCCATCTTCAGCCATGATTAACAAATGATGAGTTTGGGCAAAGTATCCCTGAATTAGCTGGCGATTTGAGTCTACATCATCCACAACCAAAATTGTGCAGGGAGCAAACTGATTGAGATCATCATCTGGAGAGGAATGTTCAGGCAATTCCGTAGTGTCATTGCCTAGGGATAACTCAGGAAAGATAAAAGTAAAAATACTACCTTGCCCTAACTCACTTTCGAGTGTG
>NZ_CAWMSA010000057.1:328862-332917 GCF_963870205.1 Anabaena sp. CA = ATCC 33047 | reverse complement strand
GTGAGTCGGCGAGTGATTGCCAATCCTAAACCAGTGCCTCCATACTTGCGGTTACTTTGTCCCGCACTCTGGACAAATTTTTCAAAAATTAGTTGTTGTTGCTCCTGAGCAATACCGATTCCTGTGTCTTCTACGGCAATTTCTAGGCACACTTGGCTAACTCCACATAGACAGTGAATGTGAGCGCGAACAAGGATTTTAATATATCCCTGTTCTGTAAACTTCAGGGCATTGCCCACGACATTAAATAGAATTTGACGTAATCTGACTTCATCAATCAAAATCACCGGTGGTACAGTATCTTCAATCTCGGTGTATAAAGTTAAATTTTTAGTGATTGCCTTTTGAGTAAAAATCTGTTGAATTTCTTGAATCAGAACTCGCAGGTTTACAGGTTCATAACAAAGTTCTAATTTACCGGCTTCAATTTTGGATAAATCCAGAATGTCATTAATCAATCCCAACAGACTTTTACCACTGGCAGTTAGTGTGTTTAAATATGATTGTGCTTGTGGTTCAGTCACAATTGATTGTAGCAAGTCAGCAAAGCCCAAAATCGCATTCATGGGTGTACGAATTTCGTGGCTCATATTAGCTAGAAACTCACTTTTAGCTTTGTTAGCAGTTTCGGCTTCTTGTTTAGCTAGTTCTAAAGCTAAGTTATTCCTGGTTAATTCTTGTTGTGCTTGTGCATCTTTGAGGGCAATGGCTAAATATTTGGCCACTTCGGAAAGCACGGCAATTTCATGCCCTTGCCAAGTTTTGGGGGTGGGTGAATCAAAACAGAGTAAACCTACTAATTTGTCTGAATGTTGCAAGGGGACATCAAGCAGGGCTTGAGTACCACCGGCTAACATTGCCTGAGCGATCGCTGTCATTCTTGTATCCTGTGTGACATCATCAATCACAAGCGGTTGACCCTGTTTTAGCGCGTTCCAGTAACTTGGTGCAATGGTCAGGTCTGCTTTCAATCCTTGTATTGGCGGCATACCCGAAGGTTCTAAAGCATGAATTACCGTCAGTATTCCTTCTTCATTAATGGTTGAGTAGGCTACACGGTAGTGGCTGAAGTATTCACTTAACTGGTAAACAGTAAAGGAAATTATTTGTTCCACTGTCATGCCCGTGGTAATACCTGTGAGGATGCTATTAATTAAACCTAACCGCGCTTGACTTTCCCTGAGAGCCATCTCTGAGAGTTTGCGTTGTGTGATATCACGATATTGCCACAGGTGTCCTTGATACTGCTGATCTACGAAAACTGGGATATAGTCTCGCTCTAAAGTGCGACCATCTACTAAATCAATTTCTTCTGCTGTAACTACTCGTTTTTCCTGAAGTATTTGCTCAATACGTTTTAATGTGGCATCTGGATTGATAAATATCTGTTTTGCCTGTTGAGCTAATTCGCTACAGTCTGCCCCCAATAAAGCCTCAGAGGACACAGGAATGCCAAACAGGTGACAAAATTGTTGATTAATTAAAGCTATCTTCCGGGTTTCATCTTCTACTAATACACCCGCTTGCAGATTTTCAATTAAGGTCGCTAATCGTGAACTGGTTGCCCGTAATTGCTCTTCTACTTGTTTGCGTTCCGTAATGTCGATGCCTGTACTGATGATATATTCTACTGTATCTTCATAGCTCTTCAGGATATTGTTGGAACAGGCAATCAACCGCCTACTACCATTCTTATTTCTCCAGTAGAGTTCACAATTTCGTTGGTCTGGGGCTAATTTACCAGATTTTAACTGCTCAAACACAGCTTTGACTGTTTCCCGTTCTTCAGGAAATAAAAATACATCCCAAAAATACCTATCCCTAACCTCATCAAATGAATAACCTGTAAGTATTTCACAAGCTTGATTAAAACGAACAATTCTCCCTTCTAGGTTCAGCACTAATACTAAAACGTCGGCTGTATTAAGGAGCTTGGAAATAAAGTTTCTTTCTTGCTTAAGAGTTTGTTCTACTAACTTCCTTCGAGTTATTTCACGATAAACGAAGTAGTAGATTAAAGAAAGAATTGAAAAAGTTGATATCAATGCAATTTCTAATACAAGAATTGCATTTTTATCGCTGTTTTTTGCTGCTTGTAATTTTTGTTTGAGTAGCTGATTTTCTGCTGCCTTCATCTCATGGATAATCTTGTGGATATTATCCAGAATATGTTTGCCTTGATCTGTCTTAATTGTCTGCAAAGTAGCCTCCAAACCCGTGCGTTGGCGCAAGTCGATGTTTTGCTGGAGTTTTGTAAGTTTTAATCTTATTAGGGTTTTGAGCTTGTCAATATGTTGTAGGTCAAATTGATCATCTGCTAAATTACTCAGTTTCTCAAATTCTCTTTCTATGTTTTTAGTTGCTTGCTGATACGGCTGTAGATCAGGCTTTTCTCCAGTCGTGATGTAACCACGTTGTGCCGTTTCAGCTTCCTTTAAGTAAAATAAAATTTTGTCTAATGTGTTAATTTCTTCTTGAGTATTTTCCAATTTAACAATAGTATTAAAAGATAGTCTTATAGTGTGGTGAGTAACTGCACCCATGCAGATTAAAAATACTGCTGCTAACGCAAAGCCAGCACTCACTTTTGTAAAAAATAGCCTTTGTAAATTATTTGCCTGTTGGCGTTCATTGCTGACCAGATTCAAACTCGCTAAGTTGCGGCGCAACTCCATTTGTTTGATAACTAGGCGGGCTAAAGATTCTAATGCCTCAAGCTGTTCATTAGATAAATTGCGTGGTACAAAATCAATTACACAAAGGGTTCCTAAAGCATAGCCTTGAGGGTTAATCAGGGGTACACCAGCATAAAATTGAATATGGGGAGATGAGGTTACTAATGGGTTGGTTGCAAATCTTTCATCTTTTGTAGCGTCAGGTACTATAAAAATATTAGATTGTAGAATCGCATGAGCGCAAAATGCCAAATCACGACAAGTTTCCCCTGCATCTAATCCCAGTTTTGCTTTGAACCATTGACGGTTTGTATCAATTAAGCTGACTAAAGCCACAGGAGTTTCACAAATATAGGAAGCTAAACGAACCAAATCGTCAAAGGCAGCTTCTGATGGAGTATCAAGGATGCCATACTGCAAAAGTGTTGCAATTCTCTCTGTTTCGTTATCAGGTAATGGTGCTTTCATTGAGTTAGGAATACGCAGTTTTTGCGAATTAGTGGGATAAAGCAGGCGGATAATTAGGTTTGTTATGGTATGGGCATTTAATAAGAATTTTTGGCAATTTGTTGCCGAATAGAGGGGAATTTTTCGATAGTTTGCGGTAATAACTGCCAATCAAAAGCATCTAGCTGTGTTTTCAGAGAATTGGCATAATCCGCCAAAATTTGGCATTGATGTTCCTGGCTCCACACCTCTAGGCGTGCAATAAACTGTTGCAGTTCTCGCATTTCTAAAGTTTTTCGCAGAGTTATCCAGACGATTTCTTCCTCTTGCCGGATTTTAGCCAGGAGTTCTGTTAAATTAATGGGAATCTTTGATGCAGCTTTGTCAGAGTTACCAAAGTGTAAATTGTCTGGCGGTAACTCATATTGTTGCGCTCTTGGTGGAGAAATCTGGAGATATTTTTTCATTTCTGTTACGAGTGCGCTACGGCTGACAGGTTTACGCAAAAAGCCCTGGCAAATTGTCTCAACCTCTAATTGTTCTTCCTTCTGGCAAGAAGCTGTCAAAATAATGATGGGAATATGTTGAGTGCGTGCGTCATTTTTGAGATGCAACGCAGTTTCACATCCATTCATCCGAGGCATTCGCAAATCAAGTAAAATCAAGTCTGGCTGATGTATTTGCGTCAGGCGAATCGCTTCCTCGCCATCTTCAGCCATGATTAACAAATGATGAGTTTGGGCAAAGTATCCCTGAATTAGCTGGCGATTTGAGTCTACATCATCCACAACCAAAATTGTGCAGGGAGCAAACTGATTGAGATCATCATCTGGAGAGGAATGTTCAGGCAATTCCGTAGTGTCATTGCCTAGGGATAATTCAGGAAAGACAAAAGTAAAAATACTACCTTGCCCTAACTCACTTTCGAGTGTA
>NZ_CAWMSA010000057.1:251138-328852 GCF_963870205.1 Anabaena sp. CA = ATCC 33047 | reverse complement strand
GTGAGTCGGCGAGTGATTGCCAATCCTAAACCAGTGCCTCCATACTTGCGGTTACTTTGTCCCGCACTTTGGACAAATTTTTCAAAAATTAGTTGTTGTTGATTTTTAGCAATACCAATTCCTGTATCTTGCACAGCAATTTCCAGCCAAACCTGATCTACACCGCAGATAGCATGGATATGAGCGCGAACAAGGATTTTAATATATCCCTGTTCTGTAAACTTCAGGGCATTGCCCACGACATTAAATAGAATTTGACGTAATCTGACTTCATCAATCAAAATCACCGGTGGTACAGTATCTTCAATCTCGGTGTATAAAGTTAAATTTTTAGTGATTGCCTTTTGAGTAAAAATCTGTTGAATTTCTTGAATCAGAACTCGCAGGTTTACAGGTTCATAACAAAGTTCTAATTTACCGGCTTCAATTTTGGATAAATCCAGAATGTCATTAATCAATCCCAACAGACTTTTACCACTGGCAGTCAGTGTGTTTAAATATGATTGTGCTTGTGGTTCAGTCACAATTGATTGCAGCAAATCAGCAAAGCCCAAAATTGCATTCATGGGTGTACGAATTTCGTGGCTCATATTAGCTAGAAACTCACTTTTAGCTTTGTTAGCAGTTTCGGCTTCTTGTTTAGCTAGTTCTAAAGCTAAGTTATTCCTGGTTAATTCTTGTTGTGCTTGTGCATCTTTGAGGGCAATGGCTAAATATTTGGCCACTTCGGAAAGCACGGCAATTTCATGCCCTTGCCAAGTTTTGGGGGTGGGTGAATCAAAACAGAGTAAACCTACTAATTTGTCTGAGTGTTGCAAGGGGACATGAAGCAGGGCTTGAGTATCACCGGCTAACATTACCTGAGCGATCGCTGTCATTCTTGTATCCTGTGTGACATCATCAATCACAAGCGGTTGACCCTGTTGCAGCGCGTTCCAGTAACTTGGTGCTATCGACAAATCTACTTCTAATTCTTGCTGTGACGGCATACCCGAAGGTTCTAAAGCATGAATTACCGTCAGTATTCCTTCTTCATTAATAATCGAGTAGGCTACACGGTAGTGGCTGAAGTATTCACTTAACTGGTAAACAGTAAAGGAAATTATTTGTTCTACTGTCATGCCCGTGGTAATACCTGTGAGGATGCTATTAATTAAACCTAACCGCGCTTGACTTTCCCTGAGAGCCATCTCTGAGAGTTTGCGTTGTGTGATGTCACGATACTGCCACAGGTGTCCTTGATACTGCTGATCTACGAAAACAGGAATATAGTCTCGCTCTAAAGTGCGACCATCTATTAAATTGATTTCTTCTGCTGTGACTACTCGTTTTTCCTGAAGTATTTGCTCAATACGTTTTAATGTGGCATCTGGATTGATAAATATCTGTTTTGACTGTTGAACTAATTGATTACAGTCTGCGCCCAATAAAGCCTCAGAGGATACAATAATACCAAACAGGTGACAAAATTGTTGATTAATTAAAGCTATTTTCCGGGTTTCATCTTCTACTAATACACCCGCTTGCAGATTTTCAATTAAAGCTGCTAATCGTGAACTGGTTGCCCGTAATTGCTCTTCTGCTTGTTTGCGCTCAGTGATGTCTGTGTGAGAACCTGTCATCCGCACGACATGATTGTTCTCGTCCCACAAAGCTTGTCCACGATCTAAAATCCATTTATAACTGCCATCTTTGCACTGAACTCGATGTTCAGTAATATAAAAAGGTATCTTTTGAGCAAAATGATTTTGGACAGTTTCTAAAACCAAATTTAAATCATCAGGATGTACTCTGTTAGTCCACTCGTCTAAATTGTGGGAAATTTCATGATCCTCATACCCTAACATTTCTTTCCATCGCGCTGAAAAGAAGACTTCATTAGTTTTGAGGTTCCAGTCCCAAACACCATCATTACTACCTCGCAAAGCCAGTTGCCAGCGTTCTTCACTTTGCCGTAGGGCTTCTTCTGAGTGTTTGCGATCGCTCACATCTTCGACAATATACGAAAATTGCGGGCGATAATTAACTGATTCACCAATGTAGGAAACTGTTGCGGATAACCATTTGATTGTTTCTCCTTGTTGGTGGGAATACTCAAAGCGCACGGGTTGCCCTGTGCGTTGGCTTTCTCGATAGTGGTTGATCCAGGTACGGATATTGTCTTCACCTGCACCCATTTGGCTAGCCAATTGATTGTGCATGGTTTGTGTAGTCGCGCCAAAAAATTTGGCGGCACTGGCGTTATCTGATAAATGCAGGATGTCATCATCTAATAATTCCACTACACCCATCATCATCGGTGAGGTGTCATAAAAACTTCGCAGCACTGCTTTCCCTTCCCTTAATGCTGCTTCTGCTTGTTGCGTCCGTGTTAGTTCGATGTGCAAAGCTTGGTTAAGCTGCCGTAACTCGGCAGTTCTTTGAGCAACTTTGGCTTCTAGTTCTACGTTGGCTTTTTGGACTTGTTCCAGCAGTGTAGCCTGTTGAATGGCGATCGCTACCTGAATTGATAAATTCTCCAGCAAGTCCTTTTCTTCCGGTTGCCATTCCCGGATATCACTACATTGGTGTGCAATTAGTAACCCCCAAAGCATATCATCTAGCAACAGAGGGACAATTAACGCAGCCTTGACCTGAAATTTCTGCAAAAACTTGATATAACAGTCACTTAATCCGGCTTTATTAATATCTGTAATTGCTTTAGTATGGTAGTTATCATAGTAATGTATCAACTTTTGTTCAAAGCACTCATCTTTGACTACTCTGTTTAAAATTGACCATTCAGGTTGTGCCACTGATTCAACAACAACTGTGCCACTCCCATCTGATTCAAATCGATAAATAAGTACCCGATCAGCTTGTAATAGTTGTTGTACTTCTGTCACAGTTGTGTTAAGAATCGTTTCTAAGCTTAAAGAAGCTCGAATTTTCAAAGCAACATTAGTCAGGAGTTGGTTTTGTCGAGCCTGTTGTTGAATTTTGATATCTTGCTTGTTGACTTGTTGAGAAATGACACGGTAAATATGATGTAATAAACTAAATTTGTGTTTTGGATAATTCATTGCTGTTCATTCAGCTTAAGCCAAATTAAATATAACAATATTGGTGTCATTTTACTCCAGCACAACTAAGTATAGATTGTTGTTTTTATAATGAGGTTTTGCCAGAGTATAAATACGCCAATTGATACCTAATCATTAACTCAGTAGTAATTGCAGCTAATTTCGCTAAAGAATACACAGTTTTAAAACAAGACAGAATGTGAAACAGCAGCCAATCAGTGTTTATTGCTGCCAAGACGCACTTTTTACCAATTGACGACTAGCCAATTCGCAATAATCCACAACATAATGAGAATGTCTGATTCCTAAAGCCATCTCAGGCATTTCTTGCCAGCAATGACGACAGAACCAAACAAGGTAACTCGTGAGAACAACAAAGACACTGGTGCATAAAATTTTAAATTTATATTTTCAAAAGAGGATTAGCTGGATTTTGCGCTAATTTTTCCAGCAGAATTGAGTTTCATCACAATATTGGTTAAATATAAAGAACTTGTGAAAAATTTAATTATTGATACAAAATTAAATGTTTGTTTACTTTTCTTCAATTAAGTCGGAGTTGATGAAGTATCAATTCTGCAATTTACAAAAGTTATATGAAGTGAAATCTTTAAGAAAGTTATGTTTGATGTATGTGATTTGATTTCACAACTACTTTAAGTATTTGACAATTTGAGTACAAGTGTTGCAGGTATGACAAATATCTTCTAGGGTGCTGCTTATGAAAATTTTATTGGTAGCAGATGATGTATTACTGAGTGCGGCATTAATAGAATTACTTCAGACAAATCATTACAGTATTGATTTAGCGAACGATGGTGAAGCCGGGTTAGACTTAGCAATGGCGGCGGAATATGATTTAATTTTGCTGGACTGGCTAATACCAAAATTGGATGTACTTAGCTTGTGTCGGCAACTGCGATCGCGAGGTGATCTCAAACCAATTTTATTAATTACATCTCAAGATGCTAATGCAGATATTGTGGCAGCATTAGATGCTGGTGCAGATGACTATATAGTTAAGCCTTATGAAGCGGCAGCATTACTAGCAAAAATTCGGTCTTTATTACGCCGCAGTGGGGTAATGGCATCATCGACTTTAATTTGGGACAATCTATGTTTAGAGCAAGCCTCTGGGAAAGTAATATTTAATCAGCAGCTAATTTCACTCACAGCTACAGAATACAAACTTCTAGAATTGTTTTTACAAAACCCCAATCGCATCTTTAGCCGTCAAATTATCTTAGATCAGCTGTGGGGATTTGATGATGCACCGATGGAAAATGCGGTGACAACGCACATTAAAGACTTACGCAAGAAACTGAAAGCCGTAGGACTGACAGAAGATATTATAGAAACAGTGTATGGTATGGGCTATCGTTTAAAGCCTCCGCCAGAGCAAGCGATCGCATCTGATACGGCCAGTTTAGAAGCAAATAATCAGCACAAAACAAAACCCACTCCCGATATAACCAACATTAATCGAGTCTTAGAAAGATTTCGCCATTCTTTTAGTCAACAGGTGGCAATATTGGAGGCGGCGAAAACAGCCCTCTTGGCAGGAAATTTACACACCGAGTTACAGCAAACCGCCAAGCAAGAAGCACACAAACTAGCCGGCTCAATGGGTGCGTTTGGGTATCCAGAAGGTTCTAGAATCGCACGGGTATTAGAGCATTTACTCAATCATAATGGCATTCCGCCCACCGGAGAAACTCGCAGATGGCAAGATGATCAGATTGCCGAATTTTCCCAGTTGGTGACGGCATTACAACAAGAGTTAACCAAGTCACCTGTCAGTGCCACTACTCAACCTAGCCCCGCACCAGAAATACATCGAATCTTGGTGATTGATGATGATGTTACCTTGACGGAACAGTTAAAGGCAGAAGCAGCCGCTTGGGGAATGGGAATCAAAATTGCTCCTGATTTAGCCACGGCTCGCTCGCTGTTATCGTTCAGAACTCCTGATGCAGTTTTACTAGATTTGAGCTTTTCCGGTATAGAAGAAAATGGATTGACATTTTTGCAAGAACTAGCACAGCGATCGCCTAATCTCCCCATAGTTGTATTTACCGCCAGAGATAGCCTTGCTGATCGCCTAGCAGTATCACGGTTAGGAGCAAAACAATTTTTACATAAAGGAGCTACAACCGAGCAGATTTTTCAAACTTTATCCCGTGTCTTACCTCAACCTCAAACCTCAGAAGCCAAAGTGTTAATCGTAGACGATGATCCTGTAATTCTGACTGGATTATCCGCATTGCTGACTCCTTGGGGATTAGAAGTAACAACGCTGAGTGAACCGCAGCGATTTTGGGAAGTATTAACCGCAACTGCACCAGACTTAGTGTTACTAGATTTAGAAATGCCACAAGTTAGTGGATTAGAGTTGTGTCAAGTCGTGCGGCAGGATGCTCAGTGGGGAGATTTATTTATTTTGGTCGTCACAGCACACACAGATGCCGAATCGCTTCAGCAAGCCTTTGCCGCCGGAGCCGATGATTTTATTACTAAGCCAGTGCTAGGGCCTGAACTGGTGTCAAGGGTAATTAGCCGGATTGAAAGAAAGCGATCGCGTCGATAACCAGGGAGAGGTTAACAATCATGCGAACTTATCAGCGAGCATTACCATATCTTATTGCTGTTGTGGCCACTGCGATCGCCCTGCTACTATCACTGTGGTTAGAATCTATCTTACATCAAGGAATTGGTGCTGTTTTTTACATAGCCATCATTATAAGTACCTGGTATGGTGGTTTGCGGCCGGGGATAGTTACAATCGTGCTTTCGACATTGGCAATCAATTATTTCCTGATTCCCCCTAAAAATCAACTTTGGCTGACTCAAATACCGGATATATTGCGGTTAGGGCTGTTTCTATCAGTTGCCTTGACAATTAACCTAATTACTAGCAATCTGCTGAACAGCAAACGCAAGATTCAACAATTGACTGAGAAATTGATTCAGGAAAATGCTGAACAACTGCGGATGGCTCTATCGGCTGCCAAGATGGGGATTTGGGACTGGAATCTGGTGACAGGACACATTAAATGGTCACCAGAACACGAACAGTTATTTGGCTTGACTGCTGGTAGTTTTGATGGTAGATATGAAACCTTTGACACTTGCTTGCATCCTGATGACCGCGAGATACTTAATCAGGCAGTACAACAAGCACTCTTGACTCACAGCATCTATCAGTGTGAGTTTCGTGTCATCTGGGCAGATGGTAGCATCCACTGGATTGAGGGACGGGGACAGGCATTTTATAGCACAGAAGGGCAACCAGTGCGTATGACTGGGACTGTCATGGCTATTGATGAGCGCAAGCAAGCCCAAGGTTTACTACAACAGCAAGTTGAGCAACAACGCTTAGTGATGGAGATGACGCAACACATCCGGCGATCGCTCAACTTACAAGATATTCTACAAACTACTGTAGATGAAGTGCGGCGGTTTTTGGGGTGCGATCGCGTCACTATTTTCCAATTTTCTCCCACTTGGGGTGGAACTATTATTGTGGAATCTGTGGCACCTGAATGGATGCCTATTTTACCACTTCAGATTTATGACCCCTGCATTGGTGAAGAGTATGTTGAACCGTTTAAACAAGGCTTAGTTACTGCAAAAGCTGATATTTATACGGCTGGAATTAGCCCCTGTCACGTGGATTTTTTAGCCAGTTTGCAAGTCAGAGCCAACCTGGTTGTTCCCATTTTCCAAGGTAATGAATTGTGGGGATTGCTAGCGGCTCATCACTGTGCCGCCCCTCGTGAGTGGCAATCCTCAGAAATCGATCTGCTGCGTCAGTTAGGGGCGCAGGTAAGTATTGTCATCCAACAAGCTGCTTTATTTGCCCAATTACAAACTGAATTAACAGAACGTAAACAAGCTGAAGCAGCTTTACAACAACAGGAAATTACCCTACGGTTATTTGCTCAATACGCACCTGCTAGTATTGCCATGTTTGACAAAAATATGCACTATGTCATGGTGAGCCAGCGATGGGTAGATGACTACCAGCTAAATTCAGCCGGATCAATAATTGGGCGATCGCACTACGAAATTTTTCCCGAACTTCCTGAAAGATGGCGGCAGATTCATCAACGGTGTTTGGCTGGGGCGGTTGATAAATGTGAGGAAGATTCCTTTATCCGCCCAAATGGGATGCAGCAATGGATACGTTGGGAAATTCACCCTTGGCATACTGCTACAGGTGAAATTGGTGGGATTATCATTTTTTCTGAGGATATTACCCAGCGTAAGCAAGCAGAACAAAGTTTAGCAAAAGAGCTAGTTCGTATCCAGACGTTGTTTAATACATCCTTTGATGGCATCGTAATTTTAGATGAGCAAGGAAATGTCCTAGATGCCAATCCCCGATTTGCTCAAATGCTTGGTTACACACCAGAAGAAATTACTCGACTGAATATTTATGACTGGGATGCTGAGTTTACTACTGAAGAACTTCAGCAATTAATGTCTGACTACATCCACTTCAAAAGCGGAGTCTTGGAAACTCGCCACCGCCGAAAAGATGGCTCAATCTACGATGTAGAAATCAGCTCTAGCGTTGTGGAATGGGAAGGGGAAATTTTGCGATTTTGCGTTTGTCGAGATATTAGCGATCGCAAACAAGCCCAAATAGCTTTACAGCAATTGAACAACGAACTTGAGCAACGGGTAGTAGAGCGCACAGCACAACTGACAGAAGTAAATGATCGCCTCATAGCCACGCTCATGGAACAACACCAAGCTAGTCAACAGCTAGCGGAACAGGCACAACTATTAGATTTAGCACACGATACTATCATCACCACTGAGTTAAACGGGGTGATATGCTTCTGGAACAAGGGAGCCGAGTCTATGTATGGCTGGAACACAGCCGCAGCTTTAGGACAGAACACCCATACTCTCCTCAAGACTCAATTTCCCAAACCCTTACCAGAGATAGAGGCGGAACTTTTAGAAAAAGGCTATTGGGAAGGAGAACTGATCCATTTCTGCCGGGATGCTCAACCTGTGACTGTAGCCAGTCGTTGGGTTTTACAAACAGACAACACTGGTAAACCGATGAAAATCTTAGAGATTAACAATGATATTACTGAGCGCAAACAAGCAGAAAATGCTTTGCGCCAGAGCGAAGAAAAATTTCGTCAGCTAGCAGAAAACATCCATGCAGTATTTTGGATAACAGATCATCAAAGCCAGCGAATTTTATATGTGAGCAAAGCCTATGAAACCATCTGGAAAAGGAGTTGTGAAAGTCTCTACCAAAACTACTCAGATTGGTTAGATGCCATTCACCCAGATGAGCGTCAAAACGTCGAGATAGCATACAGCGAACAGGTGAAAACAGGAAAATATGACATCAAATATCGTATCATCCGTCCTGATGGTTCAATGCGTTGGATTCGCGATCGCGCCTTCCCGATTAAAAATGAACTTGGGGAAATGGTGAGAATTGCTGGTATTGCCGAAGATATTACGGAATTACAGCAGATTGAGCAGATGAAAAGTGAGTTTATTGGCATTGTTAGTCATGAACTCCGCACTCCTTTAACCGCCATTCGGGCAGCACTAGGTTTACTTAACAGTGGGATTTACGATCAAAAACCGGAGAAATTCCAACGCATGATTGAGATTGCATTAATCGACAGCGATCGCTTAGTGCGTTTAGTCAATGATATTTTAGATTTAGAACGGTTAGAATCAGGTCGAGCCGTCTTAGAAAAAACCACCTGTAATGTAGCTGATTTAATTCAACAAGCAGTCGAGGGAGTGCAGGCGATCGCGAATCAGCAACATATCACCTTTAATATCAATCCCACCGATGCCCAAGTTTGGGCAGCTGCTGATGCCATAATTCAAACACTTACCAATCTGTTAAGTAATGCCATTAAATTCTCTCCTGCCCATTCCACCATTACGCTGAGTGTCAAAAGCCAACAAGATTGCGTACTGTTCCAAATTAGTGATCAAGGGCGGGGCATTCCCGCAGATAAACTAGAACTAATCTTTGGCAGATTTCAACAAGTAGATGCCTCAGACTCACGCTCTAAAGGCGGAACTGGTTTAGGATTGGCAATCTGCCGCAGTATTATCGATCAACATGGCGGTAAAATTTGGGCTAAAAGTAAACTTGGTGAAGGTAGCACATTTTTCTTTACTCTGCCACTGAGAAATAGGGAGTAAGAAGCGGAGGAAGCAGGAGAGAAACACTAATAACTAATGACTAATGACTAAACAAATATTAATAGTAGATGACGAAGAACGCCTCCGGGAATTGGTACAGGCTTGTTTAGAAGACTTGGGAGGATGGAACACCCTCACGGCTGCATCTGGAAAAGAAGCCTTAAAAATCGCCCAAACACAAGCCATTGATGCCATTTTGTTGGATGTATCTATGCCTGATATGGATGGCTTTGCAGTGTATGAGCAACTACAAGCGCATCCTACAACCCAAACTATCCCAGTAATTTTATTAACCGCGAAAGTTCTACCAAGCGATCGCGCCCGTTTTGCTCAGATGGGAATTGCTGGAGTCATTAGCAAACCATTTGAACCCACTACCATTTCTGACGAAGTTGCCGACATTCTCGGCTGGGGTAATTCTTAAAACTTTCTAACAAAATTCCCATCTTTATTAGTTCTTTATTTTTATATTTTATCTTTTTGTTTATGGCAGGACTATAGATAAAAACCTTTTATAGCACAAGTCCGTAACATGAACATTTTTGAGGAGATGGGTATAGCTATCAAAAAAATATTAATTATTGATCATGAAATTAATGTGCGTGAGATTGTAGAACTCTGCCTAAAAGACTTAGGCGGATGGAATGTCATGACAGCCGATTCTCCATTACAAGGATTGCAGACGGCAGCAGTTGATCATCCCGATGCGATTTTACTGGATATCTCAACCCTTGGTATAGATAGCTTTGGATTTTTAGAACAACTCAGACATAACCCAAAAACTCAAGCTATTCCCGTATTGCTGCTGAGTGCTAAAGCGCGGTGGCTAGATTCCCAAATGTTGCGACAGTATAACATTGCAGGTGTAATCCTCAAACCCTTTGATCCAGTTACTCTCCCTGTTCAAATTGCTAAAATACTGCACTGGGATTTTACAGCAATAGATTAAACAGAAGAAAGTGTTGACATTTTTCTTGGATTGAGTTATCAAGTTTCTGTTTATAGCTTCAACCCATTGGTAGTTGAAATCCTATCCCCTTTTTATCGAGTTTATTCAATAAATTCAGAATTGCATGAATAAGTACACTTATTGTTGAAAACAACATAAAATCAAGAATGTTCAAATTTGGCTCGCTGAAATTTACTATAACCTAGTTAACTATTGAAACGAGAATTTTAATTAACTAGGATATGCAATTTACTGGTAGTCATCATCCTTGGAGAAATAACACAGGTAAATTCTCAGGATACATTTTCGTTTGACGGCATAACATACACCATGAACCATCGACAATGATGTAAATTTGGTAAGATAAACTACGATTATCAGGGTTTTAAAGAATACTAATTTAGCAATTTTCACAAATTAAATATAAATTCGCCAAAATTCGCCTAATTCCGCATCAAATCAATTTTTAACATAGCAATAGGGAATAAGAAATAATGCAATCTGATAATTTAGTAAAACCCAGAATTTTAATTGCAGACGATGAAGAATCACATCGGACTTTATTAACTTTAATACTTGAAGAAGAAGGATGGGATGTCAGAGAAGCCAAAAATGGCAAAGAAGCACTAGAAAAAATTTTGAAAGAGCAACCAGACGTATTGATTTTAGACAATCACATGCCAGAATTAACAGGCGTAGAAGTATATCAGCACCTGCAAGAAAAAAGCATAAAATTAGCAGTTATCATGGTTAGTTCCTGCGTAAAAATAGAAGAGATAGCATCATCCTTGGGGATTTATTATTTTCTGAATAAACCATTTGATATTCCAGACTTGATTAACATGATTAACTGTGCTTACAAAAATTTTTTAACTTAAAGAAACGGTATCAGTCCCTAATTTTCTGCTTAAATAGCTGTAAAGCTGTGTTTTAGATAAGTCTACTGTGAATACACAACGCTCACTCTCCGGTTTTCTGGTAGCAGGTGCGATCGCCTTAGTGATGATAGCGATCGCTGGATTTTACTGGTTATTTGTGAAAAGTCCGGTTAACCTGATTGCTTCTACCTCCCAGTCAGGTGCTGCTATATTCGTCTCCAAACTAGCACCCGTGACAGTTTCATTGTTAGCGAATCCAGACCGCTTAGAAGCTTTGTCAAATGCTAGAGAACTATCTAAACTCAAAACCAGCTTATTAGCTAACAGTGGTTTAGATTATCGCCAAGACATTCAACCCTGGTTAGGAGAAGAAATCACACTAGCTGTTACCACCCCAGATATTGATCGCGATGCCGAAAATGGTAAACAGCCAGGATATCTCATGGTGTTAGCCACAGATAAACCCGAAAAAAGCCGCGAGTTTGTCGAGTTGTTATTCTCCAAGCGGGTGTTAGCAGGAGCAAACCTAGCAACAGAAGAATACAAAGGTGCAAAGCTACTTTACGATGACGCACAACCAAACCTAGAACCCTTAGCAGGTGCAGTAGTTGATAGCTTCGTCTTGTTTGCTAACGATTCTAGAGTGTTGCGTGATGCCATTAATAACGTTCAAGCCCCTGACTTGAATTTGACAAGTTCTTCCCAATACCAAAAAGCCACCCAACAACTACCTAAAGGTTCTGTAGCCGTAGCCTTCCTAAATCTCCCCAGATTAGCAGAATGGCAAGGGTTAGAATTACCACAACCAACCTACGACAGTCAAATTTTAGCTCTGACATTCAACCCTAAAGGACTGTTAGCAGAAACTACATTCTTGGCAGCATCAGAGATTGTACCCACATCGCCGCCATTATCTCAACCTGTAGGCGCATTACAATATATTCCCGCCTCAGCCGGGTTCGTCATTTCTGGTTCTCATTTAAGCAATTTAGGTAATAGTGATTTAGGCAAACTCTGGATACAAGCAAAAACAGCCATATCTGGTTCAGGAACAGATATAATTTCCAGATTGGTACAACCAATACAAGATGTCGAAAAAAACTGGGGTATCAATTTAGAACAAGATATATTTAGCTGGGTACAAGGAGAATACGCCTTAGCACTCATCCCCCGTACAGCACAAACCACACCAGACTGGATTTTTATCGCGGAAAAACTGGAAAGTGTGCCAGAAGGAATTGCGCGTTTAGATGCGATCGCCTCATCTCAAGGACTGAATAGCAATACTTTAAGTTTAGATCAACAAAAAGTTGCCGCTTGGGCGGATTTAATTGCAACTACTCAACAACCTGACACTCAACAGCCGCCATCTTTCACCATCGAAGCCAAAGTCAAAGCCATACATACAACTTTAGGAAAGTATGAGATTTTTACCTCTAACCTAGACACCATTCATCAAATTTTTACGAATCAAGATAATTCTTTCCTGAAAAACCGTAACTTCCAAAACAGTATTGCTGCCATACCCGAACCCAACCAAGGATATGTATATATTGACTGGCACAAAACTCAGAATTTATTCGAGCGTCAGTTACCAATTTTGAAGCTTGTAGAAGTAGTGGGTAAACCATTTTTTGACAAACTGCGTTCAATTACTTTCAGTAGCTATGGTAGCGAACCCAGCACACTCAAAGGCGGATTTTTCATAGAATTACGTCCCTAGTAACCACAACCGATAGGAAGAAAAAAACCGCAAAATTCCCATTGAGAAAATATTAGCTGTAAATCATATCATGTCCGTTTGAATAGTTATCATATCTGTTGGGGTAGGGAACTCTTAACAGGGAACAGGGAACAAGAAAAGAGAAAAGGGAAAAGGGAAAAGTTCAGCATCGAAAACTTATCATAAGTAATTAGCCGGACATGATATCATCAGTCAATTTGCCAATTAGTTGAGAAATAAGTCCTGTGGCACAATAAAATGTGTCACAATTTCAGACAATTTATCTGAAAAATTCTCATTAAAATATGTATATATCATCAATGATATAAAAAAATTTGGTAGGTCAAAATGAAAAACTGTCTCCCCCGACTGGATTTTCGAGGCGGTTGGCTTTTAGGTTTATTAGCGGCTGTAATTGCTACACCTGTAATAGCAGAAACACCCAATTTTGGTCGGTTCAACTTATTACCAGGGTTTACCGCAGAAACGGGTAAATTTGCCGGATTTACAAGCGGTTATTACTCATTGTCTGCCATTAGTAACCGCGATCGCAATAAACAAGCCTGTATCGGTTTTGCCGATCCTAATCCAGACCACATCATGATTTTAGAAAAAAACTTTGCCAACTTGAGAATCAGCGTCAACAGTGGCGGCAACGATACAACTTTATTAATTCAAGGGCCAGATAATAATACCATTCGTTGTGGTGATGACACTGATAAAAATAAAGACGCTAGCATTGTTGATCAAAACTGGAAAAAAGGAATCTATCGTGTGTGGGTAGGTACGTTTAAAGCCGGAGTCAAGCATAATTACACTTTGACAGTACAGGAACTTTAAACTCGTCATTCCAAACTTTTTCCCCATCCTCAATCCCTATCAACGATATGATTGGATAGTAGCTTGTTGTGCTTTCCGAGGATGCTATCTCGTGCTATCTACAATACGTGCTGATTTTCGTATCATATTTGAACGTGACCCAGCTGCTCGTAATCTGTTGGAGGTCTTGTTTTGTTACCCTGGTTTACAAGCCCTAATTTGCCATCGGCTGGCTCACTGGCTACATAATATTGGTATTCCTTTTATCCCCCGCTTGATTTCTCACATTGCTCGGTTTTTAACGGGCATTGAAATTCACCCAGGCGCAACCATCGGCGAAGGCGTGTTTATTGACCACGGTATGGGCGTGGTAATTGGCGAAACAGCAATTATCGGTGATTATACCTTAATTTATCAAGGTGTCACCCTAGGCGGAACAGGTAAAGAAAGCGGCAAACGCCACCCTACCCTGGGTGAGAATGTGGTTGTCGGTGCTGGTGCTAAGGTACTAGGAAACATTCAAATTGGTAACAATGTCCGCATAGGTGCAGGGTCAGTTGTACTGCGTGATGTCCCTTCAAATTGCACAGTTGTCGGCGTACCCGGTCGAATTGTCTATCGTTCAGGAGTGCGTGTTGAGCCTCTAGAACATAATAACTTGCCAGATTCAGAAGCGGAAGTTATTCGCGCTTTAGTCAATAGAATTGAGGCATTAGAAGAGCAAATACAAACTCTACAGCATCAACAATCTACAGCTAAAACTCCAGTTTTAGTCAGTTATGTCATCAAAGACGGTGAAACTGTAGAAACTGCTCCTATATGTAACCTCAGAGATAAAGTAATACAGCAGTTTTTAGACGGAGCAGGGATTTAACAATTGGGGACTGGGGACTGGGAAAAAAGAGGAATTGGGGCTTTTTGCAGGGGTAAAAGGGGAAATTACTCGCCCTTGCTCCCTGCTCCGCCTCTCTTGCTTCCTCCGCTTCCTCCGCTCCCCCACACCCCTCTAAGGATTCACCTCTTGAGTAGACCATGCTTGATGTTCATCACGATAGTAAAAGCGGCGATTTTGTGGTTCGCCACGTAATTCTAAGTGATCTACCTGTACGGGGTTGAGTAGGAGTAAGCAAAAATTGGCTACTGGTTGCTCAGGATTTGGTGGTGGTGGCTCAAAGGCGACTTTCTCGGCTCTTGGTTTACCGGGGTGGGGCCAAGCAAATTGTAAGCGTGCCGCATCACTCAATTGTTGCCACATTGCAATTCTGGCTAGCTGAAGATGTGGGAAGGTTTCGTCAGCAGTTACCACAGTTAAGTCACCAGTAAAGCGAAATTGTTCTCTAGTGTTGGGGAAATACCAACAAGCTTCCGCCCCAGGTTGCTGCTGTATCTGCTCAATTTTATCGCTGCGGCTATCGGTGATAAATTTTAGCTGGTTGCTGTCTTCCAAGAAGCCACGAAAGACAACAGTACGATTGGCAGGACGACCATCTGCGCGGACTGTTGCCAGTTGTAGGTAACGGGCATACACAAGACTGCGGTTACGGTGGAGAGCATGAGCGATCGCACTTCGCCAAGGAGCTAGGGACATGATGAACTTTTGTTGCAATTTATCCAGACCCAGATTTAGCGCAAAGTCGGACAATTGGCAATCTTTGAGTTAAATCTCATAGGCTGATCGTCCCAAAGGGTTGTTTGAATCGCCATAGAGTACAGGCTAGATTTTCTTCATACCGATGATTATTTACAGACAAGGCTGGTAATAATTATAACTATGTATATTGATTGTCTCAGTATTAAATTAATTTATACAATCTAAAATAGATGTTGCTATTAGTACAGGCATGACATAGCCTAAAGTGGAAAAATTTTCAAGCTTTAATACTGAATCTACTTGGCGTATAGTCGTAATCTGTTCACAAGCAACAAAACTTTTTATATGGTTCAGGAACTGGAAAAAAAACGTCAGGGTGTAAGGTTTCCCGAAACTGCACCAGCCGCTAATCCCGTGTTTTTTAGGACTTATAGCCGTCGCACACCAGCCGGGTTAAGAGAAACCTGGGACGAAGTTTGCGATCGCACTATCCAAGGTTTAGTAGAGTTAGGTAAACTCACACCAGAAGAAGCAGCCACCTTAACAAAAACCCAGCGTAACTTAAAATCCTTACCCAGTGGGCGTTGGTTGTGGGTAGGCGGTACAGATTGGATATCCCAGGCGAAAAACTTTTCTGGCGCGTATAACTGCACATCCACCAACCTCAAAGACTGGAAAGCCTTCGGGTTAATGATGGATCTAGCCATGATGGGTTGCGGTACAGGCGCAATTATCGAACCGCAGTATATTAATCAACTGCCTCCCATCCGTAATCGTCTCCATGTCACTGTACGGGGTGAAGTTGGTAATACATCCAAAGAATTACGTCGTGAACATACACAAACCAATATAGAAGGCAACAGCGTTACTATCTACGTCGGAGATAGCCGAGAAGGTTGGGTAAAATCCTACCAAACACTCTTAGAACTCTCCACAGATGAAAGGTTTACTGATGAAGTACAAGTCATCGTTGATATTAGTGATGTCCGTCAAGCCGGGGAAACCCTGCAAGGCTTTGGCGGTGTAGCTAACCCGGTAAAATTACCTGGACTATATCAGCGTTGTGCTACCATTCTCAATAAAGCTTTAGGTAGACAATTAAATTCAGTTGAGTGCTGTTTGTTGATTGACGAAGCAGCAGTCACCATAGTGGCAGGGAATATCCGCCGTTGTCTCCCAGAGGATGCTTTGGTTCATACCTCTAAAGGTCTAGTTCCCATTTGTGATGTACAAGTGGGCGACTTGGTACAAACTCCTTTAGGCTTCCGCCGAGTTGTGGATAAATTTGACCAAGGCTTGCAAGATGTCTACGAGATTGAAACCAATGCAACTTACCCCAGAGCAACATTGAACCATCGGCAAGCAGTGCTAGCAGATGCAAAAGGGGGCATTGTTTGGAAATACGTTAACAGTTTAGTAGAAGGCGATCGCCTACTCCACAACAAACAAGTTTTACCAGGTACAGTTACCCATCTACCACCTGATTTTACCGAATCTCGACCCTCCCAAACTCGCACAGCTAAAACCTTTGTTGTTCCTGAGCTAACTGCGGAAGTAGCTTGGCTCATAGGGTTCACTCATGGTGATGGCTATGTAGCTCTTGGTCACAATCAATACAGTAAACCCTACGGACGTGTTGAGTGGTCAATGAACAGCTTGGATGCAGAACTTACCAGTCGAATTCAAGCTAAAATTAATGCGGCTTTAGCTTTATTTGGTTTGAGTGCAGTTCATAGCATCACCAAAGGCGAAAACACAGCCAAATCCATCTGTTCCTCAATTCGCCTAGCTGAGTATTTTCATCAGCACATCAAGCAGCCCAATGTTCCTCTAGTAGTACCTAGTTTTATTTTGCAAGGTTCTGTAGATATCCGGGCTGCTTATCTTGCCGGTTTAATGGACAGTAATGGCGGTGTGAATAACCGACCTCCTCATTTAGTGACCTCAGTTTATCGGTCATTTATCAGACAAGTAAGTGTAGTTTTATCCAGCTTGGGTATTGCAGGTAGACTAACCACAACTTATCCGCAAAATTCCAGTTGGCAAGTTAAGTACAACTTGACAATTCCAGCCCTAAAGGAGCGTTACAACAGCCTAATTGCGCCTCATTCAGCTAAAGGTGAACTACGCCAAGGTTTAAAGATGTATGGCTTCACCGTTCCTGGTGCAATTATGCGGGAAGCTTACACCTATAGTGAAATGCGCGAGATGGGTTTTCAAGGTTCTCGGACTGTAGATGCCAATTACGAACGCTACATTACTGAGGGTAATATTTCCTTAGATATTCCAGTCACTGTTAAAGGATTGGGCAGTTACGATCATGTCCAAACTTATGATATTGAAGTGGAAGAAGCTCATTGTTTCTACTGCGATGGCTATTTGACGCATAACAGTGCCGGAATGCGCCAGTTTACATCTGACGATGAGCCAGGCGCAACTGCCAAAGATAACCTCTGGCAACAAGATGAAAACGGCAACTGGCGCATTGATCCTGAGCGTGATGCTTTGCGGATGGCAAACCACACCAGAGTTTTTCACCGCAAGCCCACACTAGAAGAATGTATTAATGCAGTACGTAAGCAATATTACAGTGGTGAAGGTGCAATTCAATGGGCTGGTGAAGCTGTTGCTAGAGCTAACTGTGATTTGTTAACTACACCCGCATTGAAAAAAGAGTTTTTGCAAGCTTACGAACAAGGTAAC
Source organism: Anabaena sp. CA = ATCC 33047 (assembly GCF_963870205.1). Classification (NCBI taxonomy): domain Bacteria; kingdom Bacillati; phylum Cyanobacteriota; class Cyanophyceae; order Nostocales; family Nostocaceae; genus Anabaena; species Anabaena sp. CA = ATCC 33047. The sequence continues at coordinate 310,929 of NZ_CAWMSA010000057.1, read as the reverse complement.
GCCAAACAATGGTTACAAGAACGTCACCCAGAAATAGATGCTAATGAATTAGAGCATCGTTTGGGTCGTTATGGGCTGAATCCGTGTATTACTTCTGACACTTGGATTCATACTGAACAAGGTGCGCGACAAGTTAAAGACTTGATAGGTAAACAGTTGAGTGTCTATGTCAATGGAGAATTATTCAGCACTACAACTGATGGCTTTTGGTTTACTGGAGTCAAACCCATCTTAAAAGTTATCACTCAAGAAGGCTATGAATTGCGTTTGACTGAAAATCATCAGCTACTCAAAGTCACTGCCCAAACTCAGAAAAAGCAATACACTCAATGGGTGGAAACTCAAAATTTATCCCCTGGTGATTATATTTTAGTTCATAACCATCGTGGCTTACAACCTTGGGATAGTTTTGGTACTTTTGATGAGGGTTGGTTAATTGGTAATCTGATTGGCGATGGCAGTATCGCATCAACACAATGGGGCAGAACAGCTTATCTCAGATACTGGCAAGATAGCCAAGAAGAAATGGGACAATATGCAGTTGCATTACTCAAAAAAGCTGTAAATTTCTCCAGTTCTACAACCTCTGGTTGCTATCATCAACAGCTAAAACACCGAGTTATTAGCTCATCAGGCTTGGCTAAATTGGCGGCTGATTATGGTGTTACTTTAGAAAATAAAATGCCAACAGATAAAATTGAGCAAGCCAGCTATGAGTTTTATCGTGGTTTCTTACGTGGTTTGTTTGATGCTGATGGCAGTGTACAAGGCAATCAACAAAAAGGTGTTAGCGTTAGACTGGCACAAAGTAATCTGGAAACTTTGCAGATTGTTCAAAGGATGCTGGCAAGATTGGGGATTATTTCCACGATTTATCAACAGCGTCGTCCTGAAAGCTATCGTCATCTTCCTGATAGTAATCGTGAATTAGCATTGTACGCTTGTAAAGCGCAACATGAATTGGTGATCTCCAATGATAATCTCTATTATTTTCAAAAAATTGTAGGATTTCAAGAACCACAAAAAGCAAAACGCTTACAAGAATTATTGTCTGGGTACAGAAGAAAGCTAAATAATGAGAGATTTGCCGTTAAAGTTAAGCAAATTGTACCTGACGGTTTTGAAGGTGTTTATGATTGTACTGTACCAGGGGCTTCTCAGTTTGATGCTAATGGAATCGTTGCTCACAACTGTGGAGAAATCATTGGTAGCGATTTCCACTGTAATCTCGCGGAAATTCACCTCAATCAAATTGACCCATTAAACTACAAAGAACAAGAGGAGGCTTTCACGGCTGGGGCGTTATCTGTAGCCGCACTTTTAAATCACAAATTCCAAGAACCACGCTATCAATACAGTCGGGAATTAGACCCAATTGTAGGGGTTTCTTTCACTGGTTTATTTGATTTCTTTGTCCATGCTTTTGGTGTGGATTGGTTGCGCTGGTGGGAAGCTGGTAGACCGGAAACGCCTCAAGGATTAGCATTTAAACACCAGGAAGAAAAATACTTAACTTTTTGGAAAGAAATTGTAGAGCGTGTAGTGTGGGATTATTGCGATCGCCACCACCTCAAACGCCCAAATCGTTGTACCACAGTCCAACCCAGTGGCACAAAATCTCTATTAACAGGTGCTAGTCCTGGTTGGCATCCCCCCAAAGCCCAAAGGTTTATTCGTCGGATTACATTCCGTAAAAATGACCCCGTGGCTTTAGCTTGTCTAGACTACGGTTACAGTGTGATTCCTTCTCAGTCAGACAAGGATGAACAGGGGAATTTGCTTAATGATCCTTTTGATCCGAGAGTGACAGAATGGTTAGTAGAAATACCTGTGGCTGTATCTTGGGCTGACTTACCCGGTGCTGATGTGATTGATATCAGTAAATTTAATGCGATCGCCCAAATGGATTTCTATATGCAAGTACAGAAATTCTACGTCACTCACAATACCTCTGCGACTATCGAGTTGCGAGAACATGAAGTAGAAGCCTTGGGAACTCGCATCTGGGAAGCCATTCACAATGATGAAGGCTACATGAGTGCTGCACTACTAGCTAGATTTGATGATCATCAAACCTTCCCGCGCTTGCCATTTGAGCCAATCTCCAAAGAAAAATATGATCAAATGATGCAAGCAGTAGCATCACGCCGCAAAACCGATGATTTCTATGCAGTCTTAAGTCGCTACGATTTCGGCGAGTTAATGGAAGTCGGCCCAGCCGGTTGTGACTCTGATAAGTGCATGATGCCTGAACCAAGTCCCAATTAATTCCGCCACAGCAATGGCTGGGGTTGGCATAGCTTCCCGTAAGCCGAAGCAAAGCCGCCCCACCCCTTGAGGGATATGATATTGGCAAATCTTGACTATTCCTCTGCCCAAACTTACACGTTACGATTATTTAAACAGTGCTAATTTTTGCAACATTTTCAGGAGAGTCGGAATGTTTATTAATGAGTTGTCTCCCCTATTTAAACAATTGACTCAACACCCTGCTTCTTTTCTGGGTGGATTTGTCTCTGGCGTGTTGAAACTCAACCTGGCAGATGATCCTGTCAAAAGTTGGCTGGATAAACAAGTAGGTGTTAATGGTTATTCTACCCAAACCACTCCAGCCGGTAATGGCAAAGCCTCCGGGCCTCAATCCATTACCATTGAGTAAAGCCTTCTGAGAAGCATGGGGTTTTCAAGCGATTTTTTCGATAAATTAAATTAATGTGAAGATGTAGATGAATCAGTAGAGACGTAGCAGTGCTACGTCTTTACTGGTAATGAATCTGAAGAATTTGTAATCTAGAAAACAAATTTTTGATAACTATAGAAACATATAAGACTTGCTAATTTTATTTGATAAGAGTTTGTAAAATCTCTCACTTTGAAAAATGTCACAATCAGTTATGATATGAGCGTATGCGTAAGTTCAGCCCCACTTAAGGTTTAGTTGAAGATAATGCTAGCAATCTCAATGCTGCCCGACAACATTGACCATCTGTGACCAAAAAAGAGACTATGCAAACTTTGCAATCTGTTTTTAACGCTGAACGTATCGCTTTTAGTTGAAAATTACTTGATCCCACATGACTATCTACGTTGGAAATCTCTCCTACCGCGCTACTGAAGCAGACTTGAAAGCCGTATTTGCAGATTACGGCGAAGTCAAAAGAATTGTATTGCCTACCGACCGAGAAACCGGACGTATGCGTGGTTTTGCCTTTGTTGAAATGATTGATGACTCCCAAGAAGATGCGGCTATCAGCGAATTAGATGGCGCAGAATGGATGGGTCGGCAACTCAAAGTTAACAAAGCCAAACCGCGAGAAGATGACAAACAAGGTAGTTGGGGGAGAAAAAAAGACTATTAACTCAAGTGAATTCCTAGCGTAGCAAATGTCGCGGCACTTAACAACAGCCGAATGAATTAAATTTGCTATCCGCAATTGACAAAGCAGTATAAATATCCACCTGAATCCGACGAGTAGTATCTAGTAGGTCATGAACCTAACTTGTCGGATTTTATTTGCTAGAACTGCTCATTTTTGGACATAAGCATTGATTTTTGCTGGCTTGAAGTCAAAAGAAATCGGGTAGTGCAATGTTGGTTAATTGACTGATGTGAGCAGAAATGTGAGAGTAGCACCTAGGAGCTAATTTTAGATATCGTACAAAAAAGTAAGTATTAATACTCAAAATCTGGGTTTGACAACAGCGATCGCCCCAAACATAGCAGCCAGAAAAAATCAATTTCTTTAGTTTATCTAAAATCACATCGAGGTTATCAAATTACCTTTCTAAGATAGAGGCAGCAGCTATAAGTTGCCACCAATCAACTTACTGTCCCAACCACAGCCAGTCGCTAGGGAGTACAGCAAATGACTAAAGCGTCAGAATCTTTAGAGTTATCTATGTACGACGCTACAGACAAAGGTTTAGATCGTGATTGTACAACCTTATCACGACACGTACTACAGCAGCTTCAGAGTTTTTCCTCAGATGCACAAGATTTAAGTGCGCTGATGAATCGTATTGCTCTGGCTGGCAAACTAATTGCTCGTCGCCTCAGCCGTGCGGGGTTAATGGAAGGCGTTCTGGGATTTACCGGAGAAGTCAACGTCCAAGGCGAATCTGTGAAAAAAATGGATGTTTATGCCAATGACGTATTTATCTCCGTGTTTAAGCAAAGCGGCTTAGTGTGTCGCCTAGCATCCGAAGAAATGGATCAACCCTACTATATTCCTGAAAACTGCCCCATAGGTCGTTATACCCTTCTGTATGACCCAATTGACGGTTCATCGAATACCGACACGAATTTAAGTTTGGGTTCCATCTTTTCCATCCGTCAACAGCAAGGAGATGACAGCGATGGTCAAGCTAAAGACCTCCTGAGCAACGGACGCAACCAAATTGCGGCCGGATACATCCTTTACGGGCCTAGCACGATGCTAGTCTATACTATTGGTAGGGGTGTTCATTCCTTTACCCTCGACCCCAGCTTAGGGGAATTCATCCTCACCGAAGAAAACATTCGCATTCCCAACCACGGTGCTATTTACAGCGTTAACGAAGGTAACTTTTGGCAATGGGAAGAATCCTTGCGGGAATACATCCGTTACGTTCATCGCACCGAAGGCTATAGCGCGCGTTATAGTGGTGCAATGGTGAGCGATATCCACAGAATTTTAGTGCAAGGTGGTGTGTTTCTGTATCCAGGGACAATTCAAAAACCAGAGGGGAAATTGCGCTTGTTGTATGAATCTGCTCCCCTAGCTTTTTTAATTGAGCAAGCCGGTGGTCGTGCTACTACAGGATTAGTAGAGATATTAGACGTAGTGCCAACAAAACTGCATCAACGCACCCCACTAATTATTGGTAGCAAAGAGGATGTCGCCAAAGTCGAGTCATTTATTCAAAATGTTCACCAGAAGTGAGGTTTGAGCAGCTAGAGGCTAGTGATTTTTACCCAACATTCAGACTCAGGACTCCCTGTAGCAATTTTTAGGTGTCTATGAGAGATTATCTCAGCTGGCCGATGCAATAAGTGATAGGCAACGCCAAAATGCAAAAGTTACCATCAAAGCTTTTATTTGATGGTTTTTGCCAAATTCACTTAGAAACATCATCATTGGAGTGGAATAAAAGTTATGGCCACCAATCATTTATTAGAAATCAAACAATACGGTCAAAGTATCTGGATGGATAATTTGAGCCGAGACATTATTCAATCAGGGGAACTCAAAAACTTAGTTGAAAACAAAGGAATTTGTGGCATTACCTCCAATCCAACTATCTTTGAGAAAGCCATTGCTGATAATGCAATTTATGATGCTGATATAGAAGCAGGCATTCGGGCGGGATTACCAACTTACAAAATTTATGAATCCCTAGTGTTTGCAGATATCCGTAATGCCTGTGATATCTTGCGTCCTGTATATGAAGCCTCGAATAGACAAGATGGTTATGTGAGTATCGAAGTTCCACCAACCATCGCCAATGACACCCAAGCCTCAATAGCTGAAGCCCGGCGTTATTTCCAAGAAATTGGCCGGGAAAATGTGATGATTAAGATTCCTGGTACAGCAGCAGGATTGCCAGCCGTCGAACAGGCAATATCTGAGGGAATTAACGTGAATATTACCCTGTTATTTTCTGTAGACAGCTATATCAACACAGCTTGGGCTTATATTCGGGGTTTAGAAAAACGGGTAGCAGAGGGTAAAGATATTAGCAAAATAGCTTCTGTTGCCAGTTTTTTCCTGAGTCGCATTGACAGCAACGTTGACAGCAAAATCGATGCCAAATTGAAACGAGGCATTGATGATATGAATGTAGAAGCCAAACTCACTGCTGTCAAAGGTAAAGTAGCGATCGCCAATGCCAAAATTGCTTATCAAGAGTACAAAAAAATTATTGCTGATAGTCGCTGGCAAGCCCTAGCCGCCAAAGGTGCCAAAGTGCAAAGATTACTGTGGGCTAGCACCAGCACCAAAGATCCCCACTACAGCGATGTCATGTATGTCGATGAGTTAATTGGCCCAGATACCGTCAACACTCTACCACCAGGGACAATTGACGCTTGCGCCGACCACTGTAATGTAGCTAATCGTATAGAAACAGGAGTAGAATCAGCTTATCAATTAATAGAAAGCCTCAAAGACCCTGACATCAATATCAATCTTGATCATGTCATGGATGAACTATTAATTGAAGGCATTCACAAATTTGTACAGCCCTTCCAGTCCCTAATGAACTCTTTAGAGAACAAAGTCAAGCTATTGTCACCAGTATAGGGACTGGGGACTAGGGACTGGGGACTGGGAAAAAACAAAGGAGCAGAGGGGAAAAACTTAGTGCATCGATGCTCAACCCCTAATACCCAATCCCCAGTACCCAGTACCCAATCCCCAATTCCAACCTCCCACCTAGAATCGAAAACTGTTATGGTTAGTCTCCTAGAAAATCCTTTGCGCGTGGGTTTGCAACAGCAAGGGATGCCCGAACCGCAAATCATCATCATCTTTGGTGCGTCTGGTGATTTAACCTGGCGCAAACTTGTACCAGCACTGTACAAATTACGCCGGGAGAGACGCATTCCCCCAGAAACTACTATTGTCGGCGTAGCGCGTCGGGAGTGGACTCACGAATACTTCCGCGAACAATTGCGGAAAGGTATGGAAGAGGTTCATGGTGGTGTCGATCCCGAAGAACTCTGGCAAGATTTCTCTCAAGGTTTGTTCTACTGCCCTGGAGACATAGACAATCCTGAAAGCTACCAAAAACTTAAAAATTTCTTAAGCGAATTAGACGAACAACGGGGAACAAGAGGGAACAGAATGTTTTACCTCTCCGTTGCGCCTAACTTCTTCCCTGAAGCTATCAAACAACTGGGGACAGCCGGAATGCTAGACGACCCCTACAAAAATCGTCTAGTGATTGAAAAACCATTTGGTCGAGACTTAGCATCAGCCCAAAGTCTCAATAAAGTAGTAGGGAAATATTGCCAAGAAAACCAAGTCTACCGCATTGACCACTACTTGGGTAAAGAAACAGTTCAAAACTTGTTAGTCTTTCGCTTTGCCAATGCGATATTTGAACCCTTGTGGAATCGTCAGTTTGTTGACCACGTACAAATTACCGTAGCTGAAACCGTAGGCGTAGAAGATCGGGCTGGCTACTACGAGAAATCCGGCGCATTGCGGGATATGCTGCAAAACCACCTGATGCAGCTTTACTGTCTGACAGCGATGGAAGCACCCAACTCAATGGATGCCGACAGTATCCGCACGGAAAAAGTAAAAGTTCTACAAGCTACACGCCTAGCTGATGTTAATAACCTGTCACGTTCAGCTATACGCGGTCAATACAGCGCAGGTTGGATGAAAGGGCAACCAGTACCGGGGTATCGAGAAGAACCAGGAGTTAATCCCAACTCCACAACCCCAACCTACGTAGCAATGAAATTTATGGTTGATAACTGGCGTTGGCAAGGCGTTCCTTTCTACCTGCGGACTGGTAAGCGGATGCCGAAAAAAGTCAGTGAGATTTCCATCCATTTCCGGGATGTACCTTCGCGGATGTTTCCATCCACCACACAACAGAGAAACGCCAACATTTTAGCCATGCGAATTCAACCAAATGAAGGAATTTCTCTGCGGTTTGATGTGAAAATGCCGGGGGCAGAATTCCGCACCCGTTCCGTGGATATGGACTTTAGCTATGGTTCATTTGGGATTGCAGCTACTTCCGATGCTTACGATCGCCTATTCCTTGATTGTATGATGGGCGACCAAACATTATTCACCCGTGCCGACGAAGTAGAAGCAGCCTGGCAGGTAGTGACTCCCGCCCTTTCCGTGTGGGATGCGCCCGCAGACCCCGCCATTGTTCCCCAATACGAAGCCGGGACTTGGGAACCAGCAGAAGCAGAACTGTTGATTAATCAAGACGGTCGTCGCTGGCGCAGACTCTAAAAATTAGTTACTCAGCATGAGTGATGCCAAGACTAATTACAAATAACAACTGACACAATGGCAAATTTTCTATGACTTCCCAAGCTTCCACAGTTTTCTCACTTCAGGCACCCAAAGATATTTCGCTCAACGAAATTGAAGCGGAACTGAATCAAATTTGGCAAAGTTACGGCATCGCTGGTGAAGATGGTGCTTTACCTGCGGCAACACGAGCTACTACTTTTACCCTCGTAGTTTACGAACCCGAAGAAACTCAGTATTTATTGGCGGCTTTGGGATTTTACCAAGGCCCCATCGACGGCATTTTAGGCCCGCAGACAGATGCAGCTTTGCGACAAGTGCAGATTAAATATGGCTTGTCAGTCACAGGAACCGCTACACCCGAAACCCTGAATAAATTACGGGAAGAATTCGCCAAACGTCAAGGTAACGGCACAGGGGAAACTACCAACGGACACACTGCCCATAGTTTTAACGCCAGCAGCCCCACCATTGCTGACGAAATTGCCCTTCGTAACCCTTGCCGCATCATTGCCTTGTTTCCGATTGCGGGTGAAGATGAAGGGGTGAAAGCGCAAGTTTCTGCTTACTGCCCGATGCAGAAGCAATCTGCCAGCACCCTGATCTGTTGTGAATACATTACTCTCACCGGTACTGCCACCGCCTTGGAACGGATAGGCGGCATGATTCCCGCCTTGTTGATTGGTGGCTTGCCCAAGTTTCTCTGGTGGAAGGCGACACCAGACCCCAATAACGGCTTGTTTAAACGATTGGCGGCGATTTGCAATAACGTTATTGTTGATTCTTGCAACTTTAACGACCCAGAAACAGATTTACTTAGCCTACAAGAGTTAGTAGACTCAGGTGTACCGCTAGCTGATTTGAACTGGCGTAGACTCTCCGCATGGCAAGAGTTAACAGCTCAAGCCTTCGACCCTCCTCATCGTCGTGAGTCTCTCAAAGACATTGACCACGTAAATATTGATTACGAAAAAGGCAATCCAACACAAGCATTGTTATTTTTAGGTTGGTTGGCAAGTCGCTTGCAATGGTTGCCAGTTGCCTATGAACAGGAAAGTGGAGATTATGATATCACCCGCATTCGCTTTGTGGCCCAAGACCAAACACAAGTAGAAGCTGAACTGGCAGGAGTTCCAGTTGCGGATGTGGGTGAGGTTGTGGGTGATTTGATTGCCCTGCGCCTCAGTTCGACCAATACCAAAGCAAATTGTGGTACTGTCATCTGCTCCGAAACTGGGGGTTGTATGCGGATGGAAACCCACGGCGGCGCGCAAACACCGGGTTTATTCCAGCAGGTGAGTTCCCTGTCAGAACAAAAAGCCGAAGCACTGCTGAGTCAACAGGTACAACGCTGGGGTCGTGAGTCGCTGTTTGAAGACAGCCTAGCAGTTATAGATCAAGCATTGAAGTTAGGCGCGAAGAGTTAAAGCAGACAAAGTACGGCGAACGGCCGTGTACGGGCGAACGGCCGTTCGCCCGTACATATCTTCCTATTCCGAGATAGCGGGCTTTGGGCTTTCCTGCTCTCTGCCGAGTACATACTTTATACCCAAAGGGTGGCCTCTGAGTCAGTCAGGTGGGTCGCAACCAACAACTATGATCACACAAGATTATACAAAGTCGTATCCTGAGCTTGCCGAAGGGTGGACGCTACGCAGTTTTATTTATTGGTCGGGATTCATCCCCACCTAAAATGTGGGGATTTATTTAGAATTGATAGGTGGGGACTTCTCCCAACATTTCTTTAAATAAATTTTTGATAGCTTCAGGAGGGCCTGATGGTAACAGCAAAGGAACCACAACAACAGGTAAAAATTGGCCCAACTCGACTGCTAATTAACAATGAATGGATAGAAAGCGTTAGTGGTCGCAGATTTGAAACAATTAACCCAGCCACAGGTGAGGTGATCTGCACAGTAGCAGAAGCAGATGCGCCAGATGTGGATAAGGCAGTAAAAGCAGCCCGTACCGCCTTCACCAGTGGCGAATGGGCAAAACTATCAGCTGCGCGTCGGGGAGATTTGCTTTATAAGTTAGCTGATTTAATTGCACAAAATATTGATGAATTGGCGCGGCTAGAAACCTTAGACAACGGTAAGCCATTGCAAGATTCATTAGGTGACTTGCAGTTAGTTATCGCTTGCTATCGCTATTATGCAGGTTGGGCGGATAAGGTACAAGGTAAAACCATTCCGATTAGCGGCCCATACTTCTGTTACACTCGCCATGAACCTGTGGGTGTAGTTGGTCAAATTATCCCGTGGAATTTCCCCTTGTTGATGCAAGCGTGGAAGTTAGCACCAGCTTTAGCAACAGGTAACACCGTGGTTCTCAAAACGGCTGAACAAACACCATTGTCAGCGTTGCGGGTAGGAGAGTTGATTGTGGAAGCTGGTTTTCCCCCTGGTGTGGTGAATATTTTATCAGGATATGGCCCCACCGCCGGAGCAGCGATCGCTCACCATAGAGATATTGATAAAGTCGCGTTTACCGGTTCCACTGAGGTAGGGCATCTGATTATGGAGGCAGCTGCCAAAAGTAACCTTAAACGGGTAACGTTAGAATTGGGCGGCAAGAGTCCCAATATTGTGTTTGCTGATGCTGATTTCGATGCCGCCATTGCAGGCGCACACGATGCCATATTCTTTAACCAAGGTCAATGTTGCTGTGCAGGTTCACGGCTGTTTGTGGAAGAAAAATGTTACGACGATTTTGTGGCTAAGAGCGTAGAAAAAGCCCAAAATCGGATTGTGGGCGATCCCTTTGATGGCAATACCCAACAAGGCCCCCAAGTTGACAAAGACCAATTTGACAAAGTGATGAGTTACATTGAGTCGGGGATGCGACAAGGGGCGCAGAGGTTATGTGGTGGTAATCGTGTGGGAGACAAAGGCTTCTTTATAGCCCCTACAGTGTTTGCCGATGTACATGATGATATGCAGATAGCCCAAGAGGAAATCTTTGGCCCGGTGATGAGTATCATCAAATTCAGAGACATTGAAGAAGTCATTCAACGGGCAAATAACACCATGTACGGACTAGCAGCCGCCGTGTGGACAAAAGATATTAGCAAAGCTCATGCGATCGCTAATAACGTCCGGGCTGGTACTGTATGGGTAAATTGCTACGACGTATTTGACCCCGCCGCACCCTTTGGTGGCTTTAAGCAATCTGGTATGGGTCGAGAACTAGGTGAATATGGCTTGCAACAGTACACCGAAGTTAAGACTGTTACCATCAAATTGTAAATTGGATATACTCCTACTCTTGAGCAAGTTGGGCTTTAGCCTGTTGCCAGAGAGCATCTAACTCATCCAAACTGTAATCAGAGAGGGGGCGGTTGATGACTGCCTCCATTTTTTGTAAACGCTGCACAAATCGCTGACTTGTGCCTTGTAACCCTGCACTGGGGTCAAGATTATACCACCGGGCTAACTGAATAACTGCAAATAGTAAATCACCTAATTCCGCTTGTTGACGTTCTGGCGTTTCCTCAGCCACAGCCTGTTGAAACTCCTGTAACTCCTCATGAAACTTCGCCCAGACATCATCAATATTGTCCCACTCAAACCCAACCGCCGCCGCCTTTTGGGAAATCTTCATTGCGGCCGTCAGTGGCGGTAAAGTCCGTCCATAACGAGCCAGTTTTGTACTGAGTTTTTGACTATCTGCGGCTGATTCACCCTTTTCCGCCGCCTTAATTTGTTCCCAATTTTGCCGCACCTCCTCCACATTCTGTACCGACACCTCACCAAACACATGGGGATGACGACGAATCAACTTTTGGGAAATACCCTCAGCCACATCTTGTAGAGAAAACTGCCCAGACTCACTAGCAATTTGCGCCTGTAACACCACCTGTAACAGCAAATCCCCCAACTCCTCAACAACCTCCGCCTGAGAACCATGCTTAATCGCATCTACGACCTCATAAGCCTCCTCAATCACATAAGGAATCAAAGTTTCAGGAGTTTGAGCCAAATCCCAAGGACAACCCCCATCAGGCGATCGCAACCTAGCCACCACCTCAATCAACCCCTGCAACGCCGCCAAAACCTCAACCTGATTGTCATTTACTTCCATAACTCCGCGCCCCTCTGCGTTTCCTTTGCGTACCTCTGCGTTTAAAATTTTACCTTCTTTTTCCTCTCCTCCCCCTTGCAGAACCCCGACCCCGATTAATCACTTTACGTTTCTTAATTTTGCCACGAGAAAGTAATCCCTTCACCCCCTGCTTACGAAACCGCTTATAAGCCGAACCCCCCCAATCGCTGAGATAATGACTCATCGCCCCCAGTTCTAAGCCTAAAAATAGGGCAAGAAATTCTGTACCGTAACTAGCAAGCGATCGCCCCAAACTGCCCTCCACATCTTGCCAACTCACAGACACATTCCCCAACTGCTGCACCACAGCCAAAATCACCACAGCCAAGATAGCCAGCAAACTGCTGAGATACAACACCCTGAGCATCGTGCCAATAATCGGCCCATGAGATAAAAAAGAACGATGACGGAGACTTTTTTGATAAGGTAGCCAAATCCAACGCAAAACCCCCCAACGTTGGAATTGACGGGAGTAGATATCTAAATCAGGGCCGAACATCAAACCGCCAAACAGAAACCCACCAGCCACCAACAAAGTCACATTGCCAGAGCGAGTCAGCCACAAACACACACCCGCCACCACTGGCAACGCCCATAAAGTAATGCGATCGTGCGTCCGACCAGAGGGCATTTACAGATTCTCAAAAATATTTTCAAAAATTTTCTCAAAAATACTAGCGCAATCCCAAATCTTTTGCTATAGTATATAACTGTGAGCGCAAAACGGAAAGCGCAAACGGGTGGTTAGCTCAGTTGGTAGAGCGCCTGCCTTACAAGCAGGATGTCACTGGTTCGAGTCCAGTACTACCCATATCAAGTCAACACTGCTAATTATACTGCACACTGTACAGCCAAGTGTACAGTGACTAATTGTTTGTCATCGGTGACTGGGATAATTTTTGCAATTCTATCTTTAATTCTTTCATTAACCCTAAAGTTATTGGATAAATTTTATACATTAGCAAGGTGTACGGAACTGTTTTGTAATAATAAACACTTTAAGCTCATTCCCTGGCTGAAGCACGGGGGATTTCGCGGGCATTGGGAATAGGGCATTGGGCATTGGATTTCTTCCCCATGACGGCAGTTGCTCCACTTGGGGAGACCCCAAGACCGCACTGCCTCCCCCATGCCCCATGACGGCAGTCCGCTCAAGTCGGGAAACCCGCCCACGCTGCTGTCTCCCCCATGCCCAAGACGGCGGGCGGTGATTCCTCCCACCCCTTAAAGGGATGGGAGGAATCACCGTCTTCTGTGAGAAATCCGGGATAGCTCCAGTATTTAAGGACATTTTTTTTACTTTCTTAATCTTTATTTACAGCGTTGTACATCTCATGGGGTCAAATGGTATTGTCAATTGAAAAATCGGCTGTGGTAAAAATGCCATGTTTGACGATCTGCTCTTGGCACTGCAACGTGTTGATCAACTCCTAGAAAATGCCATAACCCAAGCCCAATTTATCTACGGAACCGAGGCTGCAACTGACCCCTATCGAGGTTTGTACATAAATCAAAAAGATATACAGCAACTGCTAAATCGTCCACCAGGAATGCCTCTATTTAGTAGTGAACTTGAACTAAAATTTGTCAGTCATAATTCTCGGTTTGTCTGGTTGCAGCAAGCTTTTGAACTATCGGCTTTTGAATTGGACATCATATTGATTGCCTTAGCACCAGAAATTGACTTGAAATATGAACGTTTGTACGCCTATTTACAAGATGATGTCACTCGCAAACGACCAACACTGGATTTAGCATTGAATCTACTTTGTTCTTCACCAACAACCAAACTAGAAAAATATAATTATTTCAGTGCTGATGCTCCCTTGATCCAGCATAGTTTGCTTCACCTATTATCGGATTCCCGCCAACTGCAAGCACCTTTGCTGTCCCATTATCTCAAACTTGACTCGCAAATTATCCGTTTTCTCCTTGGGCAACAGGGACTAGATGAAAGATTGACATCTTTCTGTCGATTCTTGCTTCCAAAAACTAATCCTGCCAATTTACATATCAGTCAGGACATTCAACAGACATTAGCTATATTAGTCAGTCTAGCTAGGAATAGACATCAGTCCTGGAAATTCTACTTTTCTGGCTCTCAGAAAACATTGAAACGCCGCACTGCTGAAGCCTTAGCTGCAAAAGCTGGTGTCCCTTTACTGATTGCAGATATTGTTCTTGCCTCATTAGAGAAGGTGAACTGGCAATCAACCCTAAAACTACTGTTTCGGGAAGCTCGATTTCAGGATGCCTTACTGTACTTAGAGGGAGTGGATACTCTACGCACCCAAGAGCAATATAGCTCCTGTGAGTCCTTATTTGAGCAATTAGCAGAATATCCTGGAGTCACAATATTATCGGGTGTACAGCCGTGGTTTCCTTCTGAAAATAAACCTTTGGGAGTAATTAATATTGCTTTTACCCTGCCAGATTTTGCCCAGCGTCGTCGCCATTGGCAGCAAAATTTAGCAGCAGTGGGTATGGAGATGACTGAATATGATTTAGATGCCTTAGCAGAACGCTTTCGCCTGACAACAGACCAAATTACTGATGCAGTAGTAACTGCTTGCAATCAGGCTTCCTGGGATATGACGGCTCAAAGTCTACAGGAATTTCCTGCTGAGGACTCTATGCAACTTACTACTGATCATCTGTTGGCGGCGGCTCGTGGTCAATCTGGTCATCATTTGGCAGCATTAGCCAAGAAGATTGAGCCAAAGTCCGTTTGGGATGACATTGTGCTATTACCAGATCAACTTGAACAGCTACAAGATATCTGCAATCAAGCGAAATATCAACATCTTGTCTATGAACAATGGGGCTTTGCCAACAAACTATCCCTTGGTAAAGGATTAAATTTACTGTTTTCCGGTTTACCAGGTACAGGTAAAACCATGGCAGCAGAAATTATTGCCAATGACTTACAACTTGATCTCTACAAAATTGACCTTTCGCAAGTTGTTAGTAAGTATATCGGAGAAACTGAGAAAAATTTAGAGCGCATTTTTACCGCCGCCGAAAATACCAACGCTATTCTTTTGTTTGACGAAGCCGATGCCATTTTTGGGAAGCGATCGGAAGTTAGGGATGCTCATGATCGCTATGCCAATTTAGAAGTTGCCTATTTGTTGCAGAAAATGGAGGAGTACCAAGGCATTACTATCCTCACTACTAATCTGCGTCAGAATCTTGACGATGCTTTTACTCGCAGAATTCGTTTCATTGTTGAGTTTCCCTTTCCTGAAGAAGAATATCGCCTGCAAATTTGGCAGCGTATTTTCCCGCAAGAAATTCCTTTATCCCAGGAAGTAGATTTATCACTACTGGCACGCAAATTCAAACTAGCAGGGGGCAATATTCGCAACATCGCCCTTGCTGCTGCTTTTCTCGCCGCACAACAGGATCAATCGGTGGGGATGTTACATTTGCTGAAGGCAACTAAACGAGAGTTTCAAAAAATGGGACGCTTAGTGAGTGAAGAAGAGTTTTGGTATCAAGAAACGTAAATAATGCCTCGGTGATTTAACTTAATTTTCTGGCCAAGGACTATGATGAATAGAAGAAAAAGAAGTCACTTCTCAGTGAGAATACAGAATATAAAGCTAAAAAAATCCTTAATTTCTAAATATTTCATTCCTGACTCTCATTACTAAATATGCAATGATCCACGACCTTGACGAAACTCTCAAACAATTGCTAATTCAAAAGGTGCCGATTGATCCTAGTGCGCTCGACATTATGTTTGAGCGACCCAACACCGATTGGGAAAACCAACTGGGAAATAAACCTGCAATTAACTGTTTTCTTTACGACATTCGCGAGAATTTAGAATTTCGAGATCCAGAACGTTACATTACTCGCAACGGCACAAATGGTACTCAAACCAGAGATCCGGTACGGATGGATTTAACCTACCAAATCACAGTGTGGGCAAAGGATGTCGATATCGAGCATCGTCTTTTGGGCAATGTCATGAAAGCTTTGGTGAACTATCCCGTATTGCCCCAAGAGGTACTTGCAGGAGAAATGCGAAATCAATCGCGTCCCCTTCGTGCTTGGTTTGCCCTACCTCAAGATACGCCTAATACTTGGGATTTCTGGGGGGCAAATGAATGGCGTTTGAAGGCAGGTTTTAGTTACCGGATTACAGTTGCGGTAGAACCAACACCAGTAGAAGTTGATTTGGTAATGGAGAAAGTTATCAAAATGGAATTGCTCAATCAGCAAGAATCCTAGTGTAGCACGGCAGAAATCAACCTTTTAACTTTCTGTGTACTGTTACTAATTGTTTGTTGGCTCTAGGAGCAGCAATAAATTAAAGAGGATAAAGAGGATAAATATGCACCAGTCTAAGCAAAACCAAGATCCTACTAAGTCTCAAAATAATTCGCAGACAAGGGAGGAATGGGAAGCACAAGAGAGTCTTTTAGATCAGCAAAATCCACTGGTGCAGCAATTTTCTGGTTTGGGAAATATACCTAATGCTGGTGTTCATGCCCAAATATTGAATGGTATTCCTGCTAACCAAATAGCGGCTAATCCGCAATTAATGCTGCAAATGCAACAGCAGTTTGGGAATAGTCATGTGAGTCAAGTAGTGCAGATGGCGAGGGAAAATAGTCAAGAAACTTCACAGCAACCACAGACGACGTTACAAGCGAAGTTGAATGAGCAATCAGCAGCGCACGGTGTCCAGCAAGAAAACAAAACCGGATTACCAGATAAGTTAAAAACTGGGATTGAAAATCTTGCCGGCATGTCTATGGATGATGTGAAAGTTCACTACAATTCTTCTAAACCCTCTCAGTTACAAGCATTAGCATATACTCAGGGAACAGATATTCATGTGGCACCAGGACAGGAAAGACATTTGCCCCATGAAGCTTGGCATGTAGTGCAGCAGAAGCAGGGGCAAGTTCACCCTACCATGCAAATTAAAAATTGGGCAATTAACAATGATTCATCATTAGAGAGAGAAGCTGATGTGATGGGGGCAAAAATATCACACTCACAACATCAAAAACTTTCTCCCGCAAATGAATTTCAGCAATGTAGCCCAAAACAAGCGCCTGTCAATAATGTAGTCCAAATGAATGGAAATTGGGGACGAATTGGTCTAGGAGCTTTACTTGGGGCGATTATCGGTGGCGGACTTGGTGCTTTAGGTTTTTTAATGGGACCTTTGGGTGCTATCACTACTCCGGTGGGGGCGACTTTGGGTGCTGCTATAGGTGGTTATATCGGACATAAAACCGGCAATACATCCCCAGCAATCCCCAACAACATGCACTTTGTCTGGTTAGGTGGTAGGGTTCCAGAGGAAAGACAGAAAAACATTCAGCAATGGGTGCAAGCTGTTCCGGGTGTTAGGATCAATTTATGGCTTGATGAGAATTCTCAACAGGCAACTTCTGAAGACCTTGACAATCTCAAACAGCAGGGCGTAACCATTCGACTAGTTTCTGAATTGTACAATAGAAGCGATCGCCTGCAAAAGGTGGCGAAAGGACTACCGACTGTGGACGAAGAAGGTGTCAATGTAGGCGCAACCGGGGCTTTATCAGATATTGTCCGCCTGGAAATATTGAAAATAGAAGGCGGAACCTATATGGATTCTGACAACAAACCAGGAGAAAATGCTGCCAAGTTTAAGGATATGACTGCACCTTTAGGTGTGCGCCTTGGTTGGGGTAAATTAAATTGGTCGGAGGCATTCTCTAACGACGCTATATCTGCTGCGGCTAACAACGAGTACATACAGCAATATTTGGAATTAGTTTACAAAAAGGTAAAAAATGAGGAAAAACGGCAGCAAATACTCAGTCGTGACCCGAAGTCTGTCAAAGAAGCTGTGATGAATGCCACAGGACCAGATGCAATGGCACAAGTCTCCTTACCCCTTTCTGCACAGCAACTTCAAGACTTAAGAGAAGAACAAGAGAAAATCATGAGTGGTTACTTTCCAAAAATAGAAAATGTTAATATAGGAACTTTTGGACAGAATAAAGAAACCTATAAAAGTATAACTACAAAGAACGAATTTTCCCCCGAAATGCTCAGAATTTTTCTGGAACTTGCCTATGACACAGACATGTTTATTCGGGCATCAGATAATGCCTGGGTACCAAAAGAAGAAGATATACAGTTAAGCTAAAAATTGATAAGTAAGCTGTCTCATTGTAGTAACGCAATCTTGTAGTTTAGTTATTGCCAGCTAATTTTTTGTTTAAAAATCAAGAATTTTGGTTAATTTTTTACACGGCTAAGGATGTAAATAGCTTTCTTGCTTTTACTTTCCTTTTTTTCCTATTCACAAATCAGGAGGCAAAAATGCCCAAATCTCAGCAAAACCAAACTCATCCTCAGTCTCAAAATAATTCGCAGACAAGGGAGGAATGGGAAGCACAAGAGAGTCTTTTAGATCAGCAAGATTCACTGGTGCAGCAAGTTTCAGCTTTGGTAAATATACCAAATGCTAGTGTTCATGCACAGATGCTAAGTCATATTCCTGCGAATCAAATAGCGGCTAATCCACAATTAATGCTGCAAATGCAACAGCAATTTGGCAATAGTCATGTGAGTCAAGTGGTGCAGATGGCGAGGGAAAGTCGTGGGCAACGCTTTGAAGGAAAACCAGCAGATCACGGTTTGCAGCAGCAAAATAAAACAGGATTGCCGGATAACCTGAAAGCGGGAATTGAAAATCTTTCTGGTATATCGATGGACGACGTGAAAGTTCACTATAACTCCGATAAACCCGCCCAGTTGCAGGCATCGGCGTATACGCAGGGTACGGATATTTATATGGCACAAGGACAAGAAAAGCATTTGCCACATGAAGCATGGCATGTGGTGCAGCAGAAACAGGGGCGGGTGAAGCCGACGATGCAAGCAAAAGGTGTGGCGATTAATGATGATCGAGTATTGGAAAGAGAAGCGGATGTGATTGGGGCAAAAGCTTTCGATATGAAGTGTTTACAGTTCCCAGCTATGAGGAAATCGGAAACCCTTGGCGAGGGTATTGGCGCATTTAGAATGCATTCCGATGGGGTGTTGAAGCATGGAAGTAGTGGACAGCCAAATAATCTCTTGATTACGCCAACGATGTCTGCGCCTCCCTCTGTGATACAGAGTAAGAAGACTACCAAGCCCGACGATAGCACTCTGATTGGCAAATTCAAAGCAAATAAGCTTCCCACGAGTGTACTCTTAGGCAAAACAACCGATTCCGAGAAGGGTGATGCAATCTGGAAGCATCTAAATAATACTTTCAACGACAATCAGGATAAAGGCCAGCGCTATTGGAACAACTTGCAGCAGACTATTACGGACTACAAGGACATCTATAAGAAAGCGGATGTGGAGAGTAAAAACAAAATCAAGCGCAGTGACTATGACAAAAAGTTCAGGGAAAACTATTCCAACACAGACCCAATACCCCTCAGTATTACTAACTACAGGGTGAACACAGAGGGCTACGATCCCCTTACATCATCTAAACCAACTGTGAAAACGGATATCTATGAAGGCAACTACAGCAATGAATTTGATATCTCTAGCGGCTCCATCAAAGCAGCATGGAACTTCGCAGCGAATGTAGACCGGGATACGGGTAAAGTCACCAGTTACTATGACAAGGCTTTGGAGGCAAAAAAGGGTTTGAATAACTCGGAGATCCTATGGCAGCAGTTTCAACTCGCAGCGAAGTGGCACTTCCAAACAGACCCAAGTATGGAGAGCAAAGTTATAGATGCTCTGAAGACCATCTCCACTATTAAGCGGGACACTGTTATCAACGACGAGACCAATGAGGTTGTGTATATGTCCTATCCCAACAACGAAGACTGGGACACAGACAAGGAGTGGAGGCCGACTCAGGACGAATTTTTTGCCATCCTTGGTACACCGAATGCGAGAAGCAGCCCCTACTTCCTTATGGATCACCTCGACCAAATCGAGAAAACCATTGAGAAAATCATAACAACATCGGGAGGAGGTATAGATATTAGCTTTACTAGCATCTGACAGCAGTAGTGCATCTGTGCGCTCAAAGTGGTCGATGAGCCTGTATGGTGATCGCTTTTCCAGTAGTGGAAAAAATTTATTATCGGTTGCGATCGCTTCCTATCAACAATATTTTGTGGCAATTGATGAGAACAATCGCACACGAACCAAATTTTACCACACTGTTGTGTTTTGTAACAAATCCAGTAGTTTTAAGACAAACTCATATCCAAGGATTCACTTAATCTGTAGGATGTAATCAATCTCTATGTTTAATCATTTATGACAACAAAAGCGCAAATTTATGTAATTTCTAGGTGATTTTATGCCCAGCGTAGTAATAGAAGAGATTCGCCACCGAGTAGCGATCGCAGGGTCTGTAACTAATGCTGTTACGAGACAAGGAATTCCAGATATTCAGGTAACAGTCACAGAACTAAATCTGCGTACTCAAACTCGTGAGGACGGTTCCTTCTATCTGTTGGATTTACCAGTTGGGCAGTATGAATTAGTCATTTCTGGTTCCCAGTTGGGCAAATATTACGGAACTAGCGAGCCTATAGCAGTCAGGGTAGCTGATGCTACAAATGGCCAACCCATTTTTGACCCTCAAGCACACATCAAGCTGCAACCAACTCAATTGACGGGGAAAGTTACGCGTCAAGATAATAATCAAGCCATAGCTGGAGCAATGATTAAGTTGCGTGGTAGTAGCATCCAAACTGTCACTGATAAAGAAGGTAAATATCTTTTTTCTGAGTTGCCAGCTAGCACTCAGACACTTGAGGTTACAGCCAGAGGTTTTGCCACTGCAACAAAAACACCAACCTTTACTGCTGGACAACAAATAACCATTAATTTCCAGCTAGCCTAAAGCCTACTGCTGCCTCAGTTCAATGATGATAGGGAAGTTTATCATCAGTTAACCATCAACGATTAATACTACTAATACTATTAATAATTAATCATTACCTAAAGTAAAAATTCATACAAATTACTAATCACTTTCTCATTCTGCATTCGGGTCAAGGACAAACAGTATGCCAAATTATCTAGCACCAGGCGTTTACGTTGAAGAAGTTGAACCATTAGCCAGACCAATAGCTGGAGTAGGAACCTCAACAGCAGGGTTTATTGGTGTGGTTCCGAATAACGTTGATATGCCCTTAAAACCGGGTAGTGAAACAGAAAAGCAGAAAGTCGCCCCTGCTAACGAACCGCAACTAATTACTAGTTGGGAACAGTTCAAAAACAATTTTGGTGACTTCCAAGCCTCAAATTCTATCCTCGCTCACGCGGTTTACGGCTTTTTCAACAATGGTGGTACACGTTGTTGGGTAATACGGGTTGCAGCTAGTAGTAATCTGACTAATTTAGCAGATGCCTTAAATAAATTTAAACCAATTGATGAAATTACAATGGTTGCAGTACCAGGAGTCACTAGCAAAACTCAGCAAGAAGCCATCATTGACCACTGTGCTGATATGAAAGATCGGGTAGCAATCCTCGATGGTACAGCTAATCCCAGTACTTTGACAGTCGATGCTATTAAAGGTGCTACTTCCGGTGAAAATGGCACTCAACCCACCAAAGATAGCGATTATGCAGCCCTCTATTTTCCCTGGATTAATGTCTCAGACCCTGCTTCTGGAAACATTATTTCTCAGCCACCGAGTGGACATATTGCAGGTGTTTATGCACGAGTAGATGGCGAACGGGGAGTATTTAAAGCCCCTGCGAATGAAGTAATTCGTGGTGTAGTGAGTCTAGGAAGGCAATTGAGTAGAGCAGATCAAGGAGATTTAAACAAAGCTGGTATCAACGTGATTCGCGCCTTCAATGGCAATATGAGGATTTGGGGTGCGCGTACATTAGGTGGAGATAACAATGAGATCCGCTACATTAGCACTAGACGCTACTTAAACTTTCTGCGAGAGTCGATTGATGAAGGTACTCAATTCGTTTTATTTGAACCCAACAATCCGGGACTGTGGCAACGTATAAAGCGGTCAGTAGGTGATTTTCTACTTAATCAGTGGCGTGATGGCGCGTTGTTTGGCGAGACTCCAGCACAAGCCTTTTTCGTCAAGTGTGATGCGGAAACCAATCCACCAGAAGTCAGGGAATTAGGTCAAGTTGTCACTGAAATTGGTGTCGCCATTGTCAAACCTGCCGAATTTGTGATCTTCCGCATTCAGCAAATGACTGGAAGCTAGTGGTCTGTCGCATTAATGTTTATACGTTAAAGATTAAAGGATTTAGTGCTATGCCTAGAGTTGATCCATACCGCAACTTTCGCTTTCTCGTCGAAATTGACGGTATTGTGCAAGCAGGGTTTTATGAGTGTAGTGGCTTTGGTTCCAGTGTCGAAGTAGTAGAGTATCGTGAAGGTGGTGACTTAACCACTGTACGCAAGTTGCGGGGATTAGTGAGTTACCCAGAAATCTCCCTCAAGTGGGGCTTAACCGATTCCCGCGAACTCTACGATTGGCATAAAGCAGCAGTAGATGGCGAAGTGCAACGCCGGAATGGCTCAATCATTATTCTCGACGATACAGGACAGGAAAAGGTGCGTTGGAATTTCTTCTATGCTTGGCCTAGTCAGTACGAAGCACCTAGCTTAGATGCTAAAGGAAACGATGTTGCCATTGATAGCATCACAATTTGTTGTGAAAGATTAGAAAGAGCAGCTTAAGTATTCAGAAATCAGTCATGGGAAAATCTCACGAACCAGGCGATAAAAATCTAAGTCCGGTGCATCTATGTTTGAAGCTAAAACCTCATCTGAGAAATCACACAACGAGATCATGCAACATCAATTAGAGAGGCATACAGATAAACGCAGACAAACATAGATTGGGTGATGGGTTTACTACTGAACTTTATCCCCAATCCCCAATCTAGTAAACAACCAATGATGAATCATAAACATGTTCCAAACTGAGTATGAATTTACATTACCAAAGGGCTATGTAGACAAAGAAGGAAATTTGCATCGCCAAGGAGTAATGCGGTTAGCGACGACATCTGATGAAATTATTCCCCTCAAAGACCCTCGCGTGCAGTCAAATCCTGCTTATCTAGTTGTGATTTTGATGTCACGGGTAATTGTAAGATTGGGTTCCTTGGAAGCGATTAATCCAAAAATAATCGAAGGTTTGTTTGCTGCGGATTTGACCTACTTGCAGGAGTTATACAACGAGATTAATGCTAATGGGGTGCGATCGCAAACTGCAATTTGTCCCCACTGCAACCAAGAGTTTACTGTTGAGATCCAAGCCTTGGGGGAATTCTAGGCTACCCTCTGGATTTGCTCCGTCAGGAGGTAGCCTGTATTGCATTCCATTTTCATTGGTCTTACGAGCAAATTATGAATATGGAACATCGAGAGCGAAAGGAATGGGTGCAAGAAATTATTAATCAGTTAGCAGTTAATAATGGGCAAATGGGTTATGGTGCAAGCAAAACCATCTCGCAAAGCGAACACTACTTTAGGTGAAAAGTGGCAAAGTTTTGCTACTGCAAAATTACAACAGCACCAAACTCAGCAGCAATCATTCTTATTCAGAGAAACTTTGCTCAAAAAGGTCACAAATTTGCTTCATCAAGGGCAAATTCATGCAAATATAGATTTGCCACCTTTACAATCTCAATTCGCTACTCAGATCCAGCAAAAATATTTGACTAACTTGAAGAAATTTCAACGGCAACATCATCAGTCAAATTCATTAGGGGAAACAACTAATAATCAAGAAAAGTTGATAGATATTGAACTGCTAGAATCGCCATTACCACAATTTAATCAATCAACTTTATTAGGAGAAAAACGAGGAAAAAAAGGCGAACAATCTGATTCTTCCCCTCAACAATCTCAAACCATTAAGCATCTAAACAAACCAAGCATTTTTAGCCAGCCTCAACCCTCTCTAACTACTATTGACCGCCAAATCATTCTGAACCAAAAAGCATCGCAATTAGTTAATCATATTACCCAGAAGTATAGTCGAGTTAACTCTCAGCCTGAAAATAATCTTACTCAAGGCAGAAAAGCAGTTGTTTTAGCTGCTGAATCTTCAGATATTATAAATCAGCAAATTGCACAAGAAGAACTAAAAAATAAAATTGCACAAAGTAGCTATTCAAATATCAGTCACCAACTCCGTAGCTTCCTTGGTAATATTTTGAATTTGCGAGTTCCTCATGTTAAAATTTATAATAATCAGGCGGCTGATAATTATGCCAAAAAACTCAATGCTGACGCAATAACATACGAAGATAAAGTATTGTTGAGAACTGGAAAGTATAATCTGCAAAAACCAGAAAGTATTGCTCTGATTGGCCACGAAATTACCCATGCTGCTAATTTAACTCCCCAAAGACAAAATTACCAATTTCCTCATAGCAACGCAGTAGAGGAGCAAGCAGCTTTAAGTAATGAAAAAAAATTACTAAATTATTTTTCTTTACCAGGAGCAAGTATTAGTTCTCCACAACCATCTATTCCTATCAGTAACATCGGTTCTTCTAATAATTTTCATCAGGCTTCCAGTTCAACTCCTAAAACAGCAGCAGCAGGTAGATTTAATAAATCTCAAACGGAGACATCTTCACCTACATTCGAGCTAACAGATATTCAGATTGATAGGATTGCAGACCAAGTTGAGCCTATAGTGTATAGAAAAATATCCAAGCTTATTCAAGAAGATTTTGAACGAGGGGGTTAGGATTAATGGCATTAGAAAAGGCAACGATTGTTGTCATAGAAACTAATAAACGAATTCCGGTAATGTTTAACCCGGAAGAGTACTCATTAGATGTTGGAAATACCTTTGCCGAAATCGGAATTCCGGGACTAAAAACTCCACCTATTCAGTATGTACGTGGAAACAGTCGGATTCTGAAAATGGATTTGTTTTTTGACACCTTTGAATTAAGGCGCGATGTCAGGCAATTAACTGAACAAATTACGTCTTTATTGAATCAAAATCCAGCAACTCAAGCACCTCCTATTCTAATTTTTTCTTGGGGAGGATTTAACTTTCGGTGTGTTTTGGAAAGTGTGGGACAACGTTTTACCATGTTCATCGAAGATGGTACACCTGTCAGGGCAAATTTATCAGTTAGTTTCCGTGAATATGAAGCAGTCAATATTGAGATTCAAAGAGGCTTCTTTTTTGGGCCTCCTACTATTCGTAATACTGTTTCAGCAGCAGTTAACTTGATTCCTCAAAATACACGCGATCGCATTACCACAGAAGTAGGTAATTTCGTTGAAGGTACAATTCACCAAGTTGTGGAAGGAGAAACCCTAAGTCTGATTGCTGGTGCTGTCAGAGGTGATCCAGAAGCCTGGCGAGAAATTGCCGCAGCTAACAACATAGAAGATCCCATGAATTTAGAACCAGGAACTGAATTATTTGTCCCCACTCTGACATACCTGAGTCGTCTACCGTTAGCAAGGAGAATTGATCAGTAATCAACTAATATTGCAAAAATAACTCATAAATAAACAACTTAGTACCAATTACCCATGCAGCCATATTACGTCCCCGATTTCCTAGTCAAAATAACAGGTATTACACTAGGGGCTGATATCACAAATGCTGTCATTAGCTTGACTGTAGAAAGTCACATTGACATGGCAGACATGTTTAGCATACAGTTCAACAATGCTGACTTGCGCTTTACAGATTCAGCATTATTTGAGGTCGGTAAACGAGTCGAAATTTACATGGGTTATGTGGGTAATTTGCAACCCATGATTTTAGGGGAAATTGTAGCTGTTAGTCCTTCTTTTCCTGAAAGTGGAGCACCTACAATTACTATTACAGGTTACGATTTATCCCATCGGATGCGGCACAACTCGCCCAGTCGCTTTACCTTTACAAAAACCCCTGATTTTCTCATTGCTAGTCAGATTGCTGCCGAAAATTTACTGATTCCAGTTGTTGATCCTACCCCTCCAATTTGGGAGTCAGTGCAACAAACAGGTAGTGACTGGGCATTATTAAAAGAACTGGCTGATCGCAACTTTTTTTGGGTGTATGTCTTTTGGGATAAACTTTATTTCCGCTTCCCGCGACCCCAAACTGAACAGGTGGTTTTAGAATGGGGTAAAAACCTCAGTAGCTTTAATCCTCGCTTATCCACCTCTGGACAATATGGGATTCAAATCATTCGTGGCTATGACTATCAACTAGCACAAAATATCGTTGCTATTTTGCCATTAATTGCTCTTGATCCCACCGACCTAGACAATATTATTGAGCGACTGGGAAGTACATTTATTGAGCAACTTTTGCAATTGGGCAGACATGTAATTCGCAATCAACCGGTCACAAATTACTTAAATGCAGCAGCACTGGCAAAATCCATTCTCTTACAGCTACTACAAGGGTTGTATGAAGCCTCTGGTAATTGTATTGGCATCCCAGAGTTACGGGCAAGAGATACAGTAGAAATTCGCGGCGTTGGTAAGCGTTTTAGTGGACAATATACCCTCAGCAAAGTCAGACATATCATTGATGGCAGTGGTTATCGTACTCAGTTTGAAGTATCTCAACAATTTACCAGTAGTATCCTCAAAAGCTTACGCAAAAAAATTGCCGAAAGCCCCTCACCCAATAAACAAGAAAAAATGACTGGTGTTTTCGTGGGTAAAGTGGTGAATAACCTTGATCCAATGCAACTTGGCAGAATACAGGTATCATTTCCACATCTGAGCGATCTTAATATTAGTCCTTGGGCGCGGATTGCCACAATGATGGCGGGTGCGAATGAAGGTAGCTACTTTTTACCAGATATGGGTGATGAAGTTCTCGTATCTTTTGAAAAAGGAGATATTAATAGTCCTGTAATTGTCGGTGGTTTGTGGAACGGACTAGCTAGACCACCAGAATTCAACACGGGACTTAATGCTAGAAAAATGATTCAAACTAAAACAGGCTTGAAGCTGATGTTTGATGAAACACCAGGTCAAGAAAGTTTGAGTTTGGAGACGCTTGCAGGTTTAACTGTTAATTTATCAGACACTCAAGGTATCACAATTAAAGACCTTCTTGATAACTCAATTCACGTTTCTCCACAGGGAATTACTATTAACAGTCCCACGAGGATTAACTTGACAGTAGCTGGTAATTCTATTGAAATCAATGCAAGTGGTGTTACAATTCAAGGTACTCAAATAAATCTTAATTAGGGAGAGTATATGGGTAAGTTAATTACAGTTTCTGGTCGGACATTATTACTTTCAGGTCAATCACCTCCCACTTTGAATTACCAAGTTGTAGAAACTGATATTCAAGCAACAAAAACACGAGGCAATAAAAAACCGATTTTAATCCAACAAATTAAATTAGACTGTACATGCTTTGGAAGTTACTCAGTAACTACCACTTTTAGTGGTACTGGAAGTGCAGTAATTGTTGCAAGCAGCACTACTGTAAAATGCGAGAATCAGCCAATTTTATTAGCGGGAGACCAAGTAACAATCACCTGTAGCGGAACAATTACGGAAACAAGCACTGGGGCTACTTCTTCAGGAACAGCTTCTGTAACTGTCACAGTAAGTAATACAAATCAAACTAATATTTTTGCTAGTTAAATAAGGACTATGAATGCTGATTTTCTCGGTAAAGGTTTCGCTTTTCCCTTAAAAATTAATGCTCGTGGTGGTATTGCTCAATCCCAACAACAGCAGAAAATTCAGGATTCGATTCGCTTTATTTTAGGAACTCAATATAACGAGCGGGTGATGCGACCAAACTTTGGTTGTAACTTAAATAGCCTGTTATTTGCACCTAATAATCGAGCGACAGCAAACCTTGCCCATTACTATGTTGAAGAAGCTTTAAAAATTTGGGAACCAAGAATTATTCTTGAAGAAATAGTAATTGATAACGACTACGAGCATAACTGTTTGATAATTAAAGTTTCTTATCGGATAAAATCAACCTACGAATTACAAAACTTAGTTTATCCTTTCTATTTAGAGTCACAATAAAGGAATTAATCAAAATGGCAAGAGGTAGAGTAGATCCACCAAATTTAGATGACCGTACTTGGCGAGAAATAGTTGAACAAACAAGGGCGTTAATTCCTCGCTATGCACCGGAGTGGACTGACCATAATCCCAGCGATTTAGGTATTGCTTTAATTGAGCTATTTGCCTGGATTGTGGAAAGTATGATCTACCGCCTCAATCGTGTACCAGAAAAAAACTTCATCGAATTTTTGAACTTACTAGGAATCACCCGCGATCCTGCTACACCCGCCTCTACTTTTTTAACCTATAAAATAGCTCCTACAAGTAGTAGTTCAGTGATGATTCCTAAAGGTCATCAAGTTTCGACACCACAAACAGAAATAGAAGAAGGAATTGTTTTTGAAACGGATCGAGAACTGACAGTTTTACCAATTAATTTAACGACAGCTTTATCTATTAATCAAGCTCAAATTGAAGAGGTCACTTCTGCTTTAGTCGCTTCACCTTTGACAGGAAAAAAAATCACCATTGTCGAAAATCAATCTATTCTGCTTGGACTCGGTTTTGATGCTGCTATTACTACAAGAATTGAGTTACTATTTCGTTTTACTGAACCAGTCCAAGAAAATCAAATTAACATCAATTGGTACTATTCTGCTGGTAATAACACACCAGAAAATTGGTCAGCAATTACTTCTGTAAATGATGGTACCGAAGGAATGCAAAGCAATGGCATCATCTCCCTGGAAGTTCCTGCCGACTGGACAGCCCAAAACCCAGAAAACTGGTCTTTAGGAGGAATTGCTGAAGATATTAAACAGCCCCGCTTTTGGTTAGGTATTCGGATTACGAATACCACAGCAGCAAGTGGAACTCCCCATGCAGTAGAAATTGGTATTCGCCATATCCTCTTCAACAGTGTTCCCGCTACCAATGCTCTGACTATTAGTCAAGCAGAACTACTGGGAATCAGCAGTGGCGAACCCTTCCAGTTTTTTGAGTTGCGATATCAACCTCTGTTTAAGCAACCCAGAGTGCAAGATCCTTACGAACATTTAATTATTCAGATACGAGAAGCCTTAGATAATGGCGAGTTCACAGAATGGACAACTTGGACTCACCAAGCAGATTTACCCAAAGGTGCAGGAAATTACTATCGCCTCAACCCAGTAACAGGGACAATTACCTTTGGTAACTATCATCCAACAATTTCACCTGATGGTCACGGCACAATTCCCCCACAGGGAAGTGAGATTCGTGCTTTGACTTATCGTTATGTTGTTGGCGGCGTGCAAGGGAATGTCCCGGCTAATAGCATTCAATTGATTCGGATGCCAATTGGTAACCTTACAGGAGTTACTAACTTAGGTGCAGCCATTGATGGTGCAGACGAGGAATCAATTGAAGATACAAAACGACGCGCCCCAGAAGTGCTGCGTAACCGCTATCGCGCCGTTACTGTGGAGGATTACGAGTATTTAGCTAGGGAAGCTTCTACCGAAGTCAAAAAAGTACGCTGTTTAGCACCCAGACAATTTACGCAATACGACAGACGACCAACTGGAGCAGAAATTGGTGATGCTTGGACTTATGGCGGGATTGATCGCAGTATTGGCACAGTCAACGTGATCATTATTCCTCAAGCCCCCTTGAGCAATCCTAACCCCAGACCAATGCCCTCGGAAGAATTACTGCGGGAAGTTTCTGACTACCTCGAAGAACGTCGTCCTGTAACCACCCAGTTACACGTTACCTCACCTCGTTATTTACCAATTAACGTGATCACAGAAATTAGGGTTTGGCAAAAAGCTTTTGACAACGGTTTATTACAACAGGCAGACTATCAACAACAGGTAAGGAATAAAATTGTGAGCAAAATCAGTCGCTTTCTCGATCCGATTTGGGGTGGTGTGGAAGGCAATGGCTGGGAAGTGGGACAAGAAATCAATATTTCTAGCTTATTTGAAGTCATTCAGCCAGATCCAGAGATTGGTTTTATTGCTGATTTGAAATTGGCAGCTGGGGAACCATTTTATCAACCAAATGACCGACCTGAAAGCATTAATCAACCCCTTGTGCGTGTACCAGTCGCAGATTATGAAATTATTTGCGCTGGTATCAATCATCAGATTAACGTTGAACGCTTGAGGTAAGCACTAATCAAAATGACCAACATCAGCACTTACACAAAATATCTTCCGTCTGTTCTTTGGTTAGCGGAAACTGACCCAACTTTATTTCTAGCACGCACATTGCGTATCTTTGAACATATTCTGACTGGTATTCCTGCTGATGCTGAAGCCATGCAAGCAGAAGCTACTATCGTTAGTTCAGGTCAAAATCGGATTGAAGTGAGTAAAGTGATTGAGGCAAATCAGTTTCAGCCTGGAGATTTGCTGAATATTGTTGGTACTAAGGAACAGGTATGGGTTAAAAGTATTAGTAACACAGAAATTTTCTTAACAAATTCTCTCAAAAGTAGCTACAGCGAAGGAAAATTGCGCCTGAGTGCGGACAATTCGTTAGCTAAAACAATTGAGAAAATCCCGCAACTGTTTAATCCTTGGCGCACTCCCCCAGAATTTTTACCTTGGTTAGCATCTTGGTTAGCATTAGAGTTTCAGCCAGAGTGGAGTGAATATCAACAACGTCAATTTATCTCGGAGATTTTGTCTATTTATCAGCAGCGTGGCTTAAAACCAGGTGTACTGACTTACCTGGATATCTATGCTGCTACAGGAGAAAAGCCGCGCATTGTTATTGATGATGGGGAAGCAGTGTTGCGGGCAAAATTGACGACTGATGGCGCAGTGCAACTTAAAACTGTTGCTTATAGCCGCGTGGTTGGTAATGTAGCAGTGCTATTGCATCCAACGGCGATCGCCGTTGACAGGGACAACAACTATATCATTGCTGATCTAGGTGGCGAAGTTAAAAACCAAGACCAATGGAAAGCGTCACTGTGGAAAATGTCCAGTACAGGAGAAATTACTTATCAATCTAGTAATCCTTTACCAGTTCCTCAACCCATTTATTCCGGAGATGAAATCAAAAACCCGACGGCAGTAGTCGTCTCTGAAGATAACCGTTACTACCTCTTGAGTGTCGGTGATCGAACTTCGCGTCCTCGTTCGGCAATTTACTCATTTAGTGCTTCCCCTGGAAGTATTAATACTGTTATTAACCAAAGCACCACACCCACTCTACCAGCAATTAATCCTATGGATATGGTACTGGCCTCTGATACGCAGACATCCAAACAATTTATAGTTTTAGATCGTGGCAGTCATCGAGGTAGTTCAACAACCAAAATAATTGTTGTCAGTACAGATCCTTTAGCAGTGGAGGAACATATTTTAACTACAGTAGTCGAACCCACTGCTTTAGCTAGAGATCCGGTAACAGGACAGTTAATTATTGCCGATGCGAAAGAACCACCTAGAAATAATTCCCCGTTCAGTGCTGCGGATTTGCTCAGGGTTGATCCTAATAATAATTGGTCAGTGACTTCACTGTTGGGAAACCTGAGTCTTGCACAAAACCCACTGATTTTTCCCACAAGCTTAGTTTGGGAAAGTCCCCAATCTTTGTTAATTTGCGATACAGGAGTACGAAAAAGAATCGTTGATGATAATAGCAATCGACACCGTGCTGAACCAGCAGCTATATATCGTGTGGATTTGTCGCAAACACCACCGAAAATTACCCAAATCACCAACCAAAGAAAACTAGTTCATCCTACAAAGATTGCAATTGATCGTCAAGGATATTTGCTAGTTACTGATCGAGGTTCAGCCTATAACATTCAAGATCAAGAAAGAGAGTGGCGTGCTAAACCTAATGAATTTGGTGTCGTGGTTCTGTTTTCACAGCAGCGTCCGACTTCCAGGGAGCAACGTAACAAAATTCGCTTTGAAATTGCTAATGTGATTGATCAACAGAAACCAGGACATACTTTTTGGTGGATGCGATCGCTTTAAAAGTTATCAGTTATCAGTGACCAGTGATCATTCAAGAAATCATTAGTCATCTCTACATTTGTGCCGACTTACTTATTCACTAAATTCAATCAAGGAAACAACTATGTCGTCCGAACCAATTAAACGCAATCGCTATTCTGAACCTCCCAGAAATGAAGGTAATTTTTCTGCCAGAAACTTTGATGAAGATTTTGCTGATTTTCATCTACCTTTAAACCGGATGCAACTGGCTAACTTCCAGGAATGGGGCGTTGCTCAAGGATTAGAAGTAAGTGGTAGTGTTGCTGGTACAACTCTTACTGTGGCACCAGGAGTTGCCATTGATCACCGAGGACAACTGATTTCTCTTTCTAGTGAAGGCAAGGGTGATATTGGTAAAAATCCCCCAAGCGAAGACCACGAAGAAGTACAAGTCCCGGTGGTGCTGGATCTGACGCGCTACACTCAAACTCCTGATCAACCCCTTTACCTGACGATTCAGTTTTCCCAAATTCTGCGTTTCGATGAAGGGCCTCTGGGTAGATATGAAGATGCACCTTGGATACGTTTGCAGCCTGTGAATGGCTTTGCGGACGATGGTACTTCTGTTGTGCTGGCAAGAGTAGTAGTTAAAAGTAATGGGGAACTGACGGAGTTAACAGCACAGGGACGGCGTTTGGTAAGTAAAACAGTGCAACAACTGGTGTTGCGTCGTCCACAAATAGTCGGGGAACAGGTCAAACAGGTGAGTGCAGGGAAACTGGCGGCTACAGATCAGGGTTTGCAATTGAGTGTCCCCGATGCTGGAAACGAAGTCCTGCTCTCTCAGGAAAATGGTAATAATTTTTCTCGGCTAGAGGTACGTACTGATAGCAGCAATTTCACTGGTAAGCTGAATGTTAATCAAGATTTACAAGTTACGGGTGCGATCGCCTCTAGTGGTTTAAGTGTAACTGGCAACTGTGGTATCACACAAAACTTGCAGGTCACAGGTGCGATCACAACTGCGACTTTAAATACCAATGAACTGGCTGTCACTAGCAATGCCAACATTGCTGGGAACCTGAAAATCTCCGGCAATCTAGAGGTTGAGGGAGATGTGACAGCACGAGATGTCGAGCATGTCTCTGGTAATGTATCCTTCGGTGATGCCGATAATGATGAAGTGAAAATAACAGGCGTGTTGCGATCAGGGCATTCTTCTGGAACGTTGCAGGTAGATGATGCTTTGCACACAACTGGTTGGTTAACTGTTGACGGCAATATCTCTATCGTTGGTAGAGGTGGTCGAAACCACTTCAAGGATGTGGAAAAATCAGATGGAGCAGGACTCAGGGTAGGTGCTGCCTGGAATATGTATGGCATCTACGCAGAAACCGGGCGGGGAGTCTTAGGTGGTGCAAGTGGGGTTAGCTTACAAAACAATGCTTTAACAGTTGAAACCAATGGTAACGTCGGCATTGGTACAACATCTATCCATAATCCTCAGCGTTGGAACAAAGTTTTGGATATTTTAGGTACAACTCATGCTCGGTTGAATGTAAGATCTAGCGGTGGAGTTGTTACCAGTGTTTTTAGTAATGACAACTGGAGTGGTGCCAGAGGTGTGATTGGCACAGACTCGAACCATCCATTAACATTGGCTACTAACTATACACATCATGTAACTCTTGATACCAATGGCAATTTCGGCATCGGTACGACTAATCCAGGGGCGAGACTAAATATTATTCATCAAAACCAGGATGCAAATGGAAATTCATTAATTATTGGTCCAACAAATCAGTCAAATCTGAGACTGGGCTATCATCAAAACTATAGCTGGATTCAATCTCATGGAAATAAGCCATTAGCAATTAACCCGATTGGAAATAATGTTGGCATCGGTACGACTAATCCAGTGATGAAGTTGGATGTGAATGGATGGATATCTATATCAGGAGGCAATGGATTGCGATTTTACAACGCTAATCAGTCTCAATATTGGCAAATCTATCCAGAATGGAACGATGCGGGCGATCCAGATTTGATGTTTGACTTTAGTGCCAAAACCCAAAACAAAGGTTGGGTAAGAGGTTGGCTTGAACCAGAAGGTGGGTGGAGACAGCCCAGTGATGAACGACTCAAACAAGATATTGAACCCTTGGCCAATGTATTGGATCGAGTTATTAAGTTGCAGCCCAAATCTTACCATTGGCTCAATTCAGGGAATAATTCCTGCAAGTACTTTGGTTTTATTGCTCAGGAAGTAGAGCAAATTTTCCCTGATTTTGTCAGTGAAAAGCGCGGCTTTAAAGGAATGAATTACAATGATTTTTCTGTAGTTGCAATTGCCGCCATTAAAGAACAACAAGAACTGATCTTACAACTACGAGAAGAGGTAGCTGATCTCAAAGAGCAAGTTAATCAAGTAAAGAGTAACAAGAAAAATAGGTAGCTAGTCTTACTGTTGACCTTCAAACTCATATCCCGACGTTAATCAAGCTATCTGTCGCGCTACAGTGAAGTGAAGGAGATGGTATTGCTTCGATGTGGACTATTCGTGCTTTAAAACGTGCAGGATTTCAAGTCGTTAAAAGTAACAGTGACTTATAAATTTCAATAGGAATAATATCCAATCCAAAACAATTATTGTGGAAAATTACCAACAACCAGACCGTAAATATTTATAATTCACTGTACGATTTGATTAAAGTTTTAAACTGATTAAATCCATGCCAATCTCTCTCTGCTAACCTCTGTCCTCCAAAACTTAATTTCACAACTGTTTTTGCCATAAATTTACGTTTAGCTGCACCATGAAGTTGAAATGCAGTTCCAAACAGCTTTTTTAGCAAATCAGTTAATACTATAGACACGGATATTGCTTGCCAGACTCAAAAACACATTAAGAGGGAACAGGGAACGGGCAACTCTTAACAGGGAAATCCCCATAATTAAAATTAGGGGATTTGTTAATGAACGTCTTTTTTCTTGCACTACGTGCCTCGTAGCTGCAAGGCTTCTCGGAGAGTACAAAATGTTTTTATTTTTTTCATGAATAAATTAAGGGGCTTGTACCCAATATTCGGCTGCTCATATTCTTTCACTGTTAAGAGTTCCCTGTTAAGAGTTCCCGCCCCGTTGGCGCAGCCTCTCGTAATTTCTGTAGCCTACATAATATCACATTGTCACTAGATGCCTAACTTTATACTGTTTAATTTCTTCCAAAGGTTCATTTTCTCCTGAAGAAAAAGCAGTCATCAGATGACCGCTTGCTTCTACTTTAGCTTGATAAGTACCACTTTTTTTACCATCAATCCCAGTAAAATTAATCTGAACATCCGCCCATTCTTGATTAATTTTATCTTCAGCTAAAATTTGCCCGGATTTTTGATATTGCAGCCAATTCCAACCCTCTTGCATCAATATTTCTCGTTCCACAATTTGCTCAAACTTAGATAAACCACCCCATCCCCGATAGTAAGGATAAAGTTCTTTCACAGAACCTTTACGCCATACCAATACATCTAAAATTTCCGGCTTTAAATGACCCCAGTATTGTCCTAGTGGTAAATCAACTAGGGTAGGTGCAAACTGATGTCCGCCAAAATGACTGCATCGCCAAACACGTAGATTTGGATGAGTTGTCGCATATTCAGCACGCAGTTTTTTATAGATGGGATAACCAAATCTGCTACAGGCAGCATCAACATTACCATGTGTGCAGACAAGTAATTCTCTAATATGATGACTATGTTGGCGATATTGTGCAAAATTTTGCAGTTTTTCTGGTTCTTTGACTAAAGCAAGTGCTAAATTACCAATTTCCGCATCTGGTACGATAAATTCTTGTTTTTCATACTCAGCAAATAAGCCAGATGGGCGGCGATAGTAAAATACGTGTTTATACCCAGGAATAGAATACTCTTTATCTGGTGCGATCGCTAGCTGTCGAATTGTCCCCCCACCTTCCCAAACAAAGTTTAAAGCGTCTATTACTCCTTGTGGCATAGGATCAGGTTCAATCCAAATTTCCACAGGCCAAGGTTGTGCAGCTTCAATAATTAAATATTGTTCCACAGCGATCGCAGTTCCAATTGGGTCTTCACCGTTAGCTTGAGAAATTTCTGAACAAAAACGGCAATTATTTTGAGTTTTGTTAATTGACATATTCAAACTTACCTCACTAAATATTTGAACAAATCATCAATAATTTTATTAACTCCCAAAGGGCTACCAGAAAACCCATCACTTTGATTTACTATATAGAAAAATAGGTTTTGAATACCTACTAAAGTTGCTTGGACGTTATTCCAAGTACCACGAACACCAATTTCGTAATTATCTACCTTTTACTGAGCACCCATTTAACCATGAGCAATTCTATCAAGGTGTGTTAATTAAATACTTAAATAAATCATCAATAATTGCATTGGCAGCTAACATACCACTACCAATCCAGTAACTTGGAACTACATAAACCTTATTTTCTTTTACAGCTTTTAATTTTCTCCACAGGGGACTTGATTTGAGTTGCTCTAATTGATAATTTGCTGTTCGATTACCTTTGGCGTTATTTTCATAAGTCCAAATAAAAATAACATCACCATCTGCTTTTTTAATTAATTCATTACCGATGGAAACTTGAATGGGATTACCAAATATTTTTTTTGCCTCTGGAGCAGTAAAATTTTGTGATTCTGGACGAGATAAACCGGCATCTTGCAAAACTATTCCGCAGAAAGAATCAAGTAGATAAAGGTTAATATTATTTGGATATACTCGCACTACAGAAACTTTAAGTTTGGATAATTTATTGCCCATTTTTTGCTTAAATTCTGCAAGACGTTGGTAATAATTTTCCATTACTTGTTGAGCAACTTCTTGCTTACCTAAAGCCAAACTAATGTTTGTAAATACCTCTTTCCATGTACCACTGTGTGCAAATTGTAACAAAACTGTCGGAGCGATTTTTGAGTATAAAGAATAAAATTGCTGTTGATAGACAAAACCCAAAATAAAATCTGGTTTGAGTGCCAGAATACTTTCTAGATTAGGTTCGCCAATTTTACCGATGTTTTGTACTCCTGTCAGATGGTCTTGCAAATATGATGGAAAATTTGAGATTACAGCACCAGCAGGTTTAACCCCTAGTGCGATCGCATTTTCCAATGAAGCATCATCTAGAGTCACAAGTCGCTCAAACTTTTCGGGAACACAGGATATTCCCGCCCCGTGTTCTACCTGACGACAGGTTGTGTTTTGACTTTGATAATTCTCAGGTAAAGAACCACCATGATGACAAGCAACAGTTACGAATAGAGTACACAATAGTGTGAACACAAATCGCCACCAATGAGTTAAACTTTTGATTTTTTTATCACTGTCATTCATGATGGAATCTCATACCCAGAAGATGACTTTTGTCAGAATTAAAATGTCACAGAAAAACTACCAATTACTGTTAATGGTGCGCCCGGTTCTATAGCAACTCTACCAAAGTTTGCTCCTAGATAATGTTTTTCGTTAAAGAGATTTTGGATATTAATCCCCGCACGCCAATTATCACGTTTATAGTAGATTGCTGCGTCTGTTCTCAGATAACCAGGGATGATATAGGTATTACTTGTGTCACCTTGGCGATCGCCTACATAAAACAACCCTAAACCAAAACCTAAACCTTGCAAACTACCACGCTGTAATTCGTAAGTTGTCCACAAACTAGCTGTATTAGATGGGACGTTAGCTGGACGATTTCCCTGCAAACCGTCATTATCTTTGGTAATCTCGGCATCAATATGGGAATAAGATGCTATCACATTCCAACCAGGACTAATTTCTCCAGCCACATTGAGTTCAATACCTTGGTTACGTTGTTCACCTACAGCATTGAAAAAGTCTGGGTTATCAATATCAGTTGTGGCAATATTTGATTTTGTAATGTGATAAGCTGCCAAGGTAGCTGCTAATCTGCCATCCAAAAATTCACCTTTTACTCCCACCTCATACTGAGTTCCTCGTTCAGCTTCTAAAATTGAACCATCTGGTCTTCTACCAAAATTTGGTTGAAATGATTTGCTGTAACTAGCATAAAGAGAAATAGGTTCAATAGGTTGATAAACAATACCCAATCTGGGAGTGAAAGCGGAATCATAGCGACCAGATTCAGAACCATTCCGTAAATTTATACTGCTTTGATCAACAGTATCAAACCTTCCACCAATAAGCAATTTTAAATTATCTGCAAACGCTATTTGGTTTTGCAAGAAAATTCCTAGACCATCGCTAGTATCTTGGTTATTACGCACAACGTTAGTTAATGCGTCTAAACCAGGTCTGGGTACGGCGTTGTAAACTGGATTGAATACATCAATACTGGGTGTAATTCCTCCTGGCGCTCGGCTTTGAGTTCCTCCTGATGTGAATCTAGCTAAGTCAACACCAAACAAAAGAGTATGATTAATCGAGCCTGTAGCAAACTTACCAACTACATCAGTTTGTAAAGTATAACTTTCGCTATAGTCATCATTGGATCTAAAGTTCCGTGTGAGAATGCCTGTTGTTTCATTTAATCTCACAGGTTCAGCACGATAATCAAAACTATCTGAACTTTGATATCGGAAAGCATTACGGATTTTCCAATTATCGTTAAAGTTATGCTCTAAACGATAGCTCAAACCTATTTCTTCAACTTTGCTAACATCATCTGGTTCACCAAAAAAACGCTCTAGAGGAGTATCAATAATACCCTCACCAAAGGCTAAGAATCCCCGATCAAATGGACGCTCATCGTTGAGATAGTCAAATTGAAACGTTAAGTTAGTTGCTTTGCCAATTTCCCATTTTAAAGAGGGTGAAATAAAGAATCTTTGAACATCTTGATCAAAATCACGGAAACCATCGGAAGTTTCGTAAACAGAATTGAGCCTATAGAGCAGAGTTTTATCAGAATTTAGTGGACCAGAGATATCAATACTAGGGCGAAATGTGGAGAAACTACCCACTGACAATTCAGCATTATAGTAGGGATCTCTGAGAGGCTGCTTTGTAATTAAATTAATTACTCCTCCTGGTTCAACACCACCATATAAAATTGAAGCTGGACCTTTGAGAACTTCTATCCGTTCAACGTTGGCGGTTTCTCTGATACCACCTCGTCCATCTTTGAAACCATCAGTTAAAATACTTCCACCAAAAGTACCACCACCAAAAAATCCCCGAATGCCAATTTGGTCTACTGTACCACCAAACCCACCATCTTGAACCACACCACCAATATTCAGCAGCGCATCTCTTAAACGAGTAACTTTTTGATCTTTGATCACTTCTTCAGGAACTACTTGAATAGTCTGAGGAATATCTCGGATCAGAGTATCAGTTCTCGTTCCAGTCGAAGCATTGGGTACACGGTATCTATCTTGCTCACCTGTTACCACCAGTTCAATAGGTGGTTCATTTTGTGCAGGTGGTTGTTCTGGCTGGGTTTCGCTACTAGGTTGCTGTTCTGGTTGTGGTGGGGTTGTTGGTGTCTGTGGTGTTTGAGTAATAGTTACAGTTGGTACAACCCCGAAAACTAAACCCTCGTCACCATCAAACAATTCGACTTGCGGCGCACCACTTTCACCAGTTACCGTTACCCGAATTGTGTTTGCATCCAAATTTCTAACTGTAACTTCAGTAATTCCCGCAGTCGGTTTTTCCTGGCGGAATATATCACCACTAGCTAAACGTAACTGAGCATTGGGAATGTCAACAATATAGCTATTTCCCTGACTCTGATTTGTCAATTGCAGTTGATCTGATTGATTGGTTTCTAAAATTATCTCTATACCTTTGTCTGTAGCTTGCGATTTCACACCTGTTATCTGAACAAGAGATTGAGCAAGCCATTGCTGAATACTGGTAGCAGGTTTTTCTACTTCACTTAGTTGGGGAATTTTAGATATTGGTTTTTGGCTATCTTTGGCTAATACAGGTGGGTTAACCAGTACCAAAGCCAATCCTGTCATCCAAGCTAGTTTCTGTAATTGATTTGACATCACTCTACTCACACGCAAATAAGGGATTGGGTTTGGGAGTTACGTATTGAGAAACACTATTACTTACTGAGTAGTATCCAATTTCTCCAACCCAAGTACCCTGGATGTTGTTAATTAAGAATTCCTATCAAGTAGCTTACAGGAAAGCTCTTGGGTATGGGTGAGTGATTTGAACGCTAGACGGAATTTTTTGAACGCTAGGCGGAATTTTCCCTTGTTCTAGTTATTGCATCAGGTTATTATTACTTTTAAATCCTAGAATGACAGCATCAATTTTCCATCCTTAATGTTTTTATCCTATCAATTCATCAACTGTTATACCTAACTGTGAATTAGCAGTCAAAAATTCTTTGGGATTGATGCCAAATTTTTTTCTAAAAGCAGTAGCAAAGTAACTGCGGCTAGAAAAACCAACGCTACGGGCTGCTTTAGAAATACTTATCTCTCCTGCTGCTAACAGTTTCCGTGCCTGTTCTAATCTATGATGATGTAAATAGCCAAATACAGTCGTCCCAAACACCAGACGAAAACCACGTTTGAGAGTACAGTCATTTAAGCCTACTTGTCTTGCTAATTCCATTAAAGAAGGAGGATTGTCTAAATTATTTAATAAAATTTC
Source organism: Anabaena sp. CA = ATCC 33047 (assembly GCF_963870205.1). Taxonomy (NCBI): domain Bacteria; kingdom Bacillati; phylum Cyanobacteriota; class Cyanophyceae; order Nostocales; family Nostocaceae; genus Anabaena; species Anabaena sp. CA = ATCC 33047. Next base: position 270,253 of record NZ_CAWMSA010000057.1, on the reverse strand, counting down.
TTTGGCATAGTGAATACGTTCCACATCATCAGGCTTGAGGGAAAAAGTGTTATGTTTACCTTGACGTGCTGCGATATCTTCTTCAACTAGCAATACCATTAGTTCCAAAACTTTACTTTCTAAGTACATCCGTTTCATCATTCCCTGATATGGACAATTTAAAATTTGCTTTAATGCTACTTCCATTGCTGGCGTATTAGCACTAGAACGAGAATAATATTCTTGATGGGGTTTTCTGACTAAGTGAGTTAATTCTTGGGGTAGCTGATTTTCTTGTTTACCCATAAAAAAGTAAAATAGTTCCGGTTCTATGTGAACATTGATTTCAATTATTTTTCCTGATTTCAATGATTTAAATTTCTGTTTTGGTGCTAGTCCACTTCCCCATAATGTGTTTTGTCCACTACTCCCGCTAAAATTTTTATTTTGTTGATATCCTGTCAGATTAAAGCTGTATTCTAAAGGATGTTGTCGCTCAGGATTTTTTAGAACTAAATCATCATGTAATTGGTATTCTGAAATTGCTAAATCTAAACCATCCCGTAATTCTATTGTTCCCCAAAATCCTGTACCTAACTTTTGTGGGAATGGACAAAGAGTATCAAATATATTCCAGGATTCTCTTAACGTGGAGGTAAGCATCGACGCACTTGCTTCTGTTTTCGGTATATCTACAAATAATTCCCAAAATTCTGTTTGCGAAATGGTAATTGTCATAACTATGAACAAGATATGTGAGTCAGCTCTCAATACAAAGCTAGTGTGAGCAGTATTTCTGATGAAACACAGCAAATAACAGCTTATTGAGAGTTATTAGCATTAGACTAACTAGAATAGCCTGTTTTTATACCGATATTTTGTTGTTAACAATACAAAAGTTTTGCATATTTTACTTAATGAGTGGAAGAGAAGGATATTAAAATGCAATCAAGAGGCATAATTAAGCGTAAAATCCGGTAATTAGCTGAAAAATATTCTTTATTGCCATCTATTTAATTTTTGTATCAGATTTCAGAATACAGCTTGCTGATAGCTAAAATTTTATGAAAATCGGACTACAACAATATTGGAACTTACTTGTAGACTACCTAAAACCACAAAAGAGCAGGGTTGTCAAATTTGCGATCGCCCTTTTGGCTAGCATCGGGTTACAAATCCTCAACCCCCAAATTCTGCGTTATTTCATTGACACTGCTGTTGCTGGTGGCGATGACCTATGGTCGGTCGGAGGCGATCGCCAAAAATTATTTTTAGCGGCCTTGTTATTTATTGCTGTAGCCTTAATCACCCAAGCAATGTCAATTACCGCCACATTCTACGGTGAAAACGTCGCATGGACAGCCACTAATGCTTTACGTGCGGATTTAGTAGAGCATTGTTTAAGACTAGATTTATCCTTTCACAAATACCGCACACCCGGTGAATTAGTAGAACGCATAGACGGTGATGTGCAGAATTTATCAGAATTTTTCTCGAAATTCACTATTCGCATCTTGGGCAATTTGCTCATGATGCTGGGTGTGATAGTGGTGCTATTCTACGAAGATTGGCGAGCCGGTTTAGCTATTTCCTTATTTGCCCTCACCGCCTTATCTACTCTGATTAAGTTGCGTAGCATAGCTGTATTCCATTGGAGAGGCTATCGCCAATATAGTGCAGAGTTCTTTGGCTTCTTAGGTGAACAGCTAACAGGAATAGAAGACATCCGCGCCAATGGAGCGAAAAACTATGTCATGCACCGCTTCTATACAATCATTCGCAACTGGCTGCCTATATTTCATCAAGCCCGCTTTGCCGATACAATTCTCTGGGTTACAACCAACGGTATATTTACTTTGGGTAGTGTAGTTGCTCTCATAGTTGGTGCTTATTTATGGAGTCAACAGGCAATCACCATCGGTACAGTTTACCTACTTTATTATTACACCAATATTCTGAGCGAACCGATTAAACAAATTCGCAACCAATTTGAAGACCTCCAGCAAGCAGATGCGAGTATTTACCGCATCAAAGACTTATTGCAAGTTCAATCTCAATTGCGTACAAGCGGCGAAAAATCAATTCCCCCAGGCGCGTTTTCTGTAGTTTGTGAGAATGTCTCATTTAGCTACCATGACCGAGGACTAGAGTCTCAGGATTTGGTGCTGCAAGATATATCTTTTAATTTACCTGCGGGTCAGGTATTGGGTTTACTGGGACGTACTGGAAGCGGTAAAACTACTTTGGCGCGATTACTGTTGAGATTTTATGACCCACAATCAGGTTCAATTCGTTTGGGAGGTGTACCTGTTAACCAAACTCCATTGACGGAATTACCTGGAAAAGTCGGATTAGTAACTCAAGATGTGCAACTTTTTCAAACTACAGTGCGTAATAATCTCACCTTTTTCAATCAACACATTAGTGATACTCGCATTTATGAAACACTAGAAATGTTGGGATTGTCAGAATGGTTGCACTCTTTACCCAACGGCTTAGATACAAATTTAGGGCCAGATAGTAGCGGCTTGTCTGCGGGACAGGCGCAGTTATTAGCATTTACGCGTGTGTTTCTCAAAGACCCTGGTTTAGTCATTTTAGACGAAGCATCTTCACGCCTTGACCCGATAACAGAAAAACTCATTGAAAAAGCTATAGATAAATTATTGATGGGGCGTACAGGCATTATTATTGCCCATCGTTTAGCAACCGTAGAAAGAGCAAATCAAATCTTGATCTTAGAAAAAGGTAGAGTAAATGAATACGGTCAAAGAGAAGAACTAGCAAACAATCCTAATTCACGTTTTGCCCAATTATTACAAGCTGGTTTAACAGATTTATTAGTTTAAGGACAGGACTGGGGATTGGGGAGTGGGTATTAAAAATAAATTATGCCTAATTTTCCTGAAATCGTCTACCTTCCCCTTCCAAATCCCTAATCCCCAATACCCGATACCCAATACCTCATATTATGATGTCATCAACAAAAAAACTTCCAGGTTGGCAATTATTATGGAGATTGATTTGCTATAAACCAAAACTCTACTTCATTGATACTTGCTTCTGGATTTTTATTATGGGCTTGCCTGCCCTACCTGGGTTAATTATCAGGGAATTTTTTAATAGTCTCACAGGTAAAGCTGCATTTGGTTTGTCACCTTGGGCATTTATTGCTGCTTTATTAGCTTTAAATTTAGGTCATATTGCGGTGATATTTATAGGACGAATTACCAAAACTCAGCACCGTTTTACCATGAGGTCTTTACTGAGAAGAAATTTATTAGAACGTCTCTTAAATAATCCTCATGCTCAAATTATTGTGGCTAACGGTGAAACTGACAAGACTGTATCGCAAGGTGAAGTAATCAGCTATTTTCGAGATGATGCCGAACACATTGAAGATAATGTGGCATGGGTATCAGAAATATTTGGGGAGGGACTATTTGCTTTCCTGTCTTTAGCAATTTTATTAAGTGTCAATGTACCTATGACACTATTTGTTTTTCTCCCCTTAGTGGGGATGGTAATTATTATCCAAAAAACAGAAACCCGCATCAAACATTATCGTAAGGCTAGCCGTCAAGCAACTCAACAAGTAACAGGAATTTTAGGGGAAATATTTAGTTCTGTACAAGCAATTAAAGTAGCTGGTGCAGAACCAGATATACTCAATTATTTTCGTACCTTGAATGAAAAGCGTCGCCAGATGATGGTTAAAGATAGCCTATTAAACGCCATTCTCAATTCACTATTTCAAAATATGGTGAATTTCGGCACAGGTTTGATTTTGGTCATGGCTTCTTTTTTGATGCAAAGCGGCGTAAATCAGTTAACAGTGGGTGACTTTGCTTTGTTTGTCTATAACCTGTCATTTGTCACAGGCTTTTTTAGCTCTGTAGGTGGCTTTATGGCATTGTATAAACAAACTGAAGTAGCTTTTGAACGCATGGCTGCTTTAATTTCTGGTGCATCAGCCAAGACTTTGGTAGCTCCAAATCAACTTTATCTGCCAGACTTGGGTAGAAGTCAAAAAACCTTACCTCGATTAGAACAACCTGTAGAGAATCAGGAGGAGCATTTACAATCATTAAGACTCTCAAATTTAACTTATATTTATCCGGGAACTACTCAAGGAATCGTAGATATTAACTTAGAAATACAGCGTGGTAGTTTGACTGTAATTACTGGACGCATCGGTGCTGGGAAAACTACATTGCTACGGGTGTTGTTAGGATTATTACCCAAGCAAGGAGGGGAAATTTACTGGAATGGACGGATAATTGAAGACCCTGCTAATTTTTTTGTACCACCTCGCAGTGCTTATACTCCACAAATTCCCCAGCTTTTTAGCTATTCCTTACGAGAAAATATTTTACTGGGATTGTCCAAAGATGATGCTGATATTCAAACAGCGTTAAAAATGGCTGTGTTTGAGCAAGATTTAGCAGCCATGAGTGAGAAACTAGAAACTTTAGTGGGTACAAAAGGTGTACGGCTTTCTGGTGGACAGATGCAACGGGTAGCGGCGGCGCGAATGTTTGTCCGTCAGCCAGAATTCCTGGTATTTGATGACCTGTCTAGCGCGTTAGATGTGGAAACAGAATTGACATTATGGGCGCGGATCTTTGCTAATGGAACTGAACAAGGAGAAAATCCTTGGACACCAACTTGTCTGGTGGTGTCTCATCGCCGTTCTGTGTTACGTCGCGCTGATCAGATTATAGTCATGAAAGCTGGTAGGGTTGTTGCACAAGGAAAGTTTGAGGAAATTTTAGCTGATGAGCAAGCTGATTGGATTTTTTAGATTGTTATAGTTAGTTTTTCTCGGACTGACGCACCCTAGATTTTGAGCGGAGTAATGGCATGAGCCAGGCGATCGCCAATGGAAAGATGAGGTAAGGTTGCCCAAAATTTGTTGGAGGTAGAAAAATCTTAGGAGATGGCAACAAATTAGTGACTGGTTTGAGTAAATTAGTCAGGACTTACGCAAGTGTCACATTACAGATGTCTTGTAGGGTGCGTCAGACTGTTTAAATACTGTCAATAAAAGTATTTTTGATATCTGACGCACCCTACTAATATGCCAGTTGCGTAAGTCCTGTTAGTTTTTTGTTCGTAGTAAGGACTTTAGTCCTCACTACAATCACTTGTATCTAACCAGCAATCTCCTTGAAAGCTTGCAGTAATTCCTGTACTTCCTCCACAGAATTGTAATGGACTAAACCAATTCTTAAGAAACCACCATCGGCTTCAACCCCCAGTCTTTGCGTCAATTCGAGGGCGTAAAAATTACCGTGCCAAGTGAAGATACCGCGATCGCCTAACATTTGCGCTATACTTTCAGGACTATGATTCTCTAATCTGAGGGCTACTGTGGGTGTACGCCAGTTAAACCGACTTGTATCGCTGATACCGTATAACTTTAAGCCGGGAATTTCTAACAGTCCCGAAATTAGTTTATGGCTGAGTTCTCTTTCATATTGCTGAATGGCTGACATAGCAGCAACTAAAGCCGCCCTCCGACTATGATATGCTCTGGCGATCGCATCTGGATTTTCTGATGTCAAAAATCGGGGACATTGGAAATGTTCTAAACCTGCTTTGTCAGCATCCATCAACGCTGTCACTAACTCATTATCGATGGTTGGTGATACATGACAGCCTAATTTTGTCAAGTAATTAATTGCCGCTACCACACCCGCCAACCCTTCATGATTGAGAGTTCCCGTTTCCCAACGACTTGGTACTTCATCGCTGGCGGGTTTGACTTTATAGGGTTGCAGATTTTCCAGATGTTGCCGTTTAGCGTATAGTATACCGACGTGTGGCGCAAAAAACTTGTAAGCCGAACAAGCGAGAAAGTCGCAATCTAAAGCATGAACATTGATTGGTGCGTGGGGTGCATAATGCACAGCATCCACAAACACCCAAGCACCGACAGCATGAGCCAGACTGACTACACTAGCGACATCGTTGATTGTTCCCACAGCATTGGAAGCATAACTGACTGCCACTAGCTTGGTGCGGGAATTAATCTGCTGTGCTAAATCACTCATGTCTAAGGTGCAGTCTTCAACATGAATATCTACAACTCGAATAATTGCACCTTGTGCTTCTAAGGCGTACCAAGGGGAAACATTGGCAGAATGATCTAGTCGCGTCACAATAATCTCATCCCCTGGTTGGATGTGACGGGCGATCGCTCGGCTTAAACTAAAAGTTAAGCTGGTCATATTTGCGCCAAATACCACCTCATCACTATCACAGCCTAAAAAATCGGCGATCGCACTTCTGGCAGCCCCAATTACCGCATCAGTGCGCCTACTCGTAGCAAACGCACCATGAGCATTAGCATTCGACCTCACTAAATAGTCACTGATAGCATCTAACACTGCACCTGGTACTTGTGTTCCACCAGGGCCATCAAAAAATATAGCAGGTTGACCGTTAACTTTTTGCGTCAAGGCTGGAAATTGAGCGCGTATCCATTTTAAATCTAAAGGCTGCATAATCAACTCCTCGGTTGATAGTGAACCGATACCTGAAGCTTAAATCTTGTTTATCAATACGCATTTTTTGATATCACAATTATAGCCAAATAGCTCTAGCTGTCCTGAGTATGAGGAGGTGCATTGTTGTAACTGGGTTGAGTGTGACAAAATAGAGATTGAGAAGATGAGGGTGTGAAAGATAACACCCAAATAGCAACAAGCATGGTGTTAGAAGTTCTGCTACGAAACCGACGCAAAATTCGCGCCGTGGGTTTTGATGATGCGCCCTTTACTCGCGCCGCAGGTAAACCTGTGAGTGTGGCAGGGGTTATCTGTGCAGATACTCGGTTTGAGGGCATGGTTTGGGGAGAAATAGAACCTGATGGTTGGGATGCTACAGAAACTCTGTCTCAGCTTTTAATCGGCGGCAAATTTTTAGCTCATCTGCACGTGGTATTATTAGATGGGATTTCTCTTGGTGGTTTTAATATTGTTGATTTGCCGTTGTTAGCGGCAAAGTTAGAGCGTCCCTGTATTGCTGTGATGCGAAAGCAACCTAATCTTAATGCGATGATATATGCTATGCAGCGACTACCACACCCAGAAAAACGTCTGGAAGTTGTGCGTCGTGCTGGTACTGTGCATGAATATCCACCTTTTTATTTTCAAGTTTGTGGTGCTGATGCGGCAATAGCGGCGCAGGTTTTAGAACAACTCACTGACTGTGGGCATGTACCGGAAGCTTTGCGTCTGGCGCATTTGATAGGTTCGGCGGTGGTGAAGGGGGAGAGTGGGAGACAAGCTTGAGGGGGAGATTTTTTAACGCGGAGGGGCGCGGAGGTTTACGCAAAGGGGCGCGGAGGTTTGGGTTGGGCAACTTGGGTGAGGATGTTTATTGGGGTTTGTTGTTTGAGGAGTTGCATTTCTGTTTGGTTTTTGACTAGCATTGCACCAGCAAAGCCTAGGGAGTTGATGGATATGGTTTGAAATTTTTCTTGCGATCGCGGTACAATTAGCATCCATTCTCTTGTGGCTAGTAGGTTATAAGCTCCTGCTTGTCTTTCACTATCAATAGCACCTAAACCTACAGTACGCAGTAAGTTATGATAGGTTTCTAAGGTGGTTTTGGCTGCTGTGTATGGTGACTCTATCCACGCTGGATTTAATTTAGCAAAGGCGTGTTGATATGGTAGTCTGGGTATGGTGAATATCCCGTCCTCAAATTTAGCTTCGGCTAAAAGCGGTTCTATGGGTATGTTTGTTCCTGAAGGTGTTAAAGGTAGGGGTACTAATTGCAAGTGTTTATGTTTTTGGCTTGCACCTGCGGTTTTACCAGCGTTGTAGAATACTAAACCGTCTATTCCCGCTAAACACGCCCACATCGCTGTAAAGTCTGCTAGAGTTAGTAAGCTTTCCTGTTCTTCAAAGGCACGGGTGATAATTAATAGATGGTAATCTACTACGTTGAATTTATTCAAGATACATACATGAGTATCTGAGATATCCGCCACAAATAAATCTTGTTCGTAGGGCAGAAACGGATTAAACTCTTTACCAGATGCAGTTGTTTGTTTGTCTTGTTGTTTCTTCGCTGCGTCTTTACGAACTAGGTTAGATAAAATCCGCACTAAGAATTTAACACCATCCTGTTCGACAAACTCAAACTCTGTCGGTATCGATAGCAGCGCACCACATTCTAAAGCATATTTAGTCTGGTTTTTTACCCTCTCCCATAATGTGCTGGGTTGCAGTAATATCTGAGCGTCTGACATGGTTAACTACGTTTCCACCCTACTCACCAGATTTTAAGGCAAATGTTGCAAAATCTCACAACACCTAGACAAGTTCAGGCGATCGCTTGCAGCTAGAAAGAGTAAACATTTACCTCCTGCGTCCTGGCTGTTGGCTTCTGCCTTCTGCTATACTGTTCATAATCTGCTCTACTCGCTGTAAATTAGCAGTCTCCTGCTTTTGCGAATAGATTTTGATAGCCTGGGCAAAAGCTTGTTGTGCTTCTGGTATTTTGTTTAAAGCCAAGAAGGAATTCCCCTTGACTTCATAAGCTGCCCCATGGTTAGGCTCTCTGAGAATTACGCGATCGCTATCTTTAATCGCATCCTCGTATTTTTGTCGCGCTAACCGTGCTACACTACGTTGATAATAAGCTTCTATATAGTTGTTATCTATATCTATAGCTCGATCAAAATCTTTCGTAGCATCTCTATGTTCACCTATCGCCGCACGAGCTAGTCCCCGATGATAAAATGCTAACGCCCAACCTTCTGAATGATCAATGGTTTTATCATAGTCTTGAATCGCTCCTTGATAATCTTTTTGAGCAAAGCGGGCTAAACCTCGGTTATAATAAGCTTCAGCAAATCTCGGATTAATTCTAATTGCTTGGGAAGCATCCGCAATTACTCCCGCATAGTCTTGCTGAATGCGGCGAATTGTCGCTCTCCCATTGTAAGCTTCTGCGTCGTTAGGCTGAAGCCGAATGGCTTGCTCAAAATCAGCTAACGCAGTTTGATATTCTTGTTGAGCAATGCGAGTTAGTCCCCGACTGGTGTATGCTTGACTATAATTGGGGTCAATTTCCAAAGCTTTTTTGTAATCTACTAAGGCAGCTTGATAGTCTTTGAGTTGACTATAAGCTAAACCGCGATTAGTGTAAGCTGCGGCACTATTAGAGTTGATTTTTATAGCTTGATTATAATAGGCGATCGCATTTCTATAATCTCGTTTCTTGTAGCGATTATCTCCCCATCTAGTATAGTCACTCGCATCAGCTTGGACGTTATCAGGTAATCGCTCTACATCTAGGTTAGCACCTCTAAGGTCAGCATTTTCTAAATTGGCACCACTCAGTCTCGTCCCTACCAATTCCGCACCTCTTAAGTTAGCATATCGCAGGTTAGCATAACTCAAGTCAGCATTCTGCAATTGAGCATTAGCCAGGTTCGCATCCCGCAGATTAGCATAACTCAATTTAGCATTTCTCAGTTCCACACCTCGCAAGTCAAAACCCTGCAAGTTTGCTCCACTCAGGTTAACACCACTGAGAGTCACACCACGAAAGTTAACAAATCTCAGGTTAACATCACTCAAATTTACACCGTTGAGATTCACACCTGTGAGGTTAACATTATCCAGTCTCGCACCCCGGAGATTAGCAGAACTTAAGATTACACCACTCAGGTTAACATCACTCAAGTTAGCATTACTTAAGTCAGCACTGCTTAAATTAGCATTTCTCAAGTCTGCACCAGTGAAGTCAGCACCGCTTAAGTCAGCATTGCTGAGATTTGCATTAGCTAAGTCAGTACGAAATAATCTAGCACGAAACAGTTTCGCTCCCCTTAAATCAGTGTTTCTCAAGTCTGCACCACTTAAGTCTGCACCTTCCAAGTTAGCTTGATTCAAATTAGCTTGATAAAGGTCAGCACTAACCAAATTTTTCCGGCTTAAGTTGGCTCGGCTTAAATTACATCTAGCACATTTATTCGTATCAAGCAATTGTTTAATCTGTTCTGGTCTTTGCGCGTAAACCGGAACGTCCGAAAATATTGGTGTCAATAAAGTCATAGCCGCAAAAACGGCTGAAAGTCCTATTTGCTTGCTGTTCAACAATTTCATCTTTGATTGCATCCGTAACATTCTGCCAAAATGCTGTCTCAATCTACAGATTTACTCTATAGTTTTACGGATACACATCTAGTATTTTTTGTTCCTGCTGGTTAAATACTTAATAGGGGGTAGGGGTTTAGCAATGCTAAACCCCTACAGGGAGTAGGGTTGCTAACTATTATAAACCCATAACCCTGATTTTTCAAGTGATTAAGTTTTTCTATTCCTAAAACTGATATTGTTCGCTTTTAGAACATACTCATGATTGTAATAATGCTCGCGCTCGTCAACATGATTAAAACGCCCATTGCCATAGATACGCCCAGTTGATTTGGTTTAGAGCTATTCATTTTCGGGAAATTCCTGAATCGCAGATGATTATTCTCAACATAGCAATCACCGTACAAATATCTATCAAATTAGGGCAAAACTTAAAATAAAGTAAATTTTCTTCGTAAACAGTGCAGTGTTTGCTAAGAATTTCTCAAAAAATCACAATAAACGCAATGAATCCCGTCTCAACAAGAATCGTGGATGTGACAAAATCATCTTTGTATTGTCCTTGGCGATCGCTATCCTAATAAGTACAGTCAGATACCATATCCCAAGCAAATCATGCTGAAAATCCTCCACCTTTCGGACATCCATCTGGGAAGCGGTTTTTCCCACGGCAGAATTAACCCAGTCACCGGTGTCAACACGCGCCTAGAGGATTTTGTTCAGGCTTTATCTTTGTGTATTGACCGGGCAGTGACGGATGCAGTAGACTTAGTGTTATTCGGTGGGGATGCTTTCCCGAATGCTACGCCACCGCCTTATGTACAGGAAGCTTTCGCTAGTCAATTCCGGCGGTTAGTCGATGCGAATATCCCCACAGTGTTGTTAGTGGGAAATCATGACCAACATTCCCAAGGACAAGGAGGCGCGAGTTTAAACATTTACCGCACTCTAGGAGTACCAGGTGTTGTAGTTGGTGATAAGTTAATGACTCATCATATCACCACCCCTAACGGTAAAGTACAAGTAATTACTTTACCTTGGTTGACACGTTCCATGCTGATGACTCGTCAAGAAACAGACAGTTTATCTTTGGCAGAAGTCAACCAATTATTAACGCAGCGTTTGCAAGTTGCTTTAGAGGGGGAAATTCGCCGCCTTGCTCCTGAGATACCGACTGTGTTATTAGCTCACTTAATGGCTGATAATGCAACTTTAGGGGCGGAACGGTTTTTGGCAGTGGGTAAAGGTTTTACTCTCCCTTTATCTTTGCTGACTCGTCCTTGTTTTGATTATGTGGCATTAGGACACGTTCACCGACATCAGAATTTGCATAAATCTAATAACCCGCCAGTCATTTATCCAGGGAGTATTGAACGGGTAGATTTTAGTGAAGAAAAAGAAGATAAAGGTTATGTCATGGTAGAACTGGAACGGGGGAGTGCAGAATGGGAATTTTGTCCTTTACCGGTGCGGACTTTCCGCACCATCGAAGTAGATGTATCGAAAGCAGAAGATCCTCAAGGTAGTTTAATTAAGGCGATCGCTCAACATGACTTGCAAGATGCGGTAGTGCGGCTAATTTACAAACTCCGTTCTGAACAAATCGATTTGATTGATAACACTGCCCTACATTCTACCCTAAGTTCTGCCCATGTTTACACCATTCAAGCCGAATTAGTCAGTCAGCTAGCTCGTCCTAGGATTCCAGAGTTGAGTGCTAGTAGTAGTATAGACCCGATGACAGCACTTAAAACTTACTTACAAAATCGTGAAGACCTCAAAGATATCGCAGAATCAATGCTAGTAGCAGCCGAAAAATTACTTGTTGATGATGGGGTTAGTAGCTAGTTAATGATTTGCTAACTATATTAGTCATGAGTTTTGTTGCCTGTGCTGCCTCCGCTTTTGAATAGATAACCTTTGTTGTCAGGCATGCAAAGTAGTATAATGTGGTGTTCGACTACTTTAAACAGTAAAATGCTTGACATCCTGTGAACCTGATTGCCAAACTTACCGAGTCAGTTTGTCAGTTTCTTTACTTCAGATATAATAAATATCTAGTTAATGGGAATACTAACCTCGTGTAGATGCACCCGTAGCGGTTGTTTGCCGATAAGCAAAAAAAAATTGCCTCAAGAGGTATGTATAAATGACTAAGGATCATCCTACCCCTATCATCCCCGGATATCAAATTCAAGAGCAACTGTATGCAGGTTGCAAAACCTTAGTCTATCGAGCTATCCGAGAGCAAGACTCTTTACCAGTAGTCATCAAACTCCTAACTTCTGAATATCCCAACTGCAACGAATTATTACAATTTCGCAACCAATACACGATTAGCAAAAATCTGGAGATTTCCGGTATCATTCATCCCTTATCCCTAGAAACCTATGGTAATAGCTATATCTTGGTGATGGAAGATACAGGGGGGATTTCCTTAAGAGAATATATCACCACCACTACGCTTTCCCTGAGTGAATTTTTAGCGATCGCCATCCAATTATCGCAAATTCTCCACGACTTACACCAAAATCGTGTCATTCACAAAGACATCAAACCCGCGAACATCCTAATTCATCCCCAAACTCAGCAAGTTAAACTGATTGACTTTAGTATCGCTTCCCTACTGCCCAAGGAAACCCAAGAAATCAAAAACCCTAATGTCTTAGAAGGAACCTTGGCTTATATTTCCCCGGAGCAAACTGGTAGGATGAACCGAGGAATAGACTACCGCAGTGATTTTTATGCGTTGGGTGTAACGTTTTATGAACTATTGACAGGAGAGTTACCATTTATCTCGGAAGATCCGATGGAGTTGGTACATTGTCATATTGCTAAACAACCAGATAAATTCAAAATTACCCAAGCTAAAATCAACGGCAGTCGGGGTTATAACTTCTCTGGCAATTCCAGATTCACAAATCCACCAGATAGGATTCCCCAGGTGGTGGCGGAGATAGTGCTGAAATTAATCGCCAAAAATGCCGAAGACCGTTATCAAAGTGCTTTGGGGTTAAAATTTGATTTAGAGAAATGCCTAGCTGAATTCACAGCTACTGGTAAAGTAGAAGATTTTGCCATTGCTCAACGGGATATATGCGATCGCTTTCTGATTCCCGAAAAACTCTATGGGCGGGAAAAAGAAGTAAAAACCTTGCTCAAAGCTTTTGAACGTGCCGCCCTTGGTACATCGGAAATCATGCTAGTGGCGGGATTTTCCGGGATTGGTAAAACGGCGGTAATCAATGAGGTTCACAAACCGATTACCCGTCAGTATGGGTATTTCATTAAAGGCAAGTTTGACCAATTCAATCGTAACATTCCCTTATCTGCCTTTGTGCAAGCAATGCGCGATTTCATGGCACAATTGCTGTCAGATTCAGACGCGCTACTTCAGGAATGGCGAAGCAAAATCCTTGCCGCTTTGGGAGAGAATGGGCAGATACTGATTGAGGTAATTCCTGAACTAGAAAAAATTATCGGTAAACAACCCCCTGCGCCGGAATTATCGGGGATAGCCGCCCAGAATCGGTTTAATGCCTTGTTGCAAAAGTTTATTGCTGTTTTTACCACGAAAGAACATCCGTTAGTGATATTTCTGGATGATTTGCAATGGGCAGATTTAGCTTCTCTGCAATTGATGAAACTGCTGATGGCAGAGAAAAGTTATCTGTTGCTGTTGGGAGCTTATCGGGATAATGAAGTTTCGCCGGTACATCCGTTGATGTTGACTGTGGAGGCACTCAAACAAGCGGGAGTAACAATTAATAGTATAACTTTAACTGCCCTCAGCTTCTCTGATGTGAATCAGTTAGTTGCTGATACCTTGAATTGTACCACTGAGCGATCGCACCCCTTAACAGAGTTAATTATCCGCAAAACTCAAGGTAATCCTTTTTTTATCAGCCAGTTTCTTCAGGCATTATACCACAATGGGCAAATTACTTTTAATCCACAGCCAGGATATTGGGAATGTGATTTAGCTCAAATCAATGCCTTGTCTCTCACCGATGATGTTGTCGAATTTATGGCGCAGCAGTTACAAAAACTGCCCAAAGCCACCCAGGATATATTGACATTAGCCGCTTGTATTGGCAACTCGTTTGATTTAAGCACCTTGGCAATTATTTCCGAACAGTCTCCAGCCGAGGTAGCAGAAGCACTGTGGAAAGCACTGCAAGAAGGGTTAGTAGTTCCCCAGAATCAAGTTTATAAATTTTATCTGGGACAAGAGGCGCAGAATCATCAGATGATTACTGAAAATGTCGCCTATCGGTTTCTACATGATCGCGTCCAACAAGCAGCCTATTTCTTAATTCCATTAGAATATAAGCAGCAAACCCATCTCAAAATCGGGCAACTGCTACGGCGGCATACTTCCCCCGTAGATTTAGAATCACAAATCTTTGATATTGTCAACCAATTAAATTATGCTGTAGAACTGATTACCCAGCCCAGGGAAAGAGAAGAATTAGCGCAGTTGAATTTATTAGCCGGGAAGAAAGCTAAACTAGCTACTGCTTATGATTCTGCTTATGGTTACTTTCAGCAAGGCATTGATTTACTCAGTGGCGACTGTTGGCAGAGTCAATATGCCCTCGCCTTAGATTTATATGGAGGTGCGGCGGAGGCAGCTTGCCTCAAAACTGATTTTGAGACGATGAAAAACTTGTGTGATGATATCCTGACGGTGGTGACGGATATTAACGACCAAGTGCAGATTTATGAATTATTGATATTGTACCATCATACGCAATCACAGTTTCGGCAAGCAGTGACCTTAGCGGTACAAACCTTAAATCGTCTCGGTGAAAGTTTTCCAGAAACACCTCAGACTGAAGATTTTGTCAAAGCACTGCAAACCACCCGCAAGTTAGTGCAGCAGGTAGGCTTAGAGAATCTCACACAACTGCCACCCATGCAAGATAGACATAAACTAGCGGCTATGAAAATTTTACGCTGGTCTTGTCCGCCTGCCTATTTTGCCGCACCGGAAATGTTGGGGTTACTGATTTGCCGACTGGTAGATGTGACATTGAAATATGGCTACTCACCGTTAACACCCTTTGCCTTTGGGATTTTTAGTGTTTTACTCAACGGTGGCGTAGGGGATATTGAAACAGGTAAACAGTTTGGGGAATTAGCGATCGCCTTAGAACAGCAGCAGCCTAACTTACAGTATCGCGCCGTAACGTATAATGCAGTATACGCCCTGTCACGCCATTTTTATCAACCAGTCAGGGAAAACCTAGAACCCTTGATTGATGGTTATCAAAGCTTTGCTCAAAATGGCGACGCTGAAAGCTGTGCTTACTGCTTAATCAATGCTTACTTTTGTGCAGTGCTATCAGGGCAGAATCTCCAAGATATTAACCGCCAGTTTGAGAAATATATTCAACAGGTGATGGGGTTAAAACAAGAACAAGTCATCCACCAATTACATATTTGGATGCAGGTTGTGGATAACTTAGTTGAGCCTGGGAAGAACTCAGCACTGCTCAAAGGCAGATTTTTTGATATTGAAGTCAAGCTACCCCAGCTTTATCATAGCAGTAATTATAATACTATTAACTATGCTCATACGGCTCAGACAATGCTGGCGTATCTGTTAGGTGAGCATGAACAAGCCCTAGCAAACGCCTCAGCCACAGAACCACATTTGGGAGCTAGCACAGGCAAGTTTTTCGTGGCAGCGCATAACTTTTATTATTCCCTGAGTCTCACAGCTTTATATTCCCAGACTGCCCCCGCACTTCAGAGGGAATATCTCGAAAAATTGCAGAGTAACCAAGAGAAAATGAGACAATGGGCAAAGCATTGTCCAGAAAACTTTTTACATCGCAGTTTATTAGTAGAAGCCGAGATTTGTCGGATTCAAGGTAATAGCTTCACAGCGATTGATTTATATGATCGCGCCATTGCTCAAGCCAAAGAAAACAAATATATTCAAGAAGCAGCCCTAGCCAACGAACTCGCCGCGAAATTTTACTTAGCTTGGGGGAAAGAAAAAGTAGCTGCCGGCTATATGCAGGAAGCTTACTACTGCTATGCCCGTTGGGGTGCGAAAGCGAAAACGAATCATTTAGAATATTGCCACCCTCATTTACTGCGCCCCATACTCCAGCAAACAACACCAACCCTCAACCCCCTGGAAACCTTAGCCACCCTAATTACGCCAAATCTCTCGATTCACACCGTAACAGCTATCTCCAATTCTTCTAACACTAGCATCAATACCGTGTTAGATTTTGCTGCCGTCTTGAAAGCTTCGCAAGCGATTTCCAGCACCATTCAACTAAATGAACTACTGCACCAATTAACACAAATTATTTTGCAACATTCTGGGGGCGATCGCTGCGCCTTAATTTTGCCGAATAGCGATGGAGACTGGTTGCTGCGAGTCAACGCCACACCAGAAACTACCACACTTTGCTCAGAACCACTAGCGGATAATCCCCAGATTCCCGTTAAACTAATTCAATATGTCAAACACACTCAAGAAGTAGTAGTGATTGATGATGTTCAAACAGATTTACCCGTATTGGGCTATTATCTCAATTTACATCGTCCCTTGAGTGTGCTTTGCTTACCGATACTCAATCAAGGCAATTTGATTGGATTGTTATATGTAGAGAATCGCTCAACCAATGGTGTGTTTACAAGTCCACGCTTGCTAATTCTGAACTTTCTTTGTACCCAAGCGGCGATTTCCTTAGAAAATGCGCGACTGTATCAGCAAGCCCAAGCCTATGCTCAACAATTAGAACAGTCGCAACTTCAGATAGTGCAGAACGAAAAAATGGCATCTCTGGGTAACTTAGTCGCCGGAGTAGCCCATGAAATCAATAACCCGATTGGATTCCTCAACGGCAGTATCAACAACGCTCAAGAATACATCGAGGATGTAATTGCACATCTAGAACTGTATCAACAACATTATCCCCAACCAGCCGCACCAATTCAAGAACACGCCGCAGAAATCGACTTAGAATTTTTGATGGCAGACTTACCCAAACTCATCGATTCCATGAGGGGAGCAACTAACCGCATCAAATCGATTAGTACAAGTTTGCGGACATTTTCCCGTGCTGACACCGATCACAAAGTGACTGCTAACCTACACGAAGGTATTGACAGTACCCTCCTAATTTTAAAATATCGCCTCAAAGGCAACGAACACCGACCCGCCATCAACATTAAAACAGAATACGGACAAATCCCACAAATTCAATGCTTTCCTGGTCAATTAAACCAAGTATTTATGAACATTTTAGCCAATGCCATAGATATGTTTGACGAGATGGCACAAACGCGGACATTTGCCGAACTGCAAACCCACCCCCAAAAAATCCATATTCGCACAGAAGCGATCGCCAATCAAGTATATATCCGTATTCGAGACAACGGTAAAGGCATCAGTGAAGAAATCAAACCCAAAATCTTTGACCATTTATTTACAACCAAAGGAGTAGGTAAAGGTACGGGATTAGGACTAGCGATCGCCCGGCAAATCATCACCGAAAAACATGGCGGCACCATCGAAGTGAATACAATTGTCGGAGAAGGAACAGAATTTATGATTGCCATTCCCATCAAAGCGTAAAAGTTACATATTTGACTTTAAAATACCTATGCTAAAAAAACTACCAATCGCCTTAGTTGCAGCTACCCTATTAGTAGTAGGGATAGATTATCCCCAAACCACAATAGCCGGAACTTGTGCCTCCAAATGTGGCCCGCGTCCCCTGCAATTCACCCCTGGGCAAAAAATTCGAGTAGAATTAACTAACAACACCAAGAACGTCATAGAAATAGAAAAAATCCGAGATACCAAAGCCATCCCCTTAAACCCAGGAGACAAAATACAACTAGAATATGGAGACGGCACAGAACCGAACATTTCCTTAATATTTTGGGATAAAACAGGCGCAGCCTTGCGAGCCGAAATTGCCAAACCAAACTTTGGCACACTAAGCATAAACCTTCACCCCAGTGGAAAATATCCAGGCGATCGCGCCCTCTACATCCGCAACGACGGCCGAGTTAATATACTCTAAAACCTCCGCGCGACGGCAGTCGCTACAACGGGGGGAACCCCCGCAACGCGCTGCCTCCCCTCCGCGTTACCTCCGCGCCCCTCCGCGTTTAAAAAAACACCTCAAAGTGCTACATAGACACCACCCAGAAAACACCCAAACCCAGACAACCCTACCCAACCAACGCTGGCAAATTCACCCCCAAAAACCAGAACTTGCCAAACAGCTAGCATTGGCAACCAACATCTCACCAATTGTCAGCCAATTACTAATCAACCGCCAAATAGAAACCATAGAACAAGCACAAGCCTTTTTAAACCCCGAAACCATCAACTTACCCTCACCCTTAGCAGAATTCCCCCATTTGCAGCTAAGTGTAGAATTACTGCAACAGACAATTATCAACCAAAGTAAAATAGCAATCTGCGGTGATTACGATGCCGATGGCATGACAAGCACCGCTTTACTGTGGCGTAGTCTCCGCAGCTTAGGCGCACGAGTAGATTACGCCATACCCAGCCGAATGCACGAAGGCTATGGTATCAATAACCGAATTGTCGAAGAATTTCACAGCGAAGGTGTCAGCTTAATTCTGACAGTAGACAATGGTATTTCTGCCTATGAACCCATCGCCAGAGCCAGAGAACTAGGCTTAAAAGTAATTGTCACCGATCACCACGACATCCCGCCACAATTACCCCCAGCCAACGCCATCCTCAACCCCAAACTCATCGCCGAAACTTCGCCCTACAGAGGGGTTGCAGGTGTAGGTGTAGCGTATATCTTAGCAGTGTGTCTAGCGCAGCAACTAGGCAATACTCAAGGCTTAATTCAGCCAATGTTAGCACTATTCACCCTAGGAACGATAGCAGATTTAGCCCCCTTAACAGGTGTCAATCGTCGCTGGGTAAAACGCGGGTTAAAACTGTTACCAAAATCCCAAGTCCCAGGAATTCAAGCCTTAATTCAAGTCGCAGGAGTG
>NZ_CAWMSA010000057.1:83856-250977 GCF_963870205.1 Anabaena sp. CA = ATCC 33047 | reverse complement strand
TGGCGCGAGCTATCGAGTGTGAACAGGCTAACATTCATCGCCAGCAAATGTGCGAACAAATCGAACAAGAAGCCGTTACCCTTGTAGAGACGCAATTTATTAATTCTTTATCAGAAGACCGAGTATTAGTCATTATCCAACCGAATTGGCATCATGGTGTAATCGGGATTGTTGCCTCCCGCTTAGTAGAACGTTACGGCGTACCCGTATTCATCGGGACTTACGAAAACGACACCCAAATCCGTGGTTCAGCCAGAGGAATTCCTGAATTTCACGTATTTGAGGCGTTAGAATATTGTCACGACTTGCTGGGTAAATTTGGCGGACACAAAGCGGCGGGGGGATTTTCCTTACCAGCAGCCAATTTACAGAGGTTGCGATCGCGTTTATCTGAGTTCGCTAACCAATGTCTCGAACCGCAACACCTCAAGCCGTTACTGCAAATTGACGCTGAGGCTAATTTTCATCAACTGCATCGAGAACTGTACCAACAGTTAGATAGTCTGCATCCCTGCGGTATTGATAACCCCGATCCAGTATTTTGGACACCGAACGTGAAAGTTGTCGAGCAGCGAATTGTGGGTAAAGGTCACATTAAACTCACCCTCAGCCAAAATATTCAGGGGCAAGAGTATAAAATTAAAGCGATCGCTTGGCGTTGGCGTGACTATTATCCCCTACCCTCGCGATTAGATATCGCCTACAAACTCCGAGAAAATCACTTTAACGGTAACACTACCCTAGAAATGGAGTTAGTCGGGGTGAGATTACCCAAGGATAATTCTATACAATCATCCCCATCAAGAAATACCCCGTATTTACAGCTATTTTATCAACCAAGTACGAAATTAAGAACCAGTTTCGAGTATAATCAACATCATTATACTTGCGGTATCTATCAACATGGTTCTCATCCCGAACTGAGAATTAAAAACTCTGAAGGTAAAGTCTTAGTGATGCAACCAGGGAGTAAAATCGGTTTACTTGGTACTAACCGTCAAGACGCAAAGGAGATTGACCTATCTTTACCCCAGTATGACTGTATTATTCAAGCTGCGCTCACAGCTTTATCATCTGTAAGTCCTGAGTCTTGAGTTTGAAATTGCCTAATCACTCATGACCCAGAACTCAGCAATTTTAATTATAGGTTGCCGTTGCGGAATGCCAGGACAAAAATTACAGCCGGGCCAGCAATGACGATTAATGCAACAGAGGTTAGCTGGAAAACAACTTCCCAATTGATGTTAGCAATAGCGTCAAACATTGTTTTTGATTCCTCCCAATGGTCTTAAAAATTTAATTACTCAGTTGCAATATCCGCATTTAATCATATCTGGCGATCGCCAGTGACATTTAATTTACTTAACAAAAGTATAGGAAAAAACATAAAATGGCAAACTGGCAATGTGTCAAGCAATGTGGAGCGTGCTGTCATCTTGATCCGACAGACAGACCAGAATTAGCAGATTATCTCACCCCTGAAGAATTAGAAATGTACCTGAGTATGGTAGGGGAAGATGGCTGGTGCATTAATTTCGACCATATTACAAGAGAATGCCGCATTTATGCCCAGCGTCCCCGGTTTTGTCGGGTGGAAACAGAGACATTTCAGGATATGTATGGAATTGAACCAGAAGAACTGAATGATTTTGCTATTGACTGCTGTCGTCAGCAGATAGAAGCAGTGTATGGCGATAGAAGTTTAGAAATGCTGCGTTTTGACAAAGCTGTGGGAATTTAAAGTTATGTGAAGTTGATTTTAATCTGAAAGTCACTAACACGCATTGATGGCAACTAATTTGATTATCCCCATGTTTCACGGAAAATAGTTGCAATTTATGACAACCATCTGAGAAAATGAGAAGAATATGAAAATAATCTAGTAAAAAAACTACTGCCTGTGAAACTTGACTCTGCACCTGTTACCGTTTCTCGCATATCTACTTCTGACACCCAGCCAGAACTAACAGCCAGCAATGAATCTCTTGCAACTACGATTCTTGAGCCTGTAGCTAGTGCTGAAAGTCATCAAAAGCAGGACTCACCATTTGTGGTTTTCGGTACTACTTTTATAACTATTTTTCTCGCAGAAATAGGTGATAAGACCCAGTTATCCACGTTGTTAATGAGTGCAGAATCTCATTCACCGTGGATAGTATTTTTAGGTTCGGCGGCTGCTCTAATTACTACCAGCTTATTAGGTGTACTTTTAGGTAGTTGGATTTCTAAACAACTCAGTCCCAAAACCCTAGACAAATCAGCAGGGGTAATGTTGCTATTCATTGCCGTCATGTTGTTCTGGGATGTATTCCAGGGTTAGGTAAGTTTTCACAATTTGGAATTTTGAATTTTTATTATGGATTGGCATCTTTTAGGACTGAGTTTTATTACAGTTTTCATTTCAGAATTAGGCGACAAAAGCCAGTTAGCGGCGATCGCACTTTCTGGTCGTGGTCAGTCAGTGCGTGCAGTCTTCTTTGGTAGTGCTGCTGCATTACTGTTAGCTAGTTTTCTCGGTGCATTAGCTGGGGGTGCAGTTGCAGAGGTATTACCCACCCGGATATTAAAGGCGATCGCAGCTGTTGGTTTTGCTATCCTGGCTGTACGTCTGTTGTTCTTTAACAATGAAGAATCCTCCGAGTCCGAACCAACAGCTTAAATCTACAAGATAAACAAAACAAAACCCTGGTTTCTCCAAGAAACCGGGGTTATTTATTTGTGCTTAGGGAACACCAAAAAATAAATTATCTAAATCGACTATTGGTAGGGTGCGTCAGTATGAATATTTTCTTGGTGTAGTAGGGGCAGGTACACAAATACCTTAGTTGAGCAATCCAAGATATTTATAAACCCGCCCCTACTAGGGGTTCTCGTACTGACGCACCCTACATTTTGGATATTTTTTGATCTGGATGTCCCTTATCTAAACAGTGTTGCTCTATAGGATTTTTATTTGATTTTCGCAAAAATTCAGTACAAGCAACCCAGAAATGAGAATCAAAGTAATTTGAGTAGCTTGCCATCAGGAAAATAAAAATAGTTATACAATTTGGGTAATGTTGTTTTACAACCTTGCCAATATGGAACAATTAATAATTAGAGTCGCTGATAAGGAAAAAGCAGAAATGCTAATGAAGATTCTTTCTGCTTTAGATTTCGTTAGCTCAGTAGAAGTAACCGCAGATAAAACGAATATAAATGATAAAGCGGGATGAATATCCACCCCGCTAACTTAAAAAATCACTTTCGAGGAAACCTAGCCAAGCTTTTTGGGGTTTTTACCTGTCCTACTTAATAATGACTGGCTTCAACTTCTTGCTTCCAGCAACGCATAAACAAAGTACCACCAGCTAATAACTTAATTACCTCTAGGAAGAAATAACCACCGTGCAGTAGATTCATTTGTGGGGGAATTGTCGATACTGTGTCAAATAAATTGAGATGAATTCCCGCCGCACACATTTGCGGTGTTAATAAATAGGTGTCAAAAAAAGCGATCGCTAACAGTGTCACACCCAAAACAACACAGCTAATGTTCCACTGCTCATGAGTTTTGTTCCACACCAGTACACCAGTCAATACTATAGCCGCAAATAACAACTCTAGGCGATTAAACACCCAAAAAATTACATAACCTGCGGTAGCGAAATCCGCTTGTTTCATCATCCCAGATAGGTAAAGACTAGGCATAACTACCCAATCTAACAATAGACTAGCACTCAGCCAAAAAGCCAGCGCAAATAAGACCGCAGCTTGCCAACTTGGCCGCTTGTATTCCAGTTTAGAAATAGTATCCATAAGAATAATTGCCTGTGTTATATCTTTAGTTTGTATCTTTAATAGTAAACTTGACAACAGATATCAATTATCTTTAACAAAGTATAGGTAGCTTTATGTAAGCATCGTGATTTTTGCTATGTATTAATAACAAATATTAAATTTATTGGAAAATCTTTAACTAATAGTCAAAAGTGTAATTGTTGTCTAGTAGATTTATATAAGTCAAGCTATGCGCCTTGCTGTTGTCTTGGGTAGAGCGATCGCCACCACAGCAATCATCACTGGATACATCCCTCAGCCAAGTCAAGCCATTCAATTACAAGATGGCACAGTTTATTTTGCTCAACCGCCACGTTTAGTCGCAGCTACCACCACTTATAATGAAGTCTATGCTTGGGGTGCAAAATATTATTTTACAATCAGCGTTCCAGAAAACGCTGGCGAACCATTACAAAAGATTACAATTAACCAGCGTGAGGGAGTAGACCATATTCATTTTGACCTGAAAAATAGCTTTGCCTTTGTTGGGACACGGGCAAACAAAGGAGAGAAAATTAAATTAAAAGATGTCACCAGCGACAGGAACACCAGAACTATTTCCATCAACTTTGAACCACCAATATCGCCAGGAAAAACCATCACCATAGGTTTAAAACCCTGGCGCAACCCAGCCGTTGCGGGTGTGTACTTATTTGGCGTGACAGCTGTTCCTTTGGGAGAGAAAACCCACAATCAATTTTTGGGTTTTGGCAGATTGCATTTTTATCAAAATAGAAGTAATTATTTTCCGTTTCTATATGGCTGGTAATTGCCGAATTAGTCTCACCCCAGTAGTTATTTTTCCTGAAAAGTCCAAACACCCTCATCCCATTCAGAAGGAGTTGGGGGTGACTGTAACCAATGCTGACAACGCAGCAGGTGGAGAATAGCAGCTTTATCATCCTTATCCACGGCGAGAACTTGGGCAAATTCTGCCCTAGCTCTACTAAACTGTTTTTGCAGATAATACTGACGACCTTTGTGATAATGCTCAATTACTTCCATTTTGTCACTATTAATAGAGTCGGAACGTAAACCCACTAATTCGTAGATAGATACTGGCTCACTCCTACCTTTGACGCGAATGTAGTCTAGTTCTCGCGCCCAAACATTGTTTTGACAAAGTTTGTAAGTGTTATCACTAATAATAATGTCGCAACCGTACTGCTTACTGATGCTTTCGAGTCGAGAGCCGAGATTTACACCATCACCAATAGCAGTAAATTCCATGCGTTTACTAGAGCCGATATTCCCACTAATCACGGTATCAGAATTAATGCCGATACCAATATTGATTTTTTGTTTATGAGCAGCTTGACGACGGTTGTTAAATTCCCGTAAGCGATGGCGCATTTCTACGGCTGTTTGTACTGCCATCCAAGCGTGGTCTGCTAGGGGGAGAGGCGAACCAAACACCGCCATAATTGCATCACCGATGTATTTATCCAGAGTTCCTTTGTGTTTGAAAACTGCATCTACCATTGACTCAAAATAGTCGTTGAGCATACTGACCACTTCTTCCGCTTCCAGATTTTCTGTCAAAGTGGTGTAGCCACGAATATCGGAAAATAAAATCGATACTTCCTTGCGATCGCCTCCCAGTTTAGCATCATCCAATTTCAGCAATTCTTCCGCTAACTCTTGAGTCATGTAGCGGTACATGGTACTTTTGAGCCGTTTTTCGTCGCTGATATCTTCCATCACCACCAGCGCACCACGCACTCGCTGCACGTCACTAGCATCAGCAATGGAATTGATTGATAAATTAATACTATGCTGTTCCTTTTCTGGGTCAGCACCTAAAAGGGTACGGTCTGGGTAATATTGCTGACGGTGTTTGGGGTCTTGTCCCTGTAAAGCTTCTGCACACCACTGACTAAAGTTACCTTCTTTGATGGCGATCGCTTCATTAATGAGTTTACCTTCCAAACGGTCTTCATCTGCCATCCCCAACAAACGTTTAGCACTTTCATTGGCTGCAATAATTGTCCCCGTCTGGTCTGTGGAAATCACACCATTAGAAAGACTGCGTAAAATATCCCTTTGCAATTGCTCTTGTTGCTTGACTGTGGCAAACAACTTAGCATTTTGTAATGCTACTCCCGCTTGAATATTAAAAGCTTCCATGAATTCTTCATCATTGCGGTCAAAACTCGCTTGAAAGCATTCAGGAGCTTCCGGCCAGTCAACTGGATTATAAGGACAAATATCCCCGGATTTCTTTTTATTTACCAATTGGGTGACACCGATTAACTCTTGATCAGCGTTAAAGACTGGCATACACAATAAACTACAGGTACGGTAGCCATTTTGCTGGTCAAGTTGTCTAGCGGTTTCCGAGTCAGGATGGTTGTACAAATCAAAGGGAATATTCAGTTTTTGACCAGATGCGGCGACTTTTCCCGCAAACCCCTTACCAATGGGAACTCGTAACTCCTTAGTCGAACCATCATCTTGAGTAATTTTAGTCCAAAGTTCCTGGCGATCGCTGTCTATTAACCACAGGGTACTACGGTCAGCGTTCATCAGTTCCTTAGCTTCATCCATCACCCGTTTCAGGGTATCTTCCAAGTCCAAGCTGCTTTGACTTAAAGACTTAATCGCCTTCATCATCGCAGCTGCGGCTCTTTGTTTTTGAGTTGCTATGTAAAAAGAGCGGGAAGATTCTAAAATCAGACGAATCGAAGGCGCAAATTCCTGAAATAATTCTTCATCAGCATGAGTAAAGCCGATAGTATCAATACGTTCTGCTAAAGGCGCATCAGGATTGTATACAGATTTTAATTTATTCAGTAATTGTACTACTGCTACTAATTGCCCTTGTTGATTGAGTAGCGGTAAAGCCAGCATCGTGTAGGTACGATAGCCGGTAGTTTTTTCTTTTTCTTGAGCAAATTTAGAACGGGGATCACTATAAAAATCAAACGGAATATTGATGACTTGCTTGAAAGTAGCGACTTCCCCAGCGATTCCCTTATCGGCGGGAATGCGAATTTCCAGAGAGCGATCGCCCTCTCCTTCTGCTACTATTGACCATAGTTCCTGCTTTTCTTCATCTAATAAGAATATCGTTGTCCGATCTGCGCCCAACAATTCCCCAGTTTTTAAGGTAATTGAGTGCAACATTTCTTGCAAGATTTTCTCAAACCCCTGAGAATCCAGCATGGCTAGGGTTTGATGCACAATCTGTAGTTTCTGCTCAACTCCTGTCACAACTTGTTTAAAACTCTCTTGAGTCAGGGGAGCCAGAAAGGTAGAAATCGTACCTTGCCTGTGAACTAAAGCTTCCACTGAAGAAGAATGTACTGGCAAATCTTGATTTTCGTGGTTGTGAACACCGATAATCAAATCAGACTTCTCCCCAAAACTACGCTGTTGCGCTGACATAGTGAATTGTTGATATAGCGGAATAAGATTTTAGAAATTTATCTTTTGTGTTGCTGGAGGCAAAAAGCCCAAGACATTACCCACAGTTTAATCTGTTGTGAGGTTAACGTCATCCTCTTCTAATCATTGTTTAAGCTCGTCTCTCAAATTGTTTACTCAACACCAAATCACTCACAGCTAATCAAACAGCCGTGAGTGAAGAGAAGCGATCGCTTTATTTGTATACTATTCCCTTGAGCTATCACGGAGTTAACTGCATCGGCTTGTGGAAATATTACGTATATCATTCCCTAGAATTCCTGTAAACTAACAACTCTCTTAGCTAATTTCCCTTGGTGGCAGAAACCGATAAAACCATCAGTTTATGAAATCATTTAGATAATAGACTTCATCCTTGTAATTAACAACAGAGGTATTAATGAACTGGATTCAAGTTCTTTCTCAAGATGAACTCCCACCTAATGAGCGTAAAGTTGTCAAAGTCGAACAACGCAAAATCCTACTCATTAACCACAATAACCAAGTTTTTGCGGTTGAAAATTCCTGCCCACACATGAAATTACCCATGCAAAAAGGTAAAATTACTGATGATGGTGCTATAGTTTGTCCCTTCCACCGTAGCGCGTTTGACTTATCCTCTGGTGAACCTACCGAATGGACTCCCTTTCCTCCCGGTATTGGGAAATTAATGGGGATGATTTCCCCAGAAAAAACACTACCCGTTTTTGCTACCCGTGTAGAAGAGGGTAAAATCTGGGTGAGGGTGTAAAGTAGTTCCAATTTCCCACCACATTATCCCATCCTGCCATCTTTTCCCCTATGATTGCTGGCAGGGGTGGGATACACCTATTCTCTGCTTCAACAGATATGATCATAGTCAGCACCAGAACCAAACCGCCAAGCATCAACCCAGCGATGCCAATAATATTGTTGTGTACTGGATAAATTCTTGATCCCAGGTTCTAAGATGGGAGTCATACTAGACAAAGCAGAGTAAAATCCTAAATTGCTATAATGTACCAGCCAATCTAATAAATTAATTAAACCCACCTGTGGTATAGTCTGCGCCACTAAAACCGGATGATTTAAACCTGTTTTGACGAGAGTTTGTGTCAGGGCGGAAAACTGGACGATATCTTGTAAAAACGGTTTTAATACTGGTGTCCCTAGCTGCTGCATTTCTTGAAAAACTGCCGACAATAATTGATTAATTTGCTGTGGTGGAATTGTTTGATTCACACCCACACTCATCGCCTTTTGAAATAACCAAGTTACACTCAAACTCGGTTGGTACGGTTGCAATAATGCCAATGCTTTTGCAGATAGTTGCTCGGTTTGTAGTGCTTCTGAAATACCAATAGTTAACCGCTTCAGATGGCGTACCATTGCACCAAAACCGCCAAAACTCAGAGGGGACTGATTCCCACTACTATCACCAACTGGTAAAATGCGATGCCAAGGGGTTTGCAGGGGACTTTGGCGATAGCTAGGAAAGAAACCAAACAAGGCGCGTTGAAATTTTAGCTGTTGTAATTCTACACCTTGATATTCTGGCAATAGACGCAGATATTCTGTAAACAAATCTTCTAAGCTCAAGCGTTGGGGATGAGCATCCATGTAGGTAAATAAGTATGTAGTTCTGCCATCCCTCGCCGGGAAAGCTTCCCAAAAATATTGACATTGATGCTGCAAAGATGTAAAAGATAAAAGTATATCGCCAGAATTGTTTTCTGCAAATCCTTGAGTGCAACTACCCACAACTAAGCATAAAGCATCTGGTTTTTTTCCTTGCCTTGCTTGTTGAGTAATGGGTGAAAGATTTCCCATTGCGTCGAGTAATAATTTACCTTTGTATTGATTATTAACTATCACCCCGTCTGGGTGGACTACGGCTTGTTGAAAGGGTATGTTTTCTAAGAGTTCACCACCAGCCGCTAGAAATTTAGTTTTGAGTGTAGCTAAGAGATAAACTGGATCTACACCAATATTCAAGACATCGTTTACCCAAACTGCTGCACCGTCTTGAAATTTCACCCTAGCGGGATTGTATTCTGTAGCGATCGCTCGCGTCAATTCTGCCTCAGTCAGCAGATTTAATTCCACAAATACTTCTAACTCTTGCCGGGAAATATTCCACTCCTGTTCCCTCCCCCGCAAAATACCCCGTTCTAACAACGCTACTCGCAATCCCCGCACCGCTAAAGCGCAACCAATTAAAATTCCCAGAGTACCACCACAGATAATTACATCCCAATCTACAACACCCAAAGCCTGTTGACTTTGTTTCACGACTGTGGGTATAGGTGCTGTATTTTCTCTGATAGACTTGAGGATGCTGTCAGCACGACGCAACCCACCTAAAACATCCCCTGGTAATTGGGAAAGAATTTCTTCAGTTAGGGACATACACATTCACCCCAGCAGAGTTACTATGACTAATTTTAACTTTTTCAGGGTATATTCATCAGTGCATTAATTTTAACTCTATTTTATTTTGTACATCATCTAGAATTAACCAAGGTTAATTAGCAAATATAATCTTGTTTTTAAAATTACATTTATTCTGCTTTTTTATCCAATACATAGATGATTAAGTGTTATTTACCAACTAAATATTAAGAGTTTATTCCCGCATTAATACAGTTTAATCATGTTTTCTTGGCGCAACTTTGGCAGAAATTTTGAAAAATATATCTACAGGAATATTATTGATTTTTTATATTGATTGATAGAAAATTCCAATATATGATTAATCATGTTGTTTAAAGGACGAAAAAACACATGTAACAGATAAATTTAAAATTTAAAAACGTCTGGATGTTTAGTTAAATAATCCTAATTTTTAGGTAAACAGCTATGAGAATTGCGTTTATAGTGGGAAATTTTCCTGTTATATCAGAAACATTTATTGTCAACCAAATTATAGGTTTGATTGACAGAGGACATGAAGTAGATATTTATTCTTTGGGAACTTCCAGTATAGCTAATCATGCTAAATTACATCCAAATGTGGAAAAATATCAACTGCTTGAACGTACTCATCGTCATCCCTTAGTTCCTCAAAATTACTTATGGCGTTTTTTAAAAGCTCTAGGTTTAATAATTACTAATATTCACAAGTATCCTGTAGTGATATTGAGAACAATAAATTTTTTTCAGTATGGTAGAAAAGCAGTTTCTTTGCGCTTAATTTACTTAGTTATGTGGCTAATTAAAGCCCCATCCTACGATATTATTCATTGTCAGTTTGGGGAATTAGGACTGGAAGGAATGATTTTACAGGATATAGGTGCTATGAAAGGGAAATTAATTACTTCATTTCGTGGCTACGATATCAGTCGATTTCTTGAAGAAAAAGGAAAGAATGTTTATGATTCACTATTTGCTAAAGGTGACTTTTTCCTAGCTAACTGTGAATATTTTAAAACAAGAGCCATTAAACTAGGCTGTCATCCTCACAAAATTGTAGTACATGGTTCAGGAATAGATTGTAACCGCTTTCCTTTTAAACAAAGACATCCTCATGTAGATGGTAAAATTCGCATCGCGACAACTGGTCGTTTAGTGGAAAAAAAAGGGATAGAATACGGTATTTTAGCTATTGCTCAATTAAATAAATTTTATCAAAATATTGAATATAATATCATTGGAGATGGTGAGTTAAAAGAAAAATTACAGCAACTTATCACTTCATTGAATCTCAATGAAAAAGTAAAATTGCTTGGATGGAAAACCCAGCCAGAAATTATTGAAATTCTGGAGCAAGCGGATATTTTCATGGCTCCTAGTGTGACAGCTAAAGATGGTAATCAAGATGCACCAGTTAATACTTTAAAAGAAGCAATGCTTATGGGTTTACCAGTGATTGCTACGGCTCATGGAGGTATTCCTGAATTAGTTCAAGATGGTATTTCTGGGTTTTTAGTTCCAGAACGAGATGCTGATGCTATTGCTGAAAAATTAACTTACCTGATTGAACATCCAGAAAACTGGTTTGCTATGGGTTATGCTGGTCGGAATTATGTAGAAAAAAACTACGACCTCAACAAGCTAAATGATGAGCTAGTGCAAATTTATTACCAAGTCATCAACAATGATTTATTATTCCAAGATTCAGCTTTACTGCCAGCAATAAGTATGCAGTAGGAAGCAATGAAATAAATTTATGACAGGATATTGATTAACATGATCAATTCATCAGCGATCGCTACCCCGGATGTTACCATTATTGTTTCCCCCAGAGAACGGTTTAGTTGTACTTGTGAAGCCTTAGAAAGCATTTACGAATACACAGATTATCCTTTCCAATTAATTTATATAGATGGTGGTTCGCCAAATCACATTCGGGATTATTTAGCCACACAAGCACAACATAAACAATTTCAACTGATTCGCACAGACTATTATCTCTCCCCCAACCACGCGCGTAACCTTGGGTTGTCTCAAGTCAGCAGTAAATATGTTGTGTTTATTGATAATGACGTTGTAGTTACTCCGGGTTGGCTGAAGCCTTTGGTTGAATGTGCAGAAGAAACAAGTGCAACTATAGTTAGTCCCCTCATTTGTCAAGGTACACCTTTACACACAGAAATACACTGTGGTGGCGGAGAATCTGGAATCAAGGAGGAGACTAAAGGCGAAACTACCAGACGGCGAATCATTGAAAAGATATATAAACAAGGTCGCAAAGTTGCAGATGTGCAACCCCAGTTACAACGCCAAAAAACAGGGTTAGCAGAGTTTCACTGCATGATGGTAAGAACCGAGATATTTCAACAAATTGGTTTGTTAGACGAAGCACTGCTTAACACCAAAGAACACGTTGATTTGTGCATCTTGGTAGCAGAGGCTGGTGGTACAGTTTACCTAGAACCTCAATCTCTGATGACCTATGTGACAAGCAAACCACTAGAACCAACAGATATACATTACTATATGCTGCGTTGGAGTGACGCTTGGATACTAGCCAGCCTTGAACGCCTACGTGAAAAGTGGAATCTCACCGAAGATGAATATTTTCACCATAAATACAAACGTTTGGGATGGCGGCGACATAAATTAATTATCAATCCCCTAGTGCGTAAACTGCCCATTGGTAGGGGAATAACTGAGAACATTTTATTATCTATAGATAAGGTAGTCAACCGTTACATTACTAACCGCTACGCACAACTACATTCTGATCATCTATCAAAGACGAAATCAACATCTGCGATCGCAACATCATCTCATATCATATCCGTTTGAATAGTTATCATATCTGTTGGGCTAGGGAACAGGGAACAAGAAAAGAGAAAAGATTCAGCATCGAAAACTGATCATAAGTAATTAGCCGGACATAATATCAGCAGATTTCCGCAATAGGAAAGTGATTTGTGGCAACTTTTTATGCAATCTGCGCCCATGAATACTTGCAATTTCTGGGATAAAGGACAAAAAATATTGAAGCGACATCAACATCAAAGATTTAATTCTCAGCTACCTCAAGTTATTTATACACCTGAAAGTCAGTTGAGACATCCCCTAGACTTACTCCGACAAATGTGGCGAGACTTGTTAGCTGCGCGTGAACTAGCTTGGCGGTTGATGGTGCGAGATATCAGCGCGCAATATCGACAGTCATTTTTAGGTATAGCTTGGGCTTTTTTACCACCAATTGTGATGGCTGTTAGTTTTACCCTTGCCAATCAAGCCAAAGTTATTAATGTTGGTGTCACAGATTTACCCTACCCAGCTTATGTGATGTTCAGCACTGCATTATGGCAGACTTTTGTCGAAGCTTTAAATGCTCCTGTGCAAGCGGTGACAGTCGCAAAACCGATGTTAGCCAGGGTGAATTTTCCACGGGAAGCATTAATTTTGGCAAAAATCGGGGAAGTATTTTTTAATTTTACCATCAAGCTGATTTTAATAGCAGGATTGTTTATTTGGTTTCGCATTCCTGTGAGTTGGACAGTAATTTTATCCCCAATACCATTAATTCATTTAGTTTTACTAGGAACATTTATTGGAATTTTATTAGCTCCTTTGGGAGTATTATATCAAGATATTTCCAAAGGTTTAACGTTGATTACAGGTTTTTGGTTGTTTCTTACGCCTGTAATTTATCCTGTCCCCACCGAGGGAACCTTTGGGTTATTAGTACGATGGAATCCGGTAACACCTTTATTAGTAACAGTGCGAGATTTAGCTACAACAGGTGTTGTTTCAGAACCTTTTGGTTTTTGGTTGGTGAGTGCAATTACTTTAGTAGGTTTACTCCTAACTTGGATTGCATTCCGTCTAGCTATGCCTTTTGTGGTTGAAAGAGTAAGTTCATAATCATGACTGAATTAATCGAGCCAAAAATTTTTGTTCCACCGGAAGATGCTGAAGTAGTGATTTCAGTTAATCATGTTTCTAAAAAATTTTGTCGAAATTTAAAGCAGTCTTTAGTTTATGGTGTGCAAGATATTGCTACCGAGTTATTAGGAGGTAATCGCAAAGGTGATACTTTGCGCCGCCAAGAGTTTTGGGCAATCAAAGATGTCAGCTTTCAACTAAGACGGGGAGAAGCTCTTGGTTTGGTGGGTTCAAATGGTGCTGGTAAAAGTACATTGCTGCGGATTATTAGTGGTTTAATTAAACCGGATACTGGCTGTGTCAAAGTCAGAGGTAGGGTAGCTCCATTAATTGCTTTAGGAGCAGGATTTAATCCTATTTTGACGGGGCGAGAAAATATTTATGCTAATATGGCAATTCTCGGTTTATCTACCCAGAAAATCAAAAATATATTTCAAGAAGTCATAGATTTTTCTGAAATTGGTAATGCTATTGATGCACCTGTACAAACTTATAGTTCTGGGATGGCCGCTAGACTGGGGTTTGCTTGTGCGGTTCATGTAGAACCAGATATTTTATTAATTGATGAAGTGCTAGCGGTAGGTGATATAAAATTTAAAATGAAGTGTCACAGGAAATTAGCACAACTGCGCGAAAAAGGCACAGCTTTTATTTTAGTTTCTCACAATTCCCATAGCATTCTTAATGTTTGTGAGTCATCAATTTATTTATCACAAGGTGAGTTGATTACATCTGGTGAAACAGAAACAGTAATTCGCAAATATGAGGAAGACTTGTGTTTAAGTGGCACTGAAATAGCTTTAGGAAGACTGGTTTTACCGGAAAAGCCAAAAGCTGAAAGTTTAGGCGTAGATATTACCTCTGTATTTTTTCGGGATGAGCAGGGTAATTTACTAGAAGCACCGCTTTCTGGTGAACCTGCTTATTTATGTGTGGAATGCAAATCTTACCAAAAAATTGAGCAAGCTAATTTAGGTTTATTAGTCACAGCTTTATCAGGAGAAAATGGACTGGTTCAGTATATAACCTCTAACTGCGATCGCGAGGATTTAACTATCCTCCCAGGAACATCAGAAATTAGCATGTATATGCCATACTGTTCCTTTGTTCCTGGTGTATATAGTGCCAAAATCTATATCAGAAGAAATGTACAAACTTTTGATGTAGTTGAATCTTTTAGATTTACTGTCAAGACTAATAAAACTATCAGTAAATGTTTATTTTATCAACCACGTAAATGGCAAGTAATTCATCAATAAAGGCAGGTATTGAACATGAGTCAGCCCCTACTTAGCATCATTATTCCTACTCACAACCGACCTCACCTAGTAAATTATGCTGTTAAAAGTGCGCTAGAGCAAACTATGGAGGATTTGGAAGTAATTGTAGTTGATGATGCTTCTACACAACCGATAGATTTACCCAGTCATCCTAAATTACGGATAATTCGCCTATCGCAGCCTCATGGTGGTGCGGGAACTCGGAACGTTGGATTAGAAGCCGCTTTCGGACGATGGGTAACATTTCTTGATGATGACGATCGCTTGTTGCCCCAGATGGCAGAGGTATCATTAGAGGGGTTATCGCAAACATCCTTACCTGCACCTGTGGCGGTAATCTCTGGTATAGAGACAGTTAACTCTCAAGGAGAAATCCTCAGTCAGCGTTTACCGCCACCAGTACGACTACGTGGCGCACATTTCTTTCTGGAAGAACTAGAACCCGGAAAATCTTACAATACCAAGCAAACCCTAGTAGTTGAACGTGAGGTACTGCAAAAAATTGGTGGTTGGGATAATGATATGCGATCGCGTGTCCACTCAGAACTTTTTTTAAGACTTAATCCTGCCTGTTCAATTATTGGTTTACCCATCGTTACCTACCATTTATATAACCACGAGGGGCTAAGAGTTTCACGCAATCCCATGCTTCGCCAAGAAAGCTTTTTACGTCTAGTGCATAAACATCAAGCACTTTTCCATGCCCATCGGCAAATGTTTGCTAAGTTTGTCTATGAACACGCTCGCAAATGTTACGAACTTGGTTTAAATCGTGAAGCTTTCTATAATTTATGTTGGGCTATGCAAATAGATCCACTACACATATTTCCTCTTGTTTCTGCTAGATTTTATCCAGCAAAAATAAAATTATTTTAATAATAACTTATACATAACCAGTCTTCATAAATTGGGCAATGCCGACAATGTAAAAATAATTTCTTGAAATCATATCAGCTTTTTAATATGAGTTTATTCGCAATGATAAACTGTATTGAATCTAATTTATTGATGACATCTAGTATCATATATGATTTGTAAATAATTTAAGACTTTTAAAAATTAAAAAATATTTTTGTTTATTTGATTTTCCAGTAAATATTATTAAATTAAGCGATGAAAATTATAGCTTTTATCTGTAATTTTGTCTATTAAGGATTATTGTATATGCCAAAAAAAGTTTCTGTAATTATACCTTGCTTCAATGCTGAAAAGTGGCTAAAAGAAGCAATTAATAGTTGCTTAGAGCAAACCTATTCCAATCTTGAAATTATTGTGATTGATGATGGCTCTACAGATAATTCTTTAGAGATTATCAAAAGCTATGGCGATAAAATTATTTGGCGGAGTTTGCCCCATCAAGGAGGTAATTATGCTCGCAATCGCGGTTTTGAGTTATCGCAAGGAGAATATATTCAATACTTAGATGCAGATGATTATATTTGGCCTGAAAAGATAAAAAGACAAGTCAGTTTTTTAGAAACTACAGACGCAGATGTTATTTATGGTGACTGGAGACACCAACGACATTTACCTAACGGTTCGAGTTTTTTAGACAAGAGAGAAATTTCTGGAACACAAGCAGATATTTTAGCGGCTTTACTAGCTAATTGGTGGGTGGCTTTGGCTGCTTTAATGTATAAGAGAAGCGCAGTAGAAAAAAGTGGGGGATGGGATGAAAAGTTAACCGCCGCACAGGATAGAGATTTTTTCCTTTCTGTTGTGATGGCTGGAGCTAAAGTTGTATATCAGCCTGGCTGTTATTCTGTCTACAGAAGATACGGCGCGGTAACAGTTTCAACTGGTTCTAAAAATCGTTGGTTAAAAAACCACCATCTAGTATTAAAAAAAGTAGAGCAACAACTGTTGCAGAAAAACCGACTTTCTCAAAGTTATCGTCAGGCTTTAGCCAAATCCTATTTTGAACTAGCGAGAGAAGCTTTATTTTTTGACTATAGCCAATACTTAATGTTTTTAGACGAGGCTTTGGTAATGTTTCCAGATTTCAAAGCTAATAGTAAGAGAATATTTTATAGGTTAGTGCAAGATATTTTAGGCTTTCGGCAGACTGAACGCATTGCTTGTAGTATCTTGTTCGCCAAAAAGTTTGTTACTGCTAGCCTGGCTTATCCAAAAGCAAAACTTGGCATGACATCATAAGGCTTTGCGTCAGCTTAATTAACTAGCGTCGGGGTTGATGGGGAACAGAAACAATAACTTATATCATGTCCGTTTGAATAGTTATCATATCTGTTGGGGTAGGGAACAGGGAACAGGGAACAGGGAACAAGAAAAGAGAAAAGATCAGCATCGAAAACTTATCATAAGTAATTAGCCGGACATGATATTACAGGCGATCGCTTAAAATTAAGGAACACCAAAAAATTAATTATCCAAATTGACTGTTAGTAGGGTGCGTCAGGATGAATATTTTCTGGGTATACCTGGGGTTGCTCGTACTGACGCACCCTACATTTTGAATATTTTTTGATCTGGAAGTCCTTTATCTGAGAACTAACTATCGTAAACAGATTGATTTTGCCCTTGGCTGTGGCAATGTGGATATAGGTACAGACTCACAATTCACATTGTAGGAAATAATCATGAGTAATCAACTTCCAGACTATAATCCCAGTGGCGTAGGTGAAGTCAATGGGAATCTATTAGGTTTACCCTTTGATTACGAGTCGGCAAACTTAATTGTGTTTGCTGTGCCTTGGGAAGTTACAGTTTCCTATGGTGCAGGTACAGCTAACGGCCCCCAGCGTATTCTTGATGCTTCTATTCAACTAGATTTATTCGACTTTGACAACCCCGATGGTTGGAAACAGGGAATTTATCTGGTAGAAATTCCTGAAGATATTTTAGAAAAAAACCATTACTATCGCAACTTAGCAGCACAAATTATTGAACGACTCGCACAAGGTAAAGCTTTAACAGATACACCAGATTTAACACCTGTTTTAACAGAAATTAATCAAGCTTCTCAACAGGTGAATGAATGGCTATTTACCCAAAGTCAGGCAGCAATGAACAAGGGTAAGCGAGTTGCAGTGATTGGTGGTGATCATAGTTCACCTTTGGGTTACTTTCAAGCTTTAGCCGCTAAATACCCTGACTTTGGCATTCTGCATATTGATGCACACGCAGATTTACGCGACGCTTATGAGGAATTTGAATTTTCTCATGCTTCCATCATGTTTAATGCCATGAAGATACCGCAAATTTCCAAATTGGTACAGGTAGGTTTGCGTGATATTTGTCAGGATGAAGTAGATATGATTAACCAATCAAATAATCGGATTGTGGCATATTATGACCCAGCCATTAAACAAAAGCTATATTCAGGAAGCACTTGGATGAATTTATGTGAAGAAATTATCAACCATTTACCCGAATATGTTTACATTAGCTTCGATGTAGACGGTTTAGATCCGAAACTTTGTCCAACAACGGGGACTCCTGTTCCTGGGGGATTGGAATTAGAACAAAGTTTTTATCTATTCCGAGAATTGGTGAATAGTGGCAGAAAAATCATTGGTTTTGATGTCTGCGAAGTTGGTGACGCTGAGTGGGATGGTAATGTTGGTGCGCGGATTGTTTACAAACTGGCGAATTTAATGGATTTGTCTCAGCGTCAGCAGTAGGAGGTTGGGGGAGTGGGGAGTGGAGAGGATGAGGGGGATGAGAGAGAATTTTGATAGTATGCCCAATGCCCATGTATTGCTTATTACCACCGTTAATGTCATTAATAGATTGATAACAAGTTACAAGATTTTCTGAGGCAATTTTTAGATAAGGGTGAAGGGAAGATAATGAGCCAAATGTTTCAAGAACAAGAGCTTTTAATTGCGATCGCAGTTAGACAGCAAAACCCGACAATTTTAACCGCAGATTTCCTTAAATATACTGGCATCATTCCTAGTGACTGGGAATTGGCTAAACCACCTGTGATGACTAACAATGCGGCTCAAGTAGTTTTCCAAAATGGTGTAAGTGTTATTGCTGAGGTAAATAGAATTATTTTTGCTGAAGCTATTGCTAATAAAGAACCTCAAGACGTACAAGCCCCCGCCATAGCACACAAATATATTGAGACAGTCAAACAGGTAAATTACCAAGGTATTGGGATTAACTTACGCGGCTTTGTACTAGGCGAGTCAAACAATCAAAGCGGACGTAACTACATTTTTAACCAGCTACTGCAACCCGGCGCATGGCAAAATTTTGGTTCGGCTCCTATGCAAGCTTCGATGCGGTTTGTCTACACTCTGGATGAAACACAGCTTTTTCTAGAGGTGAATGAGGCTCAGTTGCAATATCCAGATCAAACAACTAAGCCAGCCGTGCTATTCTCTGCTAATTTTAGCCGAGCGATCGCTCAAGAACAACCTACAGAACGTTTAGCTGCTATCAGTGCAGTCATTGACGAGTGGCAAACCGATTTAGCAACATTAAAGTCACTTGTTGATACCAAGTTCTTTAATGCCGAAGGTTATGCTATCAATACAGCTGCCACTGACACAATTCAGTTTCCCTCAATGGTAGCAGAATAATTTCATGTGACTCAACAATGCACAATTGCTTAACACTTAATTTAGCAATTGTGCATTAAATTTTTCTATCTCAACTTTTATCGGAATTGCAGTGATTTAGGATGCTTGAGGATTTATTTTGCCGTTGACTATGGCAATGTGGATATAGAACGCTATCACATCCAACTCAGGAAATACTCATGAATCGCTCAAAAGTAGTAGCAATTATTACAGGTGCAATTTCTATCTTGCTAGCTGTTGCTTATCTAATTATCGTCCAAATCCTAGATTACCGGGATATGCAACCTGCTCCTATCAGCCACCTACAGCAATTATCCACTGTGCTGGCTTGTATAAATTTATTTTAATTTCAAAAACATACTAAAATCTACTTGTAGGCTGATTCAAATTACAGTAGATTTTGATAAGATATTATGTTTCACCTAGTTACTCACGCAACATCTCGGTGAGATTCAACCATAGACTATAGTCTATGGTTAAAATAAGATATTCATATATATAAGAATTACTTACAGTAAATATCGTTGATTTATTTTGTTTAATAATTCCTTTTTGGGAAATATGAAGGTAAGCTAAATTATAAGAATATTAAGCAAACATAAATTTACTTTATCTACAATACTTAGCTTGACTGGGAGCAAAGTTAAGTTTGCCCCCAGAGTAGCTAATTTTTGCTACAAATCCAGAGGTTAATTTCATGGCTCAGTTTCTACTAGAGACTGTTTGGCTAGTCCCGTGCTATGCCTTAATAGGTGGGCTTTTGGCTATTCCTTGGTCGCCGGGCATTATTCGCAAAACCGGGCCAAGGCCAGCAGGTTATGTCAATATATTAATGACATTTTTGGCGTTGCTTCATAGTGCCATTGCCTTACAAGCGACCTGGAATCATCCACCGCAAGAAGTATTTATTCCGTGGTTATCCACCGCAGGTTTAAACCTCACTATTACTTTAGAAATATCTTCAGTGAGTGTGGGGGCGATGCTAGTAGTCACTGGCTTAAATTTCCTCGCGCAAATTTTCGCCGTAGGCTACATGGAAATGGATTGGGGCTGGGGACGCTTCTATTCTTTGTTGGGATTATTTGAAGCGGGATTATGCGCTTTAGCCTTGTGTAACAATCTGTTTTTCAGCTATGTAATTTTGGAAATCCTGACGTTAGGAACTTATCTGCTAGTTGGCTTATGGTTTAGTCAACCTTTGGTAGTCACTGGTGCCAGAGATGCTTTCTTAACCAAGCGGGTAGGCGACCTATTTTTACTGATGGGAGTCTTGGGATTATGGACTCTTTCAGGAACTTGGGATTATACAGAATTAGCCGCATGGGCGGCTACAGCTAAGGTTGATCCGACTGTGATCACATTAGTAGGTTTAGCATTAGTAGCTGGGCCGATGGGTAAATGCGCTCAGTTTCCTTTGCATCTGTGGTTAGATGAGGCGATGGAAGGGCCGATTCCTAGCACAATTTTGCGGAACTCGGTAGTAGTTGCTAGTGGTGCGTGGATACTAATTAAACTACAACCTGTATTAAGTCTGTCGCCTGTAGTTTCGTCGTTTATTGTCGCCATTGGTGCAGTTACCGCATTAGGTGGTTCTTTAATTGCGATCGCCCAAATTGACGTTAAACGCTGCTTATCTTATTCTGTCAGTGCTTACATGGGCTTAGTGTTCATTGCTGTAGGCGCACAACAAGACGAAGCTGCATTATTGTTGGTACTCACCCATGCTTTAGCATCAGCTATCTTAGTGATGAGTGTGGGCGGAATTATCTGGAACAGCGTCACTCAAGACGTAACCCAATTAGGTGGACTGTGGTCACGTCGTCCCATTTCAGGAATATCCTATATAGTTGGGATTCTAGGCTTAATTGGTCTACCACCTTTAGGTAGCTTTTGGGCATTACTCAAATTAGCCGATGGACTCTGGGAAAATCATCCTGGTTTAGTGGGAATTATCATTGCTGTGAATGCCTTAACCGCCTTTAGTTTAACCAGAGAGTTTGGTTTAATTTTTGGTGGTAAAGCTAAACAAATGACCGAGCGATCGCCTGAAGTTCTGTGGCTGATGGTGTTGCCAATGGTAATATTATTAGGCTTTATCCTCCATCTACCTTTGGTATTACAAAGCTTATCACTACTACCCAGTTGGGCAGAACTCAATAAAGATGTTGCCCTCTTACTAATTTGGTCAAGTATTTTTGGTTGCAGCATTAGCGCAGTCATTTATCTGGGCAATATTCCCAAACCAGTACGTCTACCTTTGAAACCCTTACAAGACTTATTGGCTTACGACTTTTACACCCCTAGACTCTATCGCATGACAATTATTTTCGGTGTAGATCAACTCTCCAAATTCGCCGATATGATTGACCGCTTCGTGGTAGATGGTATCGTCAACTTTGTGGGTTTATTTTCGCTGTTAGGCGGCGAAGGTTTGAAATATAGCACCAATGGACAAACTCAATTTTATGCCTTCACTGTTCTCCTAGGCGTAGGTGTTTTAGGTGCATGGATAACTTGGCCATTCTGGGGAGTCCAGTTTTTAAGTCTGATTTACTAGCACGGGAATTTAGAACAGGTGGGTAAACACCCACCTGAAAACCCAAAGGAAACTTAGATTTATACACAACAAACTTCCTGGGTTTTCTTATTTTGAATTTTGAATTTTGAATTTTGAATTGTTATGCTCAGTGCTTTAATTTGGATACCAATTCTGAGTGCTATAGTTATCGGGTTTTTACCTGGTAAAGTCGTCCCAGCTAGTCGAATTCGATTAGTATCTTTAACTATAGCCGGCGTAGTCTTACTGTGGAATTTGTTTATTCTGCTGAAATTCGACATCAGCAACCCAGGAATGCAATTTCAAGAGTATATACCTTGGAATGATACCTTGGGTTTAAATTATCAACTAGGAGTTGACGGCTTATCAATTTTGATGTTGGTTCTCAATAGCCTCCTCACCTGGATTGCAATTTACAGCAGCAGTAAAGAAACGGAACGCCCCAGACTGTTTTACTCACTAATTTTATTAGTTAGTGGTGGCGTTGCTGGAGCATTCTTAGCCGAGAACTTGTTATTATTCTTCTTGTTTTACGAGCTAGAATTAATCCCCTTTTATTTATTAATTTCGATTTGGGGAGGGGAAAAACGGGCTTACGCTGGTATCAAGTTCCTGATTTATACTGCGGTTTCCGGTGCTTTGATTCTCGCAACCTTCTTAGGCATGGTATTTTTAACTGGTGCTAGCAGTTTTGCCTTTGATGCGGTATCTACTCAGACTATTTCCGCCGGGTTGCAATTCGTGCTTCTAGCAGGAATTATCTTAGGCTTTGGGATTAAAATTCCCCTCGTTCCCTTCCATACATGGCTACCGGATGCTTACGTTGAAGCTTCCGCACCCATTGCGATTTTGTTGGGTGGTGTGTTAGCAAAGTTGGGAACTTATGGACTGTTGCGGTTTGGGATGGGGATGTTTCCCCAAGCTTGGAGTGTAGTTGCACCAACCTTAGCAATTTGGGGGGCAATTAGTGCGATTTATGGGGCAGTAATTGCGATCGCCCAAAAAGATATCAAGCGCATGGTAGCATATAGCTCTATCGGTCACATGGGCTATGTATTACTCGCTAGTGCTTCCAGCACAGCTTTAGCCTTGGTGGGTGCTGTCTCCCAAATGTTCAGCCACGGCTTGATTTTAGCAATTCTTTTCCACCTAGTAGGCGTTGTGGAAGCCAAAGTTGGAACTCGTGAATTAGACAAACTCAACGGTTTGATGAGTCCCATTCGCGGTTTACCCTTAATTAGTGCCTTACTGGTTCTCAGTGGGATGGCGAGTGCAGGTATTCCCGGTTTAACTGGATTTATCGCTGAATTTATCGTCTTTCAGGGTAGTTTCTCTGTCTTCCCCTTGCCAACACTTTTATGTGTAGCCTCAAGCGGTTTAACAGCCGTGTATTTCGTTATTCTCCTCAACCGTACCTGCTTTGGCAAGTTGGATAATAACTTAGCCTACTACCCTAGAGTTTTATGGGCGGAAAAAATACCCGCCTTAGTTTTGGCATCTCTGATTATCTTTTTAGGTGTACAACCTACTTGGTTAGTACGTTGGAGTGAACCCACAACTACCGCAATGGTAGCCGCAGTTCCGCCATTAGAGAAAACTACAGTTTCCCAAGTAGCTTTGA
Organism: Anabaena sp. CA = ATCC 33047; assembly: GCF_963870205.1. Lineage (NCBI taxonomy): Bacteria > Bacillati > Cyanobacteriota > Cyanophyceae > Nostocales > Nostocaceae > Anabaena > Anabaena sp. CA = ATCC 33047. Next base: position 227,418 of record NZ_CAWMSA010000057.1, on the reverse strand, counting down.
AGTAAGTGGTAGGTGTGTAGGGGACATTTCTACCCAAGAATTCTTTAATTTTGAATTTTGAATTTTGAATTTTGAATTTTGAATTGATTTGTCCCCAAATTATTAAATTTAATTGACAAAAATATATGGTACAAACTCCAGACAAACCGATTACTAAAATTCCGCCGTCACAGCATGAATTTGCTGACATTATTCATCGCCTAGAAGCTGGCGGTTCGATGTTGCCAGATACGCCGGAAAATTTAATGCAAATTATCGGTATTTATAAAGCCTATGCTGTACCGATGGATTTTTACTGGCGTGATTTGCTGTACATTGCTGAACAGGTATTTTTAAACCCGTTTCCCGCTTTTAAATACTTCATTTCACAAGAGTATTTAGACAGACATAACCATTACGCTGGTGATGATGCTGATTTAAGAATTTGGCGCGGTGAAGCGACAGCACACCCGGAACTGTTGGCATTTATGGACAAGGGTGAAACCTTCAAAATGCCAAAGATATTGCATCACTTACTGCACGATCGCATTAACATGGAGTTTGCTGAGGCTTGTATGCAAGCAATGCTTTGGCATCGTCACATGTACGCGCCAGTCAATCAATTTGACGCTTACCTCGACTCAGAAGAATATAAAGCTAACGCTGATAGAGCCATTAAAGCCTATTTTCAAGGCAACCCGCTAATGCTGGGACTTTACAAACTGTTCCCGGATATGTTTTTGGAACAGTGCCGCCAAATGTCATACTACGCTAACCTGGGTCTGTTCTGGGAAGTCATGGCTCCGGTATTCTTTGAAATGTCGGATATCTATGATGAAGGTGGGTTTAAAGGTGTCCCCGATGCGATGAACTTTTTAATCAATGGGATATTTGCGATCGCAGGTCGTCCGATTTACCATCATGTCTATATCCGTGGGGAATGCTACGAAATTATCCCCAAATCTAAAGGCTTTACTTGGTTATATGAAGCTGCATTACCCTATGTAGAAGCAGTCTTTTATCGCACTGCACCATTCCGAGGCACAAAATCTTATAATGCTCAAGCTGGCCAAGTACCTGCTGATCAAAAAGACTTCCATTATGGCATTCTCTACGCCGATGTGTTTCCTGTAGGAACTGCGGGAATTCCACCCACATTATTAATGCAAGATATGTTGCATTTCTTACCTCAATATCTTTTAGATTACTATAAACAATATTGTCGAGGTGAGGAAGATATGTTGATTCAGTTGGGGATTACTTTCCAACGGTCAATGTATAATGTGACATCGGCAGTAATTCAGGCGTTGCGAACTGCCCTTTTATATCCTTTAGATGATCCGAATCCTAAACATTTGCAAGCCAACCGCGAGTTTTTTGAAGCACAACTAAGTCGCTTTACTCGCCCTGAGTATGGTATGCGGAATGCTGCCCGTCTGCGAAATATTCAGAGTCAAGATTATCGATAATCTTCTCAGCCTCCCTAACATTAAAAAATGTCATACCCAAATCCCCGACTTCTTTGAGAAGTCGGGGATTTATGGCATCATCGTTTTATATTAAATAATGTTGAGCTACTAAAAATTATGTTCAGCGAATTAAAACAATACATTAACACAAATTTCAACATTTCCACCAATGATAAATTATTAACTCTATCGAGAATATTTGTCTGGAGTGTATGGTTAATTTACATTGGTTATTTATTATTAAGTGATTTACCTCCAGGATTATCACTATTACATATTACATCCCAAACATTAGAAGAAATATTAAATTTAAGCTGGAATTTTTGGTTAATCCTGCCAATCATATCTCCTAGTGAAGCACCTGTTAACCATCCAGCTTTAGAGGGATTATTTAACATTGTGGTGACTTGGGGACTATTATTTTGGGGTTTTGTGATTGATGGACGTAATCAACGATTTTCTATAGTTACATTCTTAATTGGTACAGCTTTTCTTACTAACTTATTTTTTCTACCTTGGTTGGGATTACGACAACCGAATTCTGAAAAACCTACAAATTCTTTAACGTTTATCGAAAAAATAGGCGAAAGCCGGACTTTACCGACGATTTTAGCTGTGGTTTTTGTCGTTTCGTTAGTTTGGGCAGGATTTGCACGTCCTGAGTATGGTGATTTGACAACACGTTGGCAAGCTTTATTAGAATTATTGTTTAGTGATAGGCTAGCATATTCATTTCTGATAGATATGTTAGTATTTTGGTTCTTTCAGTCGTGGCTAGTTAAAGATGATATGAAACGTCGCCAATGGCATAATGAAAAAGTGCTATGGTTAGTGCGCTTTGTACCTTTTTGGGGACTGATTATATATTTTTGGAAACGCCCTTCACTTTTCAACTAATTAGACAACCTTGTAGAGACGTTACATGCAAAGTCTCTACAAGGTTTTAAGTAAGTAGGCTTAATTAATTGTTAGATAGTGGAACAGGCTTCTAGCCTGTTGACGGGCTGTCAGCCCATCCCACATTTTATATTTCATTGCAACCAGCTACTTAATACTTGCTTTTGTGATTCATCTATATGAAAATTGCTGTAATTTCTCAATACTCAGGGGTTACAATACATACAATGGGCTGGATCAGCAAACTCTCTACCATCAGGAAATAGTCTTTCTTCTCTAAAATTACATTTTTTACACTGATAAATAACTGTATGCGTGAGTGTAGTTGGTGTATAGCAGAGTTCACAGGGTAATCCTTGTATTCTTTCCGTGATATCAAATCCTGGTGTCTGACATTTCGGACAACAACTGCTGATTTTATTGAGTAAGTTACGAGTGGCTTTTTCAATATTTTTCATGCGGGTTGGGTTGTAATGCGCCCGCATATCTGTTTCCAGCTTTACTTTACCATCTGGTGATTTTTCTAAGGCAAATTTTACAGCCTCTACTAACTTTTGTTCTGTGGTAATACCTTTGATAATTTCTATATCTTGATGTTCTGATTCCCCACACCAAATGACTAACCCATGTTCAGGAAATCCAATTTTATCAGCAAATTCATAAGCTTCATCTAAATTACTAACCACTTGATGATTAAAGTTAGTTTCTATAGAAAATTCTTGCCCAATAATTTCGATATCGTTGACTTTATCTAATAAAATGACTATTTCTCTATTAGATTGAATATAGGGAACTAATGGATGCGGTGCAAAACTGCCTTCGCTGGCGATCGCTAAATTTTCTCCGGTGATTTCTAAGGCTTTCTCTGCTTTTAATCTAGCAGCAGCGATTTGAGTACCAGGGCGTTTTACTTCTCTGGTAAATGTGCCGAAAACATCTGTATTAAACTTCTGGGGGACTATAACTTTAAGACCTAATTCCTGTGATAAAAGCGGAGAAATTACCCTTTCTTTCTGGTGCATTGTCGCAATTACAGCCGTGCGATCGCGAAATAATTCCTGATATGTCATTATCAGTTAACCTCCTTTGCTCATCCCAAAATATAAACAAGTATTTTGTTCGTAGTAAGGACTTTAGTCCTTAAGAAAGGGCTAGAGCCGCTTACTACGAACCTTTATTGAGACTGGATATTTCTTATCCTCAAATCAAGCATTGCCTGAAAGTAAAGGAATATTTTCGGCTAAAGGATCGGTGACAATTACACCTTGTTTCTCTGACCAAAATTTACTTAAAAAATGGATTTGTCTCAAACCGACAATTAAATTTAAACCAGGAACAAATAGCCACCAAACTATAAGCGGTGGTTTCATCCCGGCTTGGCGATATAATTCATTAACTGTCTGATATAACTTGAACTGAACTATATAAATCCAGACAACACCTAACAAAGAAACCCACCCAAACCATCCTGGTACATCTGGATCAAAGATTCGCAAAGCTTGGGGAATTGCTACCCCAAACACAAACGGTGCTAAACATAGCGTACCAGACCAACCAAACCCGTTATAGCGACGTAGTTCTTCTTGAATAATCCATTTATACCAGCCGTAGTAGAGCATACCAGTTACTACAGACAGAAAAATCACTTGCCACAGGGGACGGGGTTTACCCAAAGATGTACCGGACATATTTACGCCTGAGATATCATACATATTTTTGTAACATTTCTTAATGTAGAATATCTCAGGCAATCTTGTCTAATTTTCAGGACTTATGCAGCCGTCACATTAGTAGGGTGCGTCAGATGCGAAAATCTCTTGATTGTTACCAAATAATCTGCTCTGACACACCCTACAAGAGTCTTTAATGATGAAACGCAGCTTTATTCCTAACTTTGTTCTTGGGGAATTTGTCCAATTTGGGCGGTGAGTTTTTCTTTATCCAACCTGCGTTTTCTGGCGTACAGTTGAATTGTCACCGCCATCAAAATAATCATCCCAAAAATCACCCAAGCTGTGAGATCCGTCGGTAGATTATTCTTAAACACAGCCAGCATGACGATAACCACCAACATGACTGTCGGTGCTTCGTTTAAAGCCCGTAATTGCTGACTACTCCAGCGACATTCATCGGCGGCTAACTTCTTCATTAACCGCCCACAGTAATGATGATAACCGACTAACAGAGCGACAAATAGCAACTTAAAGTGTAACCAACTCTGTTTTAAAACTTCCGGTTCGGTACTCAATAAACCTATAGCCATCGCTACCGTTACCAACATTCCTGGCGTAGTGATGATGTTGTAGAGGCGTTTTTCCATAATTTGATACTGATTTTTCAGTATCGTGCGGGCTGGTTCTGGTTCTTGGTTAGCTTCTACATGATAGATGAATAACCGTACCAAGTAGAACAACCCCGCAAACCAAACCACAATGCCAATAATATGAAATGCTTTAAACCAGGAATAAGCCATGAATCAAAACCTGCCTTTGTGAATCTCTTCTTTAAATCATTGCCTGTACTATCATTATCAGGTTACGGCAAAACCTCATGCAGCATCGCAGATATGTGAAGAAGTGTAACGTTGACAAGTTAGGGAATGGGGGGAGTTGAGGGAGATGAGGGAGTGGAGGAAGCGGAGGGGGAAGGGGAGAAGATTTTTATCCAGTCAACCATCAACCATCAACAGTCAACAGTCAACAGTCAAAAAAGTTTTCTGAGAACTACTTGACTCTCCAGTTTACTGGAGGATTCAAGATAAAGTTAGTTGTTAGCACTTCTTGGTAGTCAGAAGACTTATATGGATAATGTCACCTTGAAACTGCGCGGTATGAGTTGCGCCGGCTGTGCAAAAAATATTGAAGATGCTATACTTGCCGTTCCTGGGGTTGAGGAATGTAACGTTAACTTTGGCGCGGAACAAGCAACAATTGAGTACGATTCTACAAGAACTGATTTACAAACTATCCAAAATGCTGTGAGTGCAGCAGGTTATTCTGCTTATCCTTTGCAGCCAGAAAACCTGATGACAGGTGAAGATGACGCAGAAATCAGACTTCGCCAGCAAGAATCTCGTGATTTGCGGCTGAAGGTGATAGTAGGCGGGATAATTAGCATGGTGCTGGTGATTGGTTCTATCCCCATGATGACGGGTTTACATTTACCCTGGATGCCAGTTTGGCTGCATAACGCTTGGGTGCAATTATTACTCACTACTCCTGTACAGTTCTGGTGTGGTAAGTCTTTCTTCGTTAATGGCTGGAAAGCTTTTAAACGGCATACTGCGACAATGGATACATTGATAGCTTTAGGTACAAGTGCAGCCTATTTTTATTCGTTGTTTGCCACGCTGTTTCCTGGTTTTTTCGTCAGCCAGGGCTTGATGCCAGATGTGTATTATGAAACTGCGGCGGTTGTCATTACCTTAATTTTGTTAGGCAGGTGGTTTGAACATCGCGCTAAAGGACAAACTTCCGAAGCTATTCGTAAACTCATTGGTTTACAAGCCAAAACAGCGCGCTTGATTCGCAATGGACAAGAAGTAGATGTACCCATTGCACAAGTACAGATTGGTGATGTGGTGCTGGTTCGTCCTGGGGAGAAGATTCCCGTAGATGGTGAGGTAATTAATGGAACGTCCACAGTTGATGAAGCAATGGTAACTGGGGAAAGTTTACCTGTGAAAAAACAGCCAGGGGATGAGGTAATTGGCGCGACGATGAATAAAACTGGCAGTTTCCAATTTCGGGCGACACGGGTAGGAAAGGATACTGTACTCGCTCAAATTGTGCAGTTAGTTCAGCAAGCACAAGGTTCTAAAGCCCCAATTCAAAGATTAGCAGACCAAGTTACTGGCTTTTTTGTCCCTGCGGTGATTGCGATCGCCATTCTGACTTTTATCATCTGGTTCGACTTCATGGGCAATGTCACCCTAGCATTAATTACCACAGTGGGGGTGTTAATCATCGCTTGTCCTTGTGCGTTGGGTTTAGCTACACCAACCTCTGTGATGGTAGGAACTGGTAAAGGTGCAGAAAACGGTATTTTAATCAAAGGTGCTGAAAGCTTAGAACTAGCACACAAAATTCAAACTATTGTTTTAGACAAAACAGGCACAATTACCCAAGGTCAGCCCACTGTTACGGATTTTATCACAGTTAACGGTACTGCTAACAGTAACGAAATCAAGCTCTTGCAACTAGCCGCAACTGTAGAACGCAATTCTGAACACCCCCTAGCCGAAGCGGTGGTTAAATATGCCCAATCTCAAGAAGTTGAACTAGCAGAAGTCAGGGATTTTGCAGCCGTTGCCGGGAGTGGAGTACAAGGAATTGTCAGCGATGCCCTTGTCCAAATCGGTACACAACGCTGGATGGAAGAATTAAGCATTAACACTCAAGCATTACAGCAAGATAAAGAACGTTTGGAATACTTAGGGAAAACTGCCGTTTGGTTAGCAGTTGACGGAGAAATTCAAGCATTGATGGGAATTGCTGATGCTATTAAACCCACTTCTCCCCAAGCTGTGAAAGCTTTGCAAAAACTGGGTTTAGAAGTCATCATGCTCACCGGAGATAATCGCCGCACTGCTGAAAGTATCGCCCGTGAGGTTGGTATTGAGCGTGTTTTGGCAGAAGTCCGCCCTGAGCAGAAGGCAGAGGTGGTTAAGTCGCTGCAATTGGAGAAACAGGGCAGAGTTTCATCTGGAAAATCTCGAATTGTGGCAATGGTGGGTGATGGCATTAATGACGCGCCAGCTTTGGCTCAAGCTGATGTAGGAATTGCAATTGGCACTGGTACAGATGTGGCGATCGCTGCTAGTGACATTACCCTAATTTCTGGTGATTTGCAAGGCATTGTTACAGCCATTCAACTCAGCCGCGCTACGATGCGTAACATTCGCCAAAACCTCTTTTTCGCCTTCATTTACAACGTGGCTGGTATCCCCGTTGCAGCTGGTGTTCTCTTTCCCTTGTTTGGTTGGTTACTCAATCCGATTATTGCAGGTGCAGCAATGGCATTTAGTTCTGTTTCCGTAGTGACTAATGCTTTACGTTTGCGGAAATTTCAACCAAAAGTAACTGTATAGGAGCAAGCCTACAATGTTGAGTAGAAAAATTATTCTTGCCAGTGTTGCAAGTTGGGGATTGATGTTTGGTTTTGCTACAGATAAAACCGTAGCAGCAATTAACCATGAAGTGTCAACAACTGAGTTCCGCCCCATTCAACAACCATTATCTATCAAAGGTGCTGTTACCATTGGTGGACTTGGGTTAATTGGGTTGGAATTATGGTGGTTTCTTGTGAAGAAAACCAAGCCGTAAATTCTCACTGTGTGTTGAAATGGTATAAGAGAAATGGTTATGTTGCGGGGCAGAGGTAGTATGTTAGCCCAAGAACAATCAAAACTCATCGGTGCAATTGCTCAAGAAAGCGGCGTTCCCATTAAAACGATTCGCTATTATGAAGAACTTGGGTTGCTCAAATCATCAGGTAGAACCGAGGGTGGGTTTAGATTATTTACGCCGGATGTTTTAGCCCGGTTACACTTTATTAAACGCGCTCAAAGTTTGGGTTTGACGTTATCAGAAATTAAAGAATTTTTACAAGTTCATGATGGGGGAGAATTGCCTTGTGAACATATTAAAACTAAATTGGAAGAGAAGGTTCAAGATATTGATGAACAAATTCGACAATTACTAATTCTCAAGCAAGAATTAGAAGGATTATTGTCAGGTTGGGAAATCAAACCTGTTGATGATCACACTACAATTTGTCCGATTATTGAACAAGATTGAGTTTGAGGTTTGAGATAACGATGATGTGGCGATCGCTCCCCAGGGGTTGACAAGCTTGTTCCCACGTCTAGGATTGAACGAGTTTCTCTATTCTCAAGTTATATAGTAGCGATCGCACTAAATCTAATCAAAGTTGAAGATGGTTTCAATGGCAAATGCTTTTATGTCCAGTTTTCTAAGTTTAAACCTGGTATTTGTCCAAAATCAGCATTATTTCGAGTTAATAGAATAGCCTGACTCACCAGAGCTATGGCAGCGATTTTCAAATCCATTGTGCCAAGCCTGGGATAAGCTTTCTTAAGCCGTTGAAATTCTTCGGCTGCTGGTTGATCAAATTCTAAGATGGGAATAACACAGTAATTGGTTAGTTGCTTTTTTAACTCCTTGTAGGCTAAAACTTGTCCTTCAACAGTTTGAGCCTTTGCTATGTAACTCATCCAACCTCGCATTTGCTCTTCGTAGCTGATGATGGTGACTGCTACTTGATTAGGATTAATGTTTGCCAATCGCATCAGCAGAGGTTGCGCCTGTACGCCTCCGCGATCTAAAACACTGAGATGATCAGTATCAAAAATATACATTTAAATATCGTCTGATTCTATAAAATTTGAGCGCAGAGATTCACGATACTCATGTCCTAGCTGCATGGCTTCGTTGTATGCTGAGTTGTCAGCAAATGTTCCCGCGATTTTCTGCCACCAAGGGGTTTTGGTGGCAGAAACAACCTCTAGTTTACTTTTGAGACTTGCAACTTCAGCCTCTAGAATCGCTACCCGTTCTTCTAATTGTTTTGACATAAGTTATCTTGACTGCTCCTGTTTCTCTCTTCTCAATTTATATAGTAGCGATCGCACTCATGTTTATCCAAGTTTAGCGGTTGTTTCAAGGCGTAGGCGCAGCCCGCCGCAGGCATCCCTCACAGGGAGTTTACAGGCTTGTTCCTTCATCTCTTGCAAAGACATACGAAAACACTCCAACAAAGGTTGGTATCTCAATTTTAGTACATTAGTTTTTGTTCAAGTTGTACAGCTTCCACTTTAGTTCTCAAAAGAGACTCAAAACTATCATCACCTTCCAAGAGAACCACAAAGTCCTTTAAAGTAAAAAGTACGATTAACTTCTGGCTGAGTGCTTTTTTTATATCAATAATTGCTGCATCCGTATAACCTGATTCAGAAATGAAAATGCCACGAGCATCACTCCTCAAAAATATTCGCATCATATGCTGTGCTACATCTCCAGGGCTTAATGCTTCTTTGCACCATTTCATCTCGACTAAATACAAATGGTTATTAACTTCAATTGCCCCATCAATTTGTTGAATGATGCCTTCGTTATTTTCTCCTGTTATAGTGAATGATTCTCTCACTAAAATATTCTCACTTTCAAAAAAACGATTTAAAATACTTTCTAGTTCTTTGCCTCGCTTTTGAGGATTAGTTTCCTGATATAGCTTTATTAATTCAAACTTAATTTTCTCTCGTTTCTGTCTCTTAGATTTTAGTGCGTCTACTCTTGCTTGCTCTTCGGCTTGACGTTTTTTCCTATCCTCTTGGAGATTTGACTCAATAACTTGCTGCATTCTGGTAAAATAGTCTTTAAAGTTGACTGTCTCTCTCACCTTAGCTACTAACCCCCTAGCTACTGCTTGATCATTTTCCCAGCATCTAGAAAAGTCTTCAAATTCAGTAACTCTTTTGACAATTTCCCTTCTTTCACGCAGTGCATCATCTCCAGCTTCGTTCAGTCGAACTAATATTGTGCGAGCAATTTCATATTTGTTAATACTGCTGGGATCTTTCTGAAGCTGTTCGCTGATATCTGCAAAAGATTTTTGGCTAACTCCTGCACTGGAGAAAAATATTAAAACATCTTTCTTGCTCTTACAAAGTTTTGGAATAGTATCTACTAGCAGATTGAGAAAATCCGGCGTAAAATGGTAGATTGTTGCGTTCATATTTTAATTTTCTTGAACAAATAAAAATATCGCTAATTAGGATATTCCTCAAGAAATAAGATTGAATTTATCAATCTAGGAAAATCGGAGAATCATAGCTTATTTATAGCATAAATTATACCTCTATATCTAGCAAATACATCAACTTCACCTATGTTCGCTCACGGGTTTCAGCCTCGTGACGCAACTGACGAGCGTAGGCTTGACTGTCTGTAATATCCGGTCTTGAATTGATTACACCTTCACTCTGCCAATAAGCGACAAGTTCAGCCCCAGTCTTGGGTGGATTTGCTATAACTTGCCTGACAGTGAGAACACGAAGGATATATTCAGAAAGAGTCATGTTTAGCCGAGAAGCTTCATTACAAAGCTCTTTTTCTAGCTCTGGTGGCAAATCAAGATTAATACTCATTTAAGTGTGACATATAGTTTTACTTGATAATTCATCCTAATCTACTATTTCAATCGCATTACTGAATTGAAGTATGAAATTTAAAAATTTGCTCCTTCTCACTCTCTGCGCGACGGACACTTTGCTCTCTTCCCTACGGGACGCTACGCGAACGAGACGCTTCACTACGTGAGGCTGCGCCAACGCGAACAAGTCGGCAAAGCCGCCCACGCAAGTGTCCTCCTCTGCGTCTCTGCGTGAAATAAATTCATACCTCTCAATCAGCAACGCTACTTAAACAACCGCCGCCTCTGCGATCGCTCCCTGCATTCTCACTAAAGCATCAATCAAACTTTGCAATTGTTGGTCTGCTTTTAACACCGCTAACCCTCGCACTGTCACCTTACCAGGAGAAAAAACAAACCTGGTTTTTAAATGTTCTGGTAAGTTCGCCGCTAATAAATTCCAAGCGGGTTCTTCCATCGGCGTTTCTAAAAGAACGTGCTGTTTATTCTCTGGTTTAATCCGGCTAAATCCTAACTTCTTCGCTAGTTGTTTCAGTTCCATTACCCGCAATAGTTGATTAGCTGGCACAGGTAAATTACCATAGCGATCGCTCCATTCACCTGCTATCTGTGTTAATTCTTCTTTCGATTTCGCCGCCGCTACCGCACGATAAGCACTCATCTTCTGATCAACATCCGGGATATAATCCGCAGGTATAAACGCCGTCAGGTTGAGGTCAATCTGTGTATCGTCAACTTTGGGAATTTCTTGACCGCGAATTTCTCTAATCGCCTCCTCTAACATTTCCATGTATAAATCAAAACCAATCGCTTCCATTTGACCGGATTGTTCTGCACCTAGCAAGTTACCCACCCCACGAATTTCCATATCACGCATCGCTAGCTGATACCCAGAACCGAGTTGTGTAAATTCCTGAATTGCCCGTAACCTTTGCCGTGCTGCATCCGATAATACCCGTTGTTTGGGATAAAATAACCAAGCATGGGCTTGAATTCCAGCACGTCCTACCCGTCCCCGTAATTGGTATAGTTGCGATAACCCAAAACGGTGCGCGTCTTCAATTAAGATGGTATTTACACGGGGAATATCTAACCCAGATTCAATAATGGTCGTACACACTAGGATATCTGCTTCACCATTGCTAAAGGTGAGCATGGTTGATTCTAACTCGCTCTCATCCATTTGACCGTGTGCGATCGCAAATCTCCCCCCAGGGATCATTTCTCGCAGTTTCCCTGTTGTCTCTTCAATTCCTTCCACCCTTGGCACTACATAAAATACCTGTCCACCTCGGTCTAACTCTTGACGAATTGCACTCCTTATGGTATCTGAATTCATCGGTGACAGGTGAGTTTGTATCGGTCGTCTTGTCGGGGGTGGGGTAGTAATCAAACTCATTTCCCGAATCCCCGATAAGGACATATACAAGGTGCGGGGGATAGGAGTAGCGGAGAGAGTCAAAACATCAATTTGGGTTTTCAGGGTTTTAATTTTCTCTTTCTGGTTCACCCCGAAACGTTGTTCTTCGTCAATTACCAACAATCCTAAATCTTTGAAGTTGACACCTTTACCTAAAAGTTGATGTGTCCCCACCACCACATCTAACTCACCCGTGGCTAAACGTTTTTGAATATCACGACGTTCTTCAGCAGTGCGGAAGCGGTTGAGTAAGCCAATATTCACCGGGTAGGGGGCAAAACGTTCTTTGAGGGTGTGGTAGTGTTGCTGAGTGAGAATGGTGGTTGGTGCAAGTAAAGCAGCTTGTTTACCGGAGATGACAGCTTTGAAAATGGCGCGGATAGCTACTTCCGTTTTCCCGAAGCCGACATCACCACATACTAAACGATCCATTGGGCGATCGCTTTCCATATCTCTTTTCACATCTTGTACAGCTTTTAGCTGGTCAGTTGTGGCTTGATAGGGAAAAGAATCTTCCATTTCCTCCTGCCAAGGCATATCTTGGGGATAAGCATAACCTTGTTGTTGCGATCGCGCAGCGTATAATTTCAGCAAGTCTACCGCTAATTTCTTGATGGCTTTGCGGACACGATTCTTCGTATTTTCCCAAGCCTTACCCGTCATTTTATGCAATTCTGGGGCTTTATCGCCTGTACTGCGGAAGCGAGACAATGAGCCTACTTGATCAGCCGCTACTCGCAAAATCCCGTCAGCATACTGCACCACAATGTAATCACGGGTTTCATCGTTAATCGTCAAACTCTCCAACTTAACAAATTTGCCAATCCCATGACTTTTGTGAACTACATAATCCCCCGGACGTAGTTTGTTTGGGTCAACCTGCTTAGATGCAGCCTTGCGCCGCTTGCGGATGTAGCTGGGTGTAGCGAGGGAATGCTGTCCAAAAAATTCCCGGTCGGTGACAACTACGAGGCGGTAAGTCGGTAAAATAAAACCTTCCAGTTCCGCCAGTCCCGAATATTTCAAAGCTACGGGGACATGATTAATTTGCTGCTTGTCAATGGCTTGATAGTCACGGGGGTTGGGGATAAATTGCGCCGGACAATCATGTTCTTGGAGGAGGGAAACAGAACGGGAAGGTTGAGCAGAAATTAACCAAATCGAGAAATTGCGATCGCGTTCTTGTCGCAGGGTGTCCGCCAGTTTCGCAAATTGATGCGGTGTCACTGGTACAGGACGACTAGCTAAATTAATCCCGCCATTTTCCTCAGCTAGTTCTGATAAATATAAAGTTTTAAATCTGGTGACATCACTGAGACAGTCATCAAAAGACCGATGAATTTTAGGTAATTGTAGCGAACCTAATTCATATTCACCAGTTCCTAATGACCATTGTTCCTCAGCATTTTCCACCCAGCGATCGCTATGAGCATGACATTGTTCTGGCTCATCAATAGCGATTAAGGTATCCTCTGGTAAGTAATCAAGTATGGAAGCGGGTTGATCAAAAGCTAACCCTAAAAATCTGCGACTACCTTCGATGTGTGTTGAGTCATCAGTTGCAAGTTCTGAGTCAGAAGTTAACTCAGCCTTGAACTTTTGAAACTCAGGACTATCCTTAAGTGCGTCTAAAATAATCGGCGTGAAGCTAGTTGGCGTGAGGGTAATTTGTGCAACTTTGTCAAGGGCTGAACGTTGAGTATTGGGGTCAAATTCCCGAATTTGCTCAATTTCATCACCAAACCACTCTAACCGCACTGGCAACTCAGAAGATACAGGGAAGACATCCACAATATCACCGCGCCGACTCCATTGGCCTTCTGTTTCTACTAGCGGTACTCGTTCGTATCCCAAAAGAGTGATTTTTTCGCTGAAAGTATCCAGATCAAATTCCATCCCCCGCTTTAGGGTGAGACATAACGGCGTAAAAGCATCTGGCGGTGGTAAATGTGGTTGCAACGCTCCCACAGTAGCAACAATAGCCAAGAGTCTTGGAGTTCCATTATTAGGAATCGAGGACTGGGTATTGGCACGATTTTCTCTTTCTTCCCAGTCCCCAGTCCCCAAATCAGCTAATACCTGCATCTGTCCCCAAGTCATTTCCGTTTCGGGATCGAAAGGTTCGTAAGGGGAAGCTTCCGATGTCGGGTAAAAATGCACAGTTTCCCATCCCATTGCTTCCAACTGTGCGTAGGCGCGTCCGGCTTCTTCTAAAGTGGCGCAAACTACCAACAAATTCCGTTGAGAATTTTGTGCTAAAGCTGAAGCTACTAAGCCTTTAGGTAGGCGAGGAATACCATTTAAGCGTAAATCTTGCTGACGATGTAACTTAGAAAGTAACTCAGTGGTGAGTGGCGATCGCCCCAAGGCACGCACAATAGAAGAAAATGCCATAAGTTCTACTAGCGGAGGAACACTGTCCTGATTCAGAAAATATAGTGACGGCTACGTTCACTATTGTAAATCCTGAGTCATTAGTCATTAGTCATTGGTCATTAGTCATTAGTCATTAGTCATTAGTTTTTCTCCCCCTACTCCCTCATCTCCCTCATCTCCCTCATCTCCCTTATCCACATTTCCCAAGGATTCTTTAGTTTTGAATTTTGAATTTTGAATTTTGAATTGATTTGTCTCCTTATACTAAAGATTAAGCTAAGTTCGCTCTTGAATAGCGGCAGTATATAATATGTCCTCGATTACCTTTGAAATTTTAATTATTCTGGTATTAATTATTGCCAACGGTGTATTCTCAATGTCTGAGATGGCAATTGTCTCAGCCCGGAAGGTTAGGTTACAACAGCTTGCTAATCAAGGCGATGTTAGAGCCAGAGCAGCCCTGAAGCTGGCAGAATCTCCGAATAATTTCCTGTCTACTATTCAAGTGGGTATTTCCCTAATTGGTATTCTGACTGGTGCTTTTGGAGGCGCGACAATTGCTAGCAGGTTAGCTGTGTATGTGGCACGCATACCGTTTTTAGCACCTTACAATGAAGCAGTTGCTTTTGGGATAGTAGTTTTAATTATTACGTATTTATCCTTAATTGTCGGGGAACTTGTGCCGAAGCGTCTGGCATTAAACAACCCAGAACGAATTGCGGCGACTGTGGCTATTCCGATGCGAGCTTTAGCAGCCTTAGCTTCTCCGGTGGTACATTTGTTGAGTGCTTCTACAGAAATGGTGTTGCGAACTTTGGGGATTAGACCTTCGGAAGAACCGCTAGTTACCGAGGAAGAGATTAAAATTCTCATAGAACAGGGGACAGAGGCGGGAACTTTTGAAGCAGCAGAGCAGGATATGGTTGAGCGAGTGTTTCGTTTAGGCGATCGCCCTGTCAATTTCTTTATGACCCCCCGTCCTGATATAGTCTGGTTAGATTTAGAAGACTCACAAGAAGAAAACCGCCAAAAATTAAGCGAAAATGCTTATTCTCGTTATCCAATTTGTCAGGGGGGATTGGATAATGTCTTAGGTATTATCCCAGTCACCGACTTACTCGCTAGGGGTTTTCGCGGAGAGCCTTTAGATTTAACAGTAGGATTACGTCAGCCTGTGTTTATCCCAGAAAGCACCCGTGGCTTAAAAGTTTTGGAGTTATTTAAGCAAACTGCAACACACATGGCTTTAGTTGTGGATGAATACGGCGTAATTCAAGGTTTATTAACTCTCAATGACATTATGAGCGAAATTGTGGGCGATGTTCCCGCCGCCCCAGGAGAATATCAACCGCAAGCTGTGCAGAGAGAAGACGGTTCTTGGTTATTGGATGGAATGTTACCAGTAGAGGAATTTTTTGAACTGTTTGGCATGGAAGAATTAGAGTTTGAGGAACGGGGTAGTTATCAAACTTTAGGGGGTTTTGTCATCACCCATTTAGGGCGTATCCCCACAGCAGCTGATCATTTTCAATGGCAAGGTATGCGAATTGAAGTCATGGACATGGACGGTAATCGCGTTGATAAGGTGCTGGTTGTGCCGAAAATTAATCAAGGGGAGGAATTAGAGGCGAGAAGTTAGACTGACGGTGATGATTCGGCTCATAATTCAGTGCTATTGTGATTTTGGAAACTCAAAGCAATAGATTTATCATGTTAAGAGCGATCGCCTTCGGTGGAGCGCAGTCCATCGCACACCGCATTTTGCAGCGTCTCACTTTGACAATATTCCTCATCCTGACTATCAGTTTAATATTTCCTGCCACTACTTGGGCTGACTCCTCTAGAGTTGGACTGGAACAAGGACATCTGAAAGCTTGTCCACCTTCCCCCAACTGTGTGGTTAGTCAAGACGCTGATGCTAAACACGCTATTGAACCCATTGTCTATCATGTAGACCGGGATACCGCAAAAGAAACATTATTAAAAGTTCTCAGCGTTGTTCCCCGAACCGAGGTGATAGAACAGACAGATAATTACATTTACGCGATTTCTAAAAGCCGCATCTTCAAATTTACTGATGATGTCGAGTTTTATTTCCCACCCAATGAGTCAGTCATTCATATCCGTTCTGCATCTCGCATCGGCGAATCTGATTTGGGTGTTAACCGCAGACGGTTAGAGCAAATTCGTCTAGCGATGCAAGATTTAAACATTTAATTCTTCCTCATCTCCCTTGTCTCCCCACTCCCTACTCCCCATTCCCCACTCCTAAGTCTTCGATAACCGTTTGACTTCTGCACCTGCTAACATTTGATGAGCTTTCGCTAAAAATTGCGGGATTTTGTCAGCATGGGGACTGTGAGCAAGGCATTGTCTTAAGTCTAGTTCATCTAGTTTATCGGCTTTGTTCCCTGGAAACCAGTGACTACCATTACCCAGCAGGTTGTAACGCATTTTGGCATAGTCTACCAAATCGTAGGCGGTGGCTAGATTCCACAACCATAAAATTGTGTGAATATTCATCTGTCCTGGGGTATCTTGCCATTTAGGTAAATTGGTGTGCCAAGTTTTTACCCAATCTTTTCCCAAAATGGCGATCGCTTCCTCTTCCAACCTGGCCAAAATTGGCGGTAAAATCTCGGATGCTTGGTCTAATAGTTCTAAAGTTTTCAGGTGTTCGTCAAAATCTTGGGGTTTAGCTGCGCCCAAACTCAATGTATGCACCTGTGGGTGACTCAGACAAAACAAATCATTGAACACCATCGGACTCAAAGGCGCACAAAGATTAACTAACTTAGCTGGGGGATGATATAGCCTTCCGCCTTTATCAGAAGGACTAATAATAAACACCCCCATATCATGACGGGTAGCGGCGGCAATGGCAGGCCAATTCCATTGATTAATATAATACCAATGCAGATTTACATAATCAAATTGATTGGTATTAATTGTCTCCACAATCAAATCTGTAGCACCATGAGTAGAAAAGCCGATAAATCTAACTTTTCCTTCTGCTTGCAATTGTCGCGCTACTTCTAAACAGCCACCAGGACGAATACTATAATCTAACGTCTCAGCATTATTGATACCATGTAAACCTAGTAAGTCTACATAATCTAACTGAAGATAGCGCAGAGAAGTTTCAAAAGTCTTGCGAAATTCCTTTGCATCTGCCATAGGACAGACTTTCGTCTGCACAATCAACTTTTCGCGGGGGAACTTAGGTAAAATTTGCCCTAACTGCATTTCTGAGCTACCATACCCACGAGCAGTTTCAATATGATTAATTCCCAATTCGATAGCACGGCGAATAGTTGCTGACAAATTCGCTTGGTTATCCGCCGGAATATCTGATTGAGGAACATCTTGCCATTTATATTGATATCTCATACCGCCGCAGGAAAACACCGGCATCTGTAATTCTGTGCGTCCGAATCTTCTGTACAGCATTCGTAATTTTGGAATTATCGCCAATTTTTACTCTACAAAAAAAATCAAGGATACGCTTGGGCGTATCCCCGAATGAGTGTGGAGGAAGCAGAGGAAGCAGAGGAGCAAAGGAGAAGAACTTCTACCCAGTCCCCAGTCCCCAGTCCCCAGTCCCCCTATGAAGCATTTTGTAATTCAGCCGTGCGAACAGATAGCTGTTGTATTTGATTACCCCGTTGTACTTTCACCTGTAAAACTTGACCTAGGCGACTATTTTCGACAAAGTTCTGTAACTGTTCGGCGGTGGTGATGGGTTGTCCATCAATTTGTACAATTACATCGCCGCGACGCATACCAGCATTAGCAGCCGGTGAATTAGGTATAACTCGCATCACTAAAACACCGTTAACTTCTGGGATGGTGAAGGCAGAGTTAGGATCAGTATTATTTTGTTTAGCTAGCTGAGGGGTTAAAGTTACCATCTGCACACCTAAATAGGGGTGAGGAACTCTACCATTGCGTTGCAATTGTTCTGCGATCGCCTTAGCTTTATCTATAGGAATAGCAAACCCAATACCCATAGCATCCGCACGAATCGCTGTATTAATACCAATAACCTCGCCTTTGTCATTCAGCAAGGGGCCGCCAGAGTTACCAGGGTTAATAGCTGCGTCAGTTTGGATAAAGTCTAACCGCTTGTCAGTAATACCGACTTGTGCGCTAGAACGTTTGAGGGTGCTGACAATACCCAAGGTGACAGTGTTATCAAAACCCAAAGGATTACCAACTGCGATCGCCCAGTCTCCTACCTGTACATTACTCGAAGAACCTAAAGGTGCAACTGGTAAATTATTCCCAGCATTAATTTTCACCACAGCCAAATCTGTGACTTCATCAATGCCTTGAACCTTACCGTCAAAGGTGCGACCATCTTTAAGTCTGACAGTCACGCGATCGGCTTTATCCACAACATGGGCATTAGTTAAAATTAAACCACTCTGATCAAGAATAAAGCCAGAACCTAGACCGCGCAATTGTTCGGGCGGTAATTGTCCTGAAAAGCCGTCACCAAAAAATCTGCGGAAAACCGGATCTTCAAAAAATGGGTCGATCCGACGGGTAATAGTGCGTTCTGTATCAATCCTGACCACGGCTGGGCCGACACGATTAACGGCGGCTGTCACAAAGCTACTGTTACCTACAGCCGCAACGGCTGGTGATTGCCGTTGAGCAATCATTTCTGGCGCATCCACTGTAGTAGAATTGGGTGCAGGTGCTGCTTGGGAAGGTAACACGCGCAGACTGCTAACTGTAAGCGCAACTCCTAGAATGATGGCTAATACATGGGTGCTGAGTTGGCGTATAGACCTGGATATTTTGGTAAATCGCATATTCACAACCTAATCTAGAAGCCTAATTGTTACCTAATCGTGAAATTCTATCTAAAGTTTATTTTGGCAAGTAATTGACTATTGCCGGGTTCGGATTTTACCCCTTGACTGTTGACTGTTGACTGAGAAAGAATTTCTCCCCCTGCTCCCCTGCTCCCCTGCTCCTCCGCCCCTTCTTAGCCTCTAGAAACCAATATTGAGCTAGGATCTGAGTAGTACCAGTGCTTTGATAACTCATGAACGGCTCAAAACGATTAGCTAAACAATCTTTGCCCGTATCTCAGCCAGCAGAACACCCCCACAGTCATGATACAGAACATGACCATCACAATCATACAGATCATACTCATGGGCAGACTCAGCCTGGTCATCTTCACATCCACAGTGATGAATCTCTCAAGCAAATTGTCAATCGCCTATCACGGATAGAAGGACATATTAGAGGGATTAAATCTATGGTGCAACAAAATAGCCCTTGTCCTGATGTTTTGTTGCAAATTGCTGCTGTGCGGGGTGCTTTGGATAAGGTAGCTAGAATCGTTTTAGATGAGCATTTAACTGAGTGTATCGCCAGAGCGGCAAAAGAAGGCGATATAGACGTTGAAATTACACAACTGAAAGCCGCTTTAGACAGGTTTTTACCGTGATGAATAAGTTGTGAGTGATAAGGAGTTAAAGGTTAATTAACGGCTCAGTAATTGCAATTAAATAATATATAGCCGCAACACAGAGACAAAAATATTTGTTTCTGTGTTTTGTCGTTGTGAGGATTTGGTAATTGTCTGTCCCCATGTAGCCAAAAAATAATTGTATTAGGCGATCGCTTCCTCATTCGCTACGAAATTGTCTTTCTTAAAACAACTGTGATACCTAACACATCTAACTTAAGTATTATTTGCGTTGTTAATTATGGCATCATCACGTTCAAAGTTAACAAAATAAGGTATTGCCCATAAAAGTCCATGCGGCACAAATTTCTGATACCTGCGTCAACTATACTGATTGTGTTAAGTATGCTTCAGTTAATCTGTTGCGTAAATTCAATCTACCGTCTTGAAAAATAATTACCAGTCAACCAAACCTCTAGTAAGCATCAAAGTATGTAGACTTTATGGCTAGTAAATTCCATCACCAGATGAGGCTATGGAGCTTGTGGGTAGCTAACGCATCATTGAAACTTGTCAAGTTCAGTTTCTTGCCCCAAATTTGGGGACGCAGCCGCCTGTTGAAACGCCTTTTTCCTATCCTCGTTTTGATATCCTTTGTTACGGTATTGTTGGTAGACAATTTTACCCCAGTAGTTGCCCAACTACCCCGTCAGGAAGTTCGTGGGGTGTGGATGACTAACAATGATTTCAACATCCTCAAGGATCGGCGTAAAGTCCAGGATGCAATGAATCAACTACGACGGTTGAACTTCAATACTGTCTACCCTGTAGTATGGAATTCTGGCTATGTCATGTATCCCAGTGCTGTGGCACAACGAGCAGGTATTCAACCCTTTGTATTTCGAGGCTCAGAGGGACAAGATATTTTAGCCGACATCATTAACCAAGCGCATCGTCGGGGTTTGTTGGCTATTCCTTGGTTTGAGTTTGGGTTTATGGCTCCCCCAACCTCAGAATTAGCTCTAAACTATCCACAGTGGTTAACACAAAAGCGGGATGGTAGCCAAACTTCAATTAGTGCGGCTGGTGAAGTGGTATGGCTCAATCCCTTTCACCCCCAAGTGCAGCAGTTTATCTCTAATCTCGTGTTGGAAGTAGTCAGCAAGTATAATGTCGATGGCATTCAGTTTGACGATCACATGAGTTTGCCCCATGAATTTGGCTATGATAAATACACGGTTGCTCTCTACAGACAAGAAACCAAAAACAATCCTCCCGCGAATCCTGATGATCCCGACTGGGTGCGTTGGCGAGCCGATAAAATTACGGCGTTTATCAGACAGCTAAATCAAGCTGTCAAAGCCAGAAAACCCAATGCTATTTTCTCTGTTGCGCCTAATTACTATGACTTTGCCTACAAGCTGCAACTGCAAGACTGGTTGACTTGGGTACGTCAAAATCTTGTGGATGAGTTAATTGTGCAAATTTACCGCCCTGATTTGCAAAGTTTTATCAATAATATTTCTCGTGCAGAAATTCGAGAAGCGCAGCAAGTTATCCCCACTGGTATCGGGGTGATGACAGGATTACGAAATCAACCTGTATCTATACAGCAAATTCAGTCTCAAGTACGAGCAGCACAACAGCGTGGTTTGGGTATAGCCTTTTTCTATTACGGTAGTCTGTGGAATTATTCTTCAGAACCGGATGAACGTCAAGCTAAATTCCAAGCTCTTTTTCCCTATCCGGCAATACGTGCCAGAGTCCAATAAATTAGCACATTAGGGACTTCCAGATTAAAAAACATCCAAAATGTAGGGTGCGTCAGTACGAGTAACCCTAGCTATACCAAGAAAATATTCATACTGACGCACCCTACTAACTAAAATGAAGAATAAAGTGCATCTTCATCAAGTCATATCTTGCGTCAGGTGGGCATTGCCAAAAACATAAAACTAAGGCTTTCAGCAAGTTGCAAGCAATGCCCACCCTACAAAAATTATCATCAAGGAACAGATGCAAGATGTATGTCAAGAAACGGTATGAGTGTCTGTAATTCATCTCACGGTTAACCATAATATGAATTGCAGGACAACAAAACCTACTACCCACTCCGCCATGACAAAGGTTTTACATCCACTTGCAGATTTTCTTAACTGTGATGGGATTGATATTCACCAATCTCCTAACTATTGGTATGAGGGGCGTTGTCTGCAAAGTGGTGATTTATTCAGACTACCACGCACGCCTTTAGCAGAAGCGATCGCCTATGGTTTAATGCGACAATTAGCCGAGGATGAGCGTTATTCCCGTGAAGGTAAAATGTATGGTGTGTTGTTGGTGGAACTACCTACAGGCGAAAACCGGGTACTGAAAGCTTTTTCTGGTTTACTCAATGGTGAAAGTGTGCTTGAGGGTTGGGTGACACCAATTCCAGGGAGGGAACAAGTAGCTTTAGCAGAAGCCGAAACTTTGGCACAGTTGGCAGCAATTAAGCAAGAACTAATTACCCTGAAACAGTTACCAGCTAGACAAGAGTATGAAATACTATCACGGGAGTATGCACAACAGTTGCAACAAATGAGCGATCGCCATCTGACTGACAAACAGCAACGACAGCAACAACGTCAGTATTTTTACGATACACTCACAGGTGAAGCTTTAACTTTGGCTTTAGAACAACTAGACGAGGAAAGCCGTCAGCAGGGAATTGAACGCCGGAGACTCAAACGCCAACGAGATGTGAGTTTGGCAACTCTCAAGGAAGCGATCGCCACCGCAGATATACGCATTCAAGAACTCAAACAACAGCGTAAAGCTATCTCTCGGCAATTACAAGCACAGATGCACGCCGCTTATTCGCTAATGAATTTTTTCGGACAATCTTCATCATTACAGCAATTAATGCCCAATGGTTTACCCACAGGCACAGGCGACTGTTGCGCCCCGAAATTACTCCACTACGCCGCCACCCACGGACTCAAACCCTTAGCAATGGCTGAATTTTGGTGGGGGACATCCAATCAAGATAAACTCCCAGGAGAATTTTATGGTGCTTGTGCAGAACGTTGTCAACCGTTGATGGGGTTTTTGCTGGCGGGTTTAAAACCTAACCCCCCTACCCCCTTCCCCAGAAGGGAAGGGGGAGTTTTAAGTGCATTCGCGCACCGTACCGAAGGTCAGGAAAAGGGAGTTTTAAGCCCCACCCCTTGTAGGGGAGGGGTTTGGGGAGAGGTCAAGATTATTTATGAAGACGAATGGTTGATTGCTGTCAACAAACCTTCTGGGCTGCTATCTGTTCCTGGGCGTTATCTAGAAACCCAAGACAGTGTTATTAGCCGCTTGCGTCATTTGTTACCAGATGGCGAGAATCTGGCGGCGGTGCATCGCTTAGATCAAGAAACCTCTGGTATCCTTTTAATGGCGCGTGATGCCCAAACCTATCGCCAACTCAGCCAGCAATTTCAACAGCGACAAGTCCACAAGGTTTATGAAGCCATCCTTGCAGGTGTTGTCACCACAGACGCAGATGTGATTGAATTACCATTATGGGGAGATCCACAAAATCGACCGTATCAACAAGTTGATTGGCAACGTGGTAAACCCAGTGTGACGCGCTTTCGGGTGATGGGGAGGGAAGGAGAATATACCCGTGTAGAGTTTGTGCCATTGACCGGACGCACACATCAGTTAAGGGTTCATGCTTTGGTAGGATTAGGAGTAGTCATATTAGGCGATCGCCTTTATGGTTGCAATGCTGGGGCGACTCGCTTACACTTGCACGCCAGAGAACTCCGCTTTCAGCATCCACATACACAAGCAATTATTGATTTGCAGACTCAAACGCCTTTTTAATGGTTTTGCATTGAATCATCACAGCGTCTTATCTCAAACTTGACTACCACTGTTCCACTCTGTTGAAATTGTTCTTTGTAGTTCCTCCGCCTCTGAGTCACTTAAAATTCCTGCAAACTTTGCTAGTGGATGTTTTTTGCGTATAGCCTTAACTCGATGTAAAAAATCCAGCACTGTTTGGACTATATCATCGGGAGCTTGTTCAAGTTCCTGAAGCAATTGTTCACGACTTGTCATAGGTTCAAGATTTCTTGGCGAGGCAAATTTGTTTAGCTTCAGTATATCCACATTTTGAATTGGCTGACAGACGCTAACTTGATTTTGGTGAGTCCACGCAGCCGGAAAAAGTTTGTACAGCCCTGATTTTTAAGGGCTAGGGTTAAATAATGAATATAGTGAGTTTTGTCAGCAAGGATATGTTAACTGATATTTACGATGTTGTGATAGTTGGGGCTGGGCCTATTGGTTTAGCAACTGCCATTGGTTTACGCCAGCGTGGAATTGCAAATATTTTGGTAATAGATCAAACTCGCGCCTTTCGTCAGGTTGGGCAAGTTTTGGATTTGCTGCCCAATGGCTTAAAATCTCTGAGATATTTAGATTCTCATGCTTACGAAGCCGTTAAAAACGCCGCCTTTGGTTTATTCAATTCTCAACCCTCCACTCCAGCACAAAACACTCCCAAACCTTCACCTAAATGGGTTTACAAAAATTTTCAGGGGGAGACAATTCGGGAAATTTCCCTGAGTTTTGATGATTGGTTTCAAGAATATGGCGAAGGGCGAGTTTCTATTGCTTGGTACAATTTGCAGACAGCTTTAAGACAACAACTACCTCCAGATATTGTCAAAATTAATCATCGGTGTATCAATGTTGTCGATGAGCCAGATAATAATTGTGTAAGGATAGATTGTGTTTCTGACACTACAGTAGAAGCAAATCCCTATGCCCATTGGGAAAACAGCAAACCCGAAAATCTAGATAAAACTTCCGAAGAATCATTTACTAATAAATCATTCCGGGCTAGGCTAGTTGTAGCCGCAGACGGCATTAATTCTACAATTCGCCGGGTGCTTTATCAAAATAGCCCATACACAGATTTTGCTAAACCTGAATATTCTGGATATGCTGCTATATCTTGTCGGGAGATAGCAAATATTCCCGCAGAAGTGGAAGCAGAAATTGAAACAAAATTTTTGCAGAAATCACCAGTTACTACCATCTGTCAGTATGAGTCATCTAGAAATGAATCTGGTGAGATGCAATCTACAAGAATGATGTTATTCCGCAGTCGCGCCACGGGACAATTTGGGTATCTCGTTCACTCAGCTTTACCTTTGGCAGTTTTAGAAAATCAATCTGGTAATTCTTTGAAAGAACTTGCATTACAAGTCTTTGAAAATGCAGGATTTCCTGATGTTCTCAAACAATTAGTTTGTTTATCACCCCCAGAAAATATAGAACACCGTCCTTATTATATTCATCGTGCCATGATTGCCGATGCTGAAAGTACACCAATTCAACCAACTTGGAGTTTTGACAGAGTTGTTTTAGTCGGAGATGCGGCGCATGGAATGCCGCCATTTATGGCTCAAGGTGCTAATCAAGGTTTAGAAGATGCCTTAGCTGTGGTGACATTAATTGCTAAAATTGCAAAGGAGAATAATTGGCACAATAAACAAGTAATAACGGCAGCTTTTCAAAAATATGAACAGTTGCGTCGTCCCTTAATGGCGTATGTCCAAAAGGCAACATTAAACCCACCTTACACCTCATCTGAAGACTGGCAGGAGTATAGTCAACACCTCTACGGACGCAATTTTGAGCAAGCGTAGCACGCCTTTAAATTCACGCTTCCAGGGAGCATCCCAATTTTGAAAAAATAACCACAGCAACACCAAAAACTCTCTAAAAATCTCTTACCTTCGTGTACTTAGTACCTTCGTGGTTTGTTCATTTCAAGTCTTGAACTCAAGCAAAAAATAAACTTACACATTTGGGATGCTCCCCGCTTCCACCCACTGTATAGGGTCTAATTGATAGTATCTTTTCAGTAACTCATACAGTGCGGAATGCTCCTGTAATAATTGCTGTGGCTTCTCAAAAAATGTCTCTGTCGCCACAGCAAAAAATTCGGCGGTATTAGTTGCACCATAACTATCAATTACTGTTCTCATATCTTGCTGAACATGATAACAAAGTTGATAAAATTCTGCTGTCATCACCCTAGACCACATCTGATAATCTGAGTTATGGGGCAGTATTGGTACACCATCAGCTTTACCATCTTCTTGATCTAACTGATGAGCAAATTCATGCAGTACAACATTACGTCCATCTCTCCAGTTTTGAGTATCTTCTTGCACCTGTTTCCAAGATAAAATTACTTGGTCTTTAGTCCATGATTCTCCTAATCTAGCATCGCGTCTTTCTGTAATTACATAATCACTCACAGCAACAGTTTGATTGACAAAATATGTACTAGGATAAACCAAAATTGAACGTAGTTTAGGAAAGTATTCGCCACGCTCATTCAAGAGTAATAAACAAGCAACAGAGGCAATAGTTAATTTCATTTCTGCCGTTACCTGTAATCCTCTACAACCAATAAATTGCTTTTCTGCTAAAAATATTTGAATATGTCCCCGCAGTCGTTGACGTTCCGCAGGAGAGAGTTGTAGATAAATAGGCAAGTTATTTTCAAGAATCGCATTCCACAAAGCAGGAAAAGAACGTTTTTTAATTCTGTTTCTCCTTTGCTTTGTGAGAATAGGACTAATGAAAATTACAGTAATAATTATCCCCAAAATTAGAAAAATAATAACTGCTTGAAGCATAGATACTTATTAGCTTTTATTTGTAAAAATGAACAGGGGATATGGAACAGGAAAAGAGAAAAAATCAGCATCGAAATCTTATCATAAGTAATTAACCGTACATGATATCTTTTATATCAATTCTCTATGAAGTTGCGTCATCTTAATGATGTAGAGACGTTGCATGCAACGTCTCTACAGTGCATCTATGACTAAGCCACGCAAGCTACATCAAGAAACGGTATTATGTCATATCTTGCGCCATTCTCAATATGCTTAAGGGTGGCATTGCCAACAACGTTAAACTGAGGGTTTAAGGAAATTGCAAGCAATGCCCACCCTACAAAAATTGTTATCTAGCACCTAGACAATAATTGCCCACATACTCAACCCTAAACCAATTGCGGCTAGGTGTTGCCAAAGCAAAGCTCTAAAAGGTTGACGCGCAATTTTTTGTGTTAAAATTATCGTCAACAATACTGCAAAAATTAGAGTTGTACCTTGCAAAAAAGCAATCACGGCTGGATGAGCTACTAATATAGGTAATTGCTCACCATTTAAACCAAATGTGGCAAACGTCACGGGGATAATTTTCCCACCTTCACCTAAACCTAAACGTAAGTAATGAGCTAAGTTACCTCCTAATACTAATGGTAAATAACCATAGGCGAGTTCAATAAATCCTCTAGGTTTGCGGCGGAAGCTGAAGAATTTGATGCCATAATAGCCAACCAATACAAACACAGTCGGAACGATTAAAGCTAACAGTGATATCCCTAAATGTAGCCAAAATTGTGTTAAATCTAACTGTAAACCTAGCCAAGTTTGCAACTCTGGTAAACGATGCAAATATACTCCGCCTAATAGTAACAATAACAAAGCGACTTCGTAGTTACGGGGTACATGAGTTGTCCACAATTCAATTCCAGGGGGACGCAAGTTAAACTCAACGGAACGATGGGGACAGGCTTTTAAACAAGTCATACATAATACACAATCTCGGTTATCTTCTAATTGTGCGGGATGGGAATATAAAGGACAGCCATCGGTTTCCATCCCTTCGCCTTTTTCTACTCCACCTTTATAACATTGATAGGTGGTACAACTTGCTGAACAAATTCCTTGTTGCGCCCTAAGTTCTGTGATTGAAAGTTTAGCAAATAAGCCATTCATCCCACCGATGGGGCAAAGATAACGACACCAAAACCGCCTTTCAAAAATGGCTGAGAAAATCATCGCCCCGGAGGTAATTAATAATAGTAAACAGGCGGAAAGATAGGCGGTGTTTTCCAAATTCCAAAGTTCTTCCCAGAGGAAAATTAAGGTAAATAAACCAAATAAAAACCAACCGCCCCATTTTTCAGCTTTTTCTCTCGGCCAGCGTTTCAGTTGTCGGGGAAATAGCCACAATGATAGTTTTTGGGTAATTTCGCCGTAAATCATGAAGGGACAGACTGAACACCATACGCGCCCTAAAAAGGGAAAGATTAGTAAGATGACAGGCCACCACCAAGCCCAAAATAAGTTTAACGCAAAATTGCGATCGCGTGTTTGTGGCCCTACAAATAACACACCCACAATCAACGCAAACGCCACCACCGTAAAACCATAGTTAATTTTATCCGGCCACCAGTCACTCCGCAAAAATCGCCGCAAACCTGGATAAAGGTTCAACAAATTCACACGAAATTGCTTTTTCTTCGTTTCCGCCGCCCAGAAGATTTCTTCTGTTAATTCCCTACCTTTCCCCGCTTGTACAATTGCCCTTTCTACAAGGTTTTTCAACTCCTTGAGATTCCCAGGAAAATCATAGGACTGGAGACGGCGCAAGGCTTCCGGGGTGATATGGGGTTTAGGAAGTCCACGCGATCGCACATACAAACTGGTGTAATATTCTACCTGTACTTGAATATCTGCCTTCCGTACCCGTAGCGGTGGCACTTTAATTATATGACCTACACAGCGTTCAATTTGGGACTGGGCTTTTTCAGAAACTAACATAATTCTGGCTTGACTGGTGCGGGGTGCAGCCGTGGCTTCTCCCGGACGAGTCACGGGGGTATATGTCCCTGTTTTTAATAACTCTGCTACATCTGGTAATAATTCTGCTGGTAACTCCTGAATATTGTTTAAAACTAAACTTCCTTCCCCTAGCCATTCTAACAGTCCCGGTTTCCCCCCAGCACGACCGAATAAATCTGCGCCGCTAGTTTGCAACATCCCACAATTGACTTTAATTATCGGTTCACGGCGTTTGGGGGAACTAAAATGAATCAGGGCGGCAATATTATCTTTGTCTAAGCCTGGTTCGCCGAAAATTTCGACAGATTTCCGGTCAGTCGCCGCTTCGCGTATTTGTTCCCGCAAACGCAACGCATAGCGACTGGTGCCGACAATTCCCCTTTGGGCTTTGGTAACTAAATATGGTCGCAAAGCTACGGAACGTTCTTGTTCATAGCTTAACGCAGATGTCATCTGTGCTAATTCCTGCGCCAGTTGTCGAGACACAGCTTGAGTAATTTCGGGATATTGATTAACTAAGGCGCGAAACTCCGCCACCGGAATCACCCAGACATGAGATTCTGTGACAGCATTAATTGTGTATGGGGTTAATTCATCTAAGAGTAATTCCTTGAGGTGAATGACTGCACCCGGAAGAAAACCGCAAGGGAAGACAGGGTTGTTTTTATTGGTAATTTCAGTTTCTAGTTGACCATCTAGGAGAATATAAAGTGCTGTTGGGCGAGTCCCTTCTTGAATGAGAGTGCTTGCTTGAGGTATGACTTGTTCTTGAATCAGGGGAGCGATCGCATTCAACACTTCTGATGAGAGAATACTTAAAGTTGTTCGCTCCTGTAACCAGATAACTTTCTCTGGATATATGCTCATGAGTTCCCCGTGTTGTCTGCTTGCTATAACAGGAATTATCCCCAAAAATAGCGATGTGATGAGTGTATCTGATTTGCCGAATCTTTGGGTTCCCTTGGTGCTGTTAGGTTTAATTATACTGGCGGCGGTGTTTTTTAGTCGTAGCCGTTAGTTTCAGAGATATAGGGCAACAGTGAACCGGAAAGCTTGTTTTAAATTTCGATTAATTGACGAGCGTGTTAGTAACAGTTAGATTAGTGCTGATTTTTACTTCCGCATTTACCTGAGAACTCAAAGATGGTGGCAAATAACTCTACAGCAGCTAAAACCGTTGTGAATGTGACATTGGGGGGACAAACCACATTCGCTACAACCTTTGTTCCTACTGGTGCAGCCGGAACGATAAACGGCACTCAAACAAGATTAGGCGGTTTATCTGGTGTTGTTTACGATGCAGTTAATAATGTTTACTACTCGCTTTCAGATGCACGTTCTGATAGTAATGGATTAGCACGCTTTTATACTTTTACTGCTAACTTAAATAATCTTGCCACACCCGAAATCACCTTTACCAATGCTACGCCGTTAAAGGATATTAATGGTAATTTCTTTGCAGCTAACAGTCTCAACCCAGAAGGTTTTGCCTTAACTCAAAATGGTACAGTTTTTGTCGCTTCTGAAGGTGAGGTTAATATCAATGCAGGTATTGTCATTAACCCGTTTATTAAAGAGTTTAATTTATCTACAGGGCAGGAAGTGCGATCGCTGCCCATACCGGCGAACTTTTTACCAGTCATTGTAGATACCAATAATAGCGGGACAATCAATACAGGTGACACCCAAACTTCAGGCGTGCATAATAATTTGGCATTTGAAAGTTTAACTATCACCCCTGATCAAAATACTCTATACACAGCTACAGAAACAGCCCTCTTTCAAGATGGCCCACTAATATCTGACCGTATTCGTCGTTCGCGGATTATCCAATACAATCTAATCACAGGACAGCCAGAAAAACAATACTTATACATTACTGACCTAGCAGCAGAACCACCAACTGCTGAAAGACCACTAACTGGTAATGGTTTAGTGGATTTATTAGCAATTGATAACCGGGGTACATTATTAGCGTTAGAGCGTTCTGCATCAAGTGAAAGTACAGGTGCTAATCCCAGGTACACAATTAAACTTTATGAAGTGAAGCTACAAGGGGCTACAGATATTAGTAGTCAGAATACTTTACCATCAGATATTTCTGCTATTCAACCAGTCCAAAAGCGACTGCTATTAACTCTCGATCCAAATAGTTCTGTCGGTAATGTAGAAGGGTTAGCTTTTGGCCCCACATTACAAGACGGTCGTCAGTCAATTGTCTTAGTCGCTGACAATAATTTTAACACATCAACACAAATATTATCTTTAAGCGCACAAGTCAATACCATCTCTGCAAGTATCACCCAAAGTAGTGATAACACCAGTGTTACAGAAGGTGGTGTGACTGATAGTTATACAGTTGTCCTCACAAGTCAACCCACAACAAACGTTACCATCACTATTAATCCTGGTACACAAGTGACAACCAATGTCAATCAACTTGTGTTCACACCTCAAAACTGGAATATCGCCCAAACCGTCACAGTTACAGCAGTAGATGATAACTTAGCTGAAGGCAATCACACAGGCACTATTCAACACACAGTTACGAGTAGCGATACCAATTACAACGGCATTACCATTGATAGTGTCAATGTCAGCATCACCGATAACGATATCACTCAAGGGACATCAGATCAAGATTTTCTCAGAGGCACAAACAACAACGACATCATCAACGGCTTAGACGGCAACGACTACCTCATGGGAGGTGGAGGTAATGACACACTCGATGGTGGCATTGGTAATGACTACGCATTTGGTGGTGTAGGCGATGACAGCATTAGTGGTGGCGAAGGCTTTGACTTGCTCTACGGCAACGCAGGTAATGATACTGTTTACGGTGGCGAGGGCAATGACAACCTCGATGGCGGTACTGGTGATGATATCTTAGATGGGGGAGCAGGTAATGATATTTACACGGTAGACAGTATTAACGACCAAGTGATTGAGGCAGTTGATGGAGGCATAGATAAAGTTAACTCTTTTATCGACTACACCCTAGGAGATAACCT
Source organism: Anabaena sp. CA = ATCC 33047 (assembly GCF_963870205.1). Lineage (NCBI taxonomy): Bacteria > Bacillati > Cyanobacteriota > Cyanophyceae > Nostocales > Nostocaceae > Anabaena > Anabaena sp. CA = ATCC 33047. Next base: position 195,970 of record NZ_CAWMSA010000057.1, on the reverse strand, counting down.
AGAAAATCTCACTCTGTTGGGTAATGCAGTCACTGGTACTGGTAACACCCTCAATAACCACATCATCGGTAACAATACAGCTAATACCTTAAATGGTTTAGGCGGTGATGATTGGTTGATGGGTAAAGGTGGTAACGACAGACTCAATGGTGATGCTGGTAATGACCGACTTGATGGTGGTACAGGTAATGATACTCTCGATGGTGGGGCGGGTAATGATATCTACGAAGTAGATAGTGTAGAGGATGTGATTATTGAAGCAGCAGATGGAGGTATAGATACAATCATTTCTATCGTAACATTGACATTAGGGGATAACGTAGAGAACCTGAGTTTGGTAGGTAATCAAACAATAGATGGTACTGGTAATGATGCTGCTAACCGAATTATGGGTAATAATCCTAACAATACCTTGATGGGTTTGGGAGGTGATGACTATCTTTCCGGGGGGGCAGGGGATGATACACTCATTGGTGGTGCTGGTAATGATACCTTAGTCGGTGGTCGTGGTGCAGATATCTTTGATTTGACTGGTGTTCTGACTGGTGGCTTTGATACTATCGTTGATTTCAAAGTCGGTGAGGATAACATTCATCTATCTGCATCTGAGGTTAGCTTGACAGCAGGAAGCTTAGACTCTAGCTTGTTTGTATTGGGTAGGAGTGCGACTACAGAAAATCAACGCTTGATCTACAATCAAGCTCAAGGTGAACTATTTTTTGATGCTGATGGTAGTGGCGGTGCTGCACAGGTGCAAATTGCCCGGTTCTCTAATCGTGCGGCTTTAACTGCTGAGAGTTTTTTGATAGTTTAAAGCATACCAGAATCAAGAGGTGCGATCGCCTATCATAATTAAAGATAAAATGATGATGGGATAGATTCCCGACTTCTCAAAGAAGTCGGGGATCTGAGTATTCCGTTTTTTTAAGGTCAATTCAGTAGTTGGCATTGTTCATCTAATGTTGCTAAAGGATGTTCAGTGTCTAGCCATGAAACCTGTGTTTCTAACTGTTCGCAGCACTCCCGCACTAAACGTAAACCTGCATCTCGTGATAGTTCTGCCGTGGTTGGGGTGAACTCTTGCAGAATCTTAGCTTCTATACTTTGATAATGATCTAATTCTGTTCTGAGTTGGGTTAAATATTTTGCCCCTTCTCCACCGTCGGCAATGGCAAATTGCAACACAGAATCAACGTAAGCCTTAACTTGGGGATGTTTCACTCCCTCGGTAGCCGCAGCATACAACAACTCACCATTTAAATACTCAAAATCTGGTACTAAAAGTTGCTCATCTGTGAGTTCAAAGGTACAAACTTCTTTAGTTGGTTTGACTTGCAGATGGTTACTTCTAACTCGGTGAGCCAGTTTTTCCAATAATGCGATGATAGCAATAGTCACACTGGGAAAATTACTATCTATACATCTGACTTCCACTGTACCGAGTTTGTTGAGACGGATGGGATTCCAAGCTGATTTGAGTAAGCTTCCTCCTGCTGCTAAAAATAAATGACGCTCAATTCCAGCTTGATCAATTGCTTCCAACCAAGCATAATAACGTTCAAATTGCAATTCAACTAAACTTTCCACACTTTCAGCATAAGGTCTGAGTCCGCCAACAGCTTGCAAATGGGTGTATACTCCTTCCCAGCCGAAAATTTCACTGCCCCGATAACGAATTGTGTGCGCCGCTAGCCCAATTGCTTGTCCTTCATAAAACGGACACGCCCGCCCTAATGAAATCAATACCGAATCACAAGCTGTAGCTAAGTTGTAAATATTGAGTAGTTCCTCTCGCTCGGCTGGTGTAGAGTTATAGGAGACTGCCACACGCGGATCAATTACCCCTGGCGGTACTTCTAAATGTAGATGTGTCCCCGTGCATTTGCCAGCGTGTAAAAATCTATCGTAGCCGACAGTCCGCGCTTGAATGTGGTAATTAGGCTGATCGCGCATCACTGGCATGATATGTAACGGGTAGCTAGAGAGAGGATAAAGCCGTAAACCTGTTTTTCGTGCTGCGGTTAATGCCAGTTTGAGGTTTTTTAAATACTCTTTTGCTAACTCTGTACCTGTGTAAGCTGGCGGTGTGTTAATCTCCAGCATACACTTGACGAACTCTGGTACAAAGTATTGTGAATTTAAACCTTGATCTGCTGCTGTTTGGCGGCAAATTTGCAAGAATTCATCGGCGCGATCGCTAATTTCACCTGCTTCATCGACTAAAAAAAATTCTTGCTCTAGACCGATGCGACGTTTTACTATATCCATATTATTTTTTTGAATAATCTATTATTAGTTATTAAATTCCAATATCAAATTTTATCTTTTGAATTTTCATAAAAACATTTCTTAATTATATGTAAAATATAACAATTTATATAAATATGTAGTTAAATATAACATCATTGACAATTTACTAATATAAAAGTTAATGTTACTGACTTAATTGATAATACATAGCTGGACTCCAAACCCTAAAATATTCAGCAATTAATATTACAGCAATCTGGGCTAGCAAAAGAGAGTAGGGGAGGCAGTCGAAAAAAACAAGTTTGGTTTTTCCAACAGCCTCCATCATAGTTAAATATAGGCAGCTTGATCTACACGGTGGACATGGCAGAATCAACTAATTTTTTTAATTTCAAGTAGGCTTCTGGTGCTGTCAAACAATTAGAAATGTTACCATCAGGAATACAAAATTCCCAGCTATCTGCGTAATAATGAATCACAAAGGAAGGAATTAGTTTTAAATTCACTGCCTGTCTACCTAATTCTTCTGTTTTTTCTAATAAGCTCTGTTCATCGTGAAACAAGTGGGTACTCATAATCATCACACCATATCTTGACACAACTTGGTAAATATCAGGTGGTGATCGAGTTGTTGGCTTCTAACCATCACCTTCAAAGCTGTTATAAACAGAAAATGTGAGGAACTTGTGAGGAATGCTGATGATTGCTAAAAAATTTGGGCATTGGGAATTGGGTATGGGATTTTTCCCCTTTGCGCCTCAGCTTTCTCAGCTTCCTCTACAATGGGAGATGATTTTAGGAACTGGGGAGTAAATCTTGATTGGCTAAATTTTTGCTCACCAGTGTCTTAGGTAATTGTGACCCCAGCACTATAATCATGATGGTCATGTAAGAAACAAGTGCCATCCATAAAAGGTGATTATTGTGGAGATACCAGCCTGTGACAGCTAGGGGTGTAAAACCTAATCCAAAGGCTAATAAAACGGCATTACGGATGATAGCACCCGACTTTAAGCCGATGAAGTACCCTTCCAACATGAAAGCAGTTGCAGTTAATCCTAAAAGCGGTAGTAACCAAGTGACGTAAATACTGATGTTTTCGTTGATTTCTGCATGATTAGTCAAGAGTCCAAATATTGTATCTGGGAAAATTACAGATGCGATCGCAAAGCCTAGAGCAATAAATAAACTGGTAATTATAGAAATACTCAACAATGGAATCATCTTCTCGGTTGTACCTTTACCCTGAAAGTTGCCAGTTAATGTTTGCGTTGTCATCCCTACACCTTGAATTGTGAACTGACTCAACAGGGCAATTTGCAACAGTAAACCGTTTTCTGCCAAGGTAATAGTTCCCATTGTCGCGCTTAAATTTGTAAAAATGGCATAGGTAGAAATTAACACTAAAAATCGCACCAGAATATTGGTTTTCAGCACAACAGTATCTTTCAATGCCTCCCAATCAAACACTTCTTGTAAGGCGGCTGGTAGTTCTGCCCATTGAATGCTAAAACCCACCCCCAGCAAACCAGTCACTAAGGCAAGATATTGACTGATGGCTGTTGCCAATCCCGCCCCCATGCTTGCCCAACCGCACTTGACAATCATTAAATAGTCCAGCAGCACATTAGAACCATTGGCAATGACAGACATCAGCAGCACCAGACTATTCATTTCTCGCCCGGTAAACCAACCAATTAACACAAAGTTGAGCAATACAGCCGGGGCTGCCCAAATTCTCGCAGAGAAATAATCAGTTCCCGAACTTTCAATTTCTGGAGAACCACTTAAAATCAAAAACCCCATCTTTTGGATTGGGTATTGCAGCAACAGAATCAGTAACCCCAATCCTAGGGCAATTAAAACACTCCGCATCCCAACTAATAATATGGTTTTGTGGTCATCCATGCCTACAGCTTGTGCAGTTAGGGCGTTCACACTGGAACGTAAAAACTTTAACACCCGGTAAAGATAGTCAAAGAGAATAGTTGCAAGAATAACTCCCGCCAAGTGGCGAATATCTGCTAAATGTCCCAAAAAAGCAATGTCAACAATACCCGCCAAGGGTACCATCATGTTGGAAAGCACATTAATGCTTGCCATTTTGTAAAAGCGAGGTAGAAAGTCATACTGGAGTGATACTGCCGCAAATCGCATAAATTGGCTCTAATGCAGTTATTAATGGAAATTGTCACTATTTCAGTTTAGGCGACAGGGCAAGAATATACAGTTTTTTGGTGACTTATGTAAAAAATAACGCGAAGTTTCTATAAATTAACTCGCGTTATTTGCGTCAAAAAATTGTATGGTTAATCGTTATATTTAGACATATTTAGGCAGCAAGTTTTTCCTCAAGAGGAATAAAAGTCTTTTTGCTAGCACCACAGATGGGACAATGCCAATCATCAGGAATAGCTTCAAAGGGTGTACCTGCTGCAATGCCAGAATCAGGATCACCAGTTACAGGATCGTAAATCATGCTGCATTGTCTGCATATCCATTTCCGGGTATTGGGATCTTCACTAGCTACTCTGGTTGTAGGTTCGCCACCATTTAATATTTCTAAAGCTTCTGTGTAGCGATCGGCGTGGTAATTTTCGATAAACTTGAGTAAGCCGAAACGGTGGGCGGCGGCGCGGAAGGTGCCAGCGTGTTCACTGGATTCTTGAGCCTGTTTCAGAAATTCTGCGGCGGCGGGATGATCGCGATCGCGTGCAGCATCTGCGGCAAAATTAGGATACATGGTGGTGTATTCGTAGGTTTCCCCTTCAATTGCCAAAGATAAACAACGAGAAACAATTTCTCGCTTTTGTTCGTCAGTCAAAGCCTCTGGATTTTCTACAACCAATTCTGGGTGTAACAACTCAAAATGAGCAAAAGCGTGTTCGGTTTCTTGTTCGGCGGTTTCCCGAAACAGTTTAGCTAAATCTTTAAATCCTAGTTTACGTGCCACCTCAGCAAAGAATAGATATTTTCGATTCGCCATTGATTCCCCAGCAAAGGCAGCTTCTAAGTTTTGCAAAGTTGTAAAGTTTGAAAGATCCATAAATTTTCGATACCTGACAAGTAATACTTGAAATGGAAAATACAGACTCAAAAATTGAGTAGATGAGCTACCACTTGTATAATTTACATTGTTTGAGACAAATTATTTAGTCCATATTTATTTACGGATTTTTTGAATGGTGACAGGAAAATTGCAGCATCAGCCAGAAGAGGGCAGGGATATTCTGTAGCCTCTAGTGACAGAAAATAAGTTACTTTGCTTGTAGAGACGTTGCATGCAACGTCTCTACAACTAGATTTATCGGCTCAATATGGCTCACGAAACATTTAGCTTGAGAAATTACGCCAAATCAAACAACAGAAATTCTGTACCGATATCTGTGCTGATTTCTAGTTTTTCCTCTCCGTGAATTTGCACACCATCACCTGCTGTTAATTCTTCACCATGCAAAGTTGCGACACCTTGAGCAATTTGTAACCAAGCATAACGATTTGGTTTAAGGTGATAATTGACTATATTGCCCGGTTCTAAAATAGAGGCGTAGATATCCACATCTTGATGAATAGTCACAGCACCATCACGCCCATCTTTAGCCGCAACTAGGCGGAGTTGTCCGCGTTTTTCTTCAGGGGTAAACGCTTTTTGTTCATATCTGGGAGATAGTCCCGACTTGTCTGGTAAAATCCAGATTTGCAATAGGTGAAGTGGTTCAGTTTTTGAGTGATTAAATTCGCTGTGCTGAATTCCATTACCAGCACTCATAATCTGAACATCACCGGGGCGAATCACTGAACCTGTACCTAAACTGTCTTGATGTTCTACTGCACCTGATAGCACATAGGTAAGAATTTCCATGTCACGATGTCCGTGGGTAGGAAATCCGGCACCGGCAGCGATGCGATCATCATTAATCACTCTTAACGCCCGAAATCCCATGCGCTTGGGATCATAAAAATGGCTAAAGGAAAATGTATGATAACTATCGAGCCAACTAATTTGACTACGCCCACGCTCGTTACGATGATGAATTAGGTAGTTAACTGTGTTCAAAGACATGGATTTACCTCATTTGCAAATTAGAAAGTAGTGATTTAGTAATGCTAAATTCGGAGAAAATGAGTGAATGATTAATAAAAGTCTATTGCTACTTTATTGCTAAATAATTTCTATGGGTTGATTATGGTTTAACTTTGTGATTCTGTGGTTGAGGGACTGCCAGAGCAAAAAATATCCAAAATGTAGGGTGCGTCAGCACGAGAAACCCTAGCTATCCCAAGAAAATATTCATACTGACGCACCCTACTAATAGTCGATTCGGATAATTTATTTTTCGGTGTTCTCTAAATATTTTATTTCCGAGAGTTGTTTATCTAAATTTGAACTATCTAAATAGTAAAGTATGGCAATATAAAATGAAAAGTACGCACTTAAAAGTGGGATACTTACCAAAAAGATACTAATATAACTATTCTAACAAACACGATATTATACAACTAAAATGAAGCAAAGAATCGACTACCAAAAAACAAAGACGCAAAGCGGCTAATAACTGCTTTGCGTCTTGATGTCAGGTTTTTAAGAATGTTTTAAACTTTCTTCAACCAGCTAAACATGGCGCGTAAATCTTTACCAACTTCTTCAATGGGGTGTTCTGCTTCTTGACGACGCATAGCGGTGAATCCTGGTTTACCAGCTTGGTTTTCCAGGACAAATTCCCGCGCAAATTGTCCAGATTGAATCTCGCTGAGAATCTTTTTCATTTCCGCTTTGGTTTGGGCGTTGACAACGCGGGGGCCACGGGTATAATCGCCATATTCAGCAGTGTTAGAAATGCTATCACGCATGGTTGCTAAACCGCCTTCTACAACCAAGTCTACAATTAGCTTGACTTCGTGCAGACATTCAAAATACGCTAATTCTGGCTGATAACCTGCTTCTACTAAAGTTTCAAAGCCAGCTTTGATTAAGGCACTCAAACCACCGCATAATACTGCTTGTTCACCAAACAAGTCGGTTTCGGTTTCTTCGCGGAAGGTGGTTTCGAGTATACCGGCGCGAGTGCCACCGATACCTTTAGCATAAGCCATCGCGCGATCGCGTGCCTGACCACTAGCATCTTGATAGACTGCAAACAATGCTGGTACGCCTTGCCCTTGTTCGTAAGTGCGTCTGACTAAATGACCGGGGCCTTTGGGTGCTACCATGACCACATCTACATTTGCAGGTGGTACAACTTGTCCAAAGTGAATGTTAAAACCGTGGGCAAAGGCTAATACATCCCCGGCTTTCAGGTTTGGCTCAATCTCGTTCTTATAAACTGTTTTTTGGACTTCATCAGGTAGTAAGATCATGATGAAGTCAGCAGCACTAGCAGCATCTGCCACGCTTTTCACAGTTAACCCTGCTGCCTGGGCTTTTTCTGCCGACTTACTACCCGGATACAGCCCCACAATTACATTTAAACCACTATCTTTCAAATTTAGGGCGTGGGCATGACCTTGTGAACCATAGCCGATAATCGCAATGGTTTTTCCAGCCAAAAGGTCTAAATTCGCATCTGTATCATAGTACATCCGGGCCATATAAAGTATCTCCTGTCAGCAACCTGTCTCATTTATTGGCAGGTTTTTGATTGTACCTTAAATCGTGTCACCACGAATTAACTTTGGGATGGTGAAAAAAGAATTCTGTACTCAGAAGTTCGCTCAACTTCTCCCCCACCCGTCTTGATTACTTCTGAGACTGTGCAATGTTGGCGATCGCTCACATATATCGTATATCCCCAACATCGATATATTGTTGCATCAGGCTATGTCTCAAAACAAGTCTCTACCCGTTTAGGTGGTTTCTTTATATACTGGTATCAGATTACTAAAAGTGTATTTCAAATTAATTTGATGTATGTTAATGAATTACATAATGTAAAATCTCCAAAAAATCACAGCGCAACTACTCCGTAATTTCTCTAGTTGAACCATAAAACTTTAGTCTAAATGCTGTTTTTATGAAGTTTCTAACAAATTAGCACTGACTCAACAGCCTGTATTAGATACTAAGATTATTAGTCAATTCTTGAACCATGCCTGGCGACTGTTCCTTGAGTTCTGAAACTTATTTAGTACAACTTTTGAATCAAATTACATCAGTTTCCTTGCAAATTCATCAAGGAGCTAATGTTGATGAGGTTTTGAATACTACAGTCGAAGAAACGCGGAAAATCTTGGCGTGCGATCGCGTTCTCATTTACCAAATTCTACCCGACGGTGATGGTGTAATTATTTCCGAGTCTCTTGGTAGGGATGATATCACACCAGTCATGGGTCAACTGATCTATGATCCCTGCTTTGCTGAGAAGTGGATAGAACCCTATCGACAGGGGCGAGTGCAAGTGATTAACGATATTTATACTAGCCAATTGCAAACCTGTCATATCGAGTTACTGCAACACTTTCAGGTGCGGGCTAATTTGGTAGTTCCTATCTTACTCAGGCATGAGTCAACACCTCACCTCTGGGGGTTACTGATTGCTCAACAGTGTATACATCCTCGTCGGTGGCACTCCTTAGAAATCGAGCTTTTACGTCATCTAGGGATGCAGTTAGGTATCGCCCTGGAGCATACACAACAGCAACAGCACCTCCAGCATTTAGTAACCAACCGGGAACAGGAGATTACTGAGCAGAAAGCCGCTTTAGAGACATACAAACAAATAGAGAAAGAGTTGCGCTGGCAAAAAGCATTGTTACGCTCGATGACGGATACTTCTCCGTTGGCTTTTTATGTGGTAGATAACCGCACAGATAACATTCTCTATTTCAATCACCGTTTCTGTGAAATTTGGGGAATTGAACATCTAGAACACCAGATGCAGCGTGATTTATTAAAAAATAATGACATTATTCCCTATTGTGTGTCATTAATTGCAGACGTTCCCGCCTTTGCTGAATCATGCAAACCCCTACAGAGTGAAGAAAATCGCTGCATAGTGGAAGACGAAATTTTGTTTACAGATGGACGGATGATTCGCCGCTTTTCCAGTCAGATTCGGGATGTTCATGATCAATACTTTGGGCGACTCTATATTTTTGAAGATATTACCTTGCGTAAACAAACAGAAGCCGCGCTTAAAGCCAGTGAGGAACGCTGGCAATTTGCCCTAGAAGGTAATGGCGATGGGGTATGGGATTGGAACGCTGAAACTGGGGAAATCTTCTTTTCCCGTCGTTGGAAAGAAATGTTAGGGTTTGCGGAAGATGAGATTGACAGTAACCTGAGCGCATGGGAACAACTGCTACACCCAGATGATAAGACGCGAGTCTATCAGGAAATTCAAAAGCATTTTCGCGGGGAAACTCAACAGTATGTGAGTGAGTACCGCGTCAGATGCCAAAATGGTACTTACAAGTGGATTTTAGATCGGGGTAAAATTGTCACTTATTCAAACAAAGGTGTTCCTCTGCGATTGATTGGCACCCATACTGATATTACTGAACGCAAGTGGATGGAAGAGGCACTCAGAGAGAGCGAAGCCCGTTACCGTTCTGTAATTACCACGATGGCGGAGGGGATTGTGCTACAGCAAGCAGATGGACAGATTATTACCTGTAATCAGAGTGCTGAGAGAATAATGGGACTGACACCTGATCAAATGATGGGGCGAGCCTTGATTGATTCGCGTTGGCGGGCGATTCACGAGGATGGCTCACCGTTTCCCGGAGAAGATTACCCGGCGATTGTTACCTTACGCACGGGAAAACCACAATTTAACGTCGTCATGGGTGTTCATCAACCTGATGGTAATCTCGTCTGGATTTCGATCAACTCCCAACCATTGTTTTATCTGCAACAATCGCAACCCTATGCGGCGGTGGTGTCATTTACGGATATCACAATGCAAAAGCAAGCAGAAAAAGCATTAAAACGGCAGGTAAGACGAGAACGCACCATCCACGCGATCGCCCAAAATATCCGTCAATCCCTCGACTTGGAACAGATTCTTAATACTACCGTGGCTGAGGTACGGCAATTTTTACAAACTGATCGCGTCGTTATCTACCGCTTTAATGCTAACTGGAGTGGTGTGGTGATTACTGAGTCTGTTGCCTCGGAGTTTTTAGCAATTCGGGAGATGGAATTTACAGATAGCTATTTTGTGGAAACCCAAGGGGGAACTTACCATCAAGGGCAAGTTAATGTTGTCTCGGATATTGACAAGGCTAATTTTACCCCCTGCCATTTAGAGTTACTACAAAAGTTACAAGTCCGAGCCAAGTTGGTGGTACCGATTTTGCAGCAACAACAAACTTGGGGGTTATTGATTGCTCACCATTGCAGCGCGCCTCGTCAGTGGCAACCTTTTGATATTGAATTGTTGACTCAACTAGCAACGCAGTTAGCGATCGCCATCCAACAGTCAGAATTGCATGAGCAACTGCAAATTGCCAACCAGCATCTACAAAACTTAGCTTTGATTGATCAATTGACACAACTAGCTAATAGACGCTGCTTTGATCAGCACCTCAATCATGAATGGCATCACCACACCTGTAAACAACGCCCATTGTCGTTAATTTTATGCGATATTGATTATTTCAAGCAATACAATGATACTTATGGTCATTCAGCCGGGGATGTTTGCCTGCAATCAGTTGCTCAAGCCCTGAAACAAGCAGCCAGACAAAGCAACGATTTAGTTGCTCGTTATGGTGGGGAAGAATTCGCCCTGATTTTACCAGACACAGACAGTGATGGCGCGATCGCAGTTGCCCAATTTGTGCAGGAAGCTATCCAAAAACGGCAAATTCCTCACGCTGCCTCTGCTGTAGCTTCATGGGTGACAGTCAGTATTGGCATTGCCACTGTCATTCCTACACCCAATATGGTAGCTCTAGACTTGATTAATGCTGCCGATCAAGCACTTTATCAAGCCAAAGCACGAGGACGCAATAATTACTACATTTATAATGGAGTCATCAATCTCTAGTCCCAAGCTGGCAAGTGGTGAGCATTGATATTAATAAATAGTTATCATATTTGTGAGGGCTAGGGAACAGGGAACAGGGAACAGGTAACAGGTAACAGGTAGCAGGTAACAGGTAACAGGTAGCAGGTAACAGGTAACAGGTAACAGGTAGCAGGTAACAGGTAACAGGTAACAGGTAACAGAGTCAGATAAAAGTCTGCATCTTCAGTTAATCATCAGTAATTAACCGGAATTGATATGAGTGGTTTATAATATGCTGAACTCAGCCCAAAATAAAGCCAAAGAAATCATCCAAAATGTTGTTGAGACTACCCAAGAGAAAACCACTGAAATTACTGAAGAAGCTATTTTTCAAGCTGTTGATCAAGCACTCAATGTAATTGAAATAGCTAGTAAAAGAGTGCGGGAAAGAAATATACCTACAGAAAAAGTTTCCCTAGAAGTTAGCGTCAATATTATGGGATTAATTGAACTCAAAATGCAAGCTAATGTACCTAATCAAGAAGAAGTAAAAGAAGTAATCTTAGCCGTTAATCATAATTCTCATCAGTAGTCAACATTCATCCGCGTACCCTACAGGTTATTGGTAGCGTCTCATAAGAGAAGCAAGCTATATCTGCGTTTATCTGCGTTTATCTGCGTTTAATTATTTGTCTTCTCACTCTCGTTCAGGTGGGCATTGCCAACAAAGTTAAACTCAGAGTTTGAGGCAATTTCCAGCAATGCCCACCCTACACAAATGGTTGGTAAGGTGCGTCAATAAACGTATTTTTCATATCTGATGCACCCTACTAATATCCCAGTAGCGTAAATCCTGTTATTGCACAATATCAGGAATTGCTGATGGATATACAGATTCAGCGATTAATACAGGCTTATTGGTGTATTCTGCTTCGAGTTGCCTTTCAAAACCCGTATCCCAATTAAAGTCGTATTCTCTTTCAATGTCAGCAACAACAAATGGACGTAGTACACCAGTAACCACAACTTGCTCACCATCTCTCACTGGTGTTTGTCCCTGGGGATATAAAACTAATAAATCTTGCCCACCAATTAACCTGTCTTCATCAAGGGTAAAGGCATTATTACCAACAATTTCTTCAACTTCCGCAGGTACGGCAATCACCTGATTATAATATGCGCTGGGATTGGTAGTCAATGTCCCTGGCTTGACTGCGGGAGCAATAGATTGAGCGATAATAGCTGGTTTACTTTCGTATTCTCGATATAAATTTGGATCTAAATCTAGCCCGTATTCTCTTTCAATTTCGGTAATGACAAAGTTAGCCACTTTACCTGTAATTTGTAATTCTGTATTCTCAGGAAGCGCGGCTGGCTTTCCTGAAGCATTCACAACTAAAATTGTTTCACCACTTAGAAATTCATTGTCGCTAATTGTGAATGTACTGGCACTAACTTTTCTAACTGGTTCACTTCTGACACTCACAATTCTACCTAAAAGAGCGTTGGTGTTATCTGCAACTTGTTCAGTAGTCACATTGCTTTCAGATTCACCAATTTCTCTACCACCTAAGTTATTGGTACAAGCAGGAAGAAATATAATTGTCATAGCTAGAGCGATTAAACCTGTTCGTTTGCTGCTCAAGCTGCTAACAGTATGATAATGTTTATTCAACATGAAAAAATCTCCTCGTAACTTTAGCAAAGCTAATTACAAGTTCAGTTGCTAATCGGATAACACCTGACTAAAGCAGATGCAATTACTGCTTGTAATTATGGCAACGAGTAAATTGTTTGCTTTGCAGTAACACACTGATTTCATCCTAATAGGTTAAAAATTAAATGTCTTCTTTCGCAAGAATGAAAAAAAGGCATTACATCCTCGCAAAATCAATCAAGCCCAAGGTATTTGCTTGATTTATCCTGCATTTATGCAATGCCATTTTAATTTATAGACTATAGACTTATTTCATTGGTTGTAGTTTCGTCACTTTCAATTTAAAAGGCCCGACTCCAGTCTCACCAAAAGAGCGCACTCTCACAATATAAGTTCCTGTTTCATTGATGCGGGTAAACAGTAAAGAATTACTGGTACCATCAGGGCCGTCATCATTTTCTGCTACTGTCGAACCATTGGGTGCTAACAGGGTGATGATACAATCAAAGCTATCAGAACTTAAATCAATTGCGAGATTATCGCCTTTATTCAATTTGATAGCATAATCACGAGCAAAACCACCCTGACCTGTGGGAATATCTTTTTCCGAAAGGGTATCAGTAATTTCTTTAAAATCAGTTAATACCACAGGACTATACAATTTATTTTGAGCGAAAGCGGCGGTTGAACTCATCACGATTGCCAATAATGTAGCTGGCAATAGGATAATGTTGCGTAAATTTTTATAAATATGTTTAGTGAGCATAACCAGAGATGTTCCCAAGATAACAGGGTAAGTTTGTTGATTTTTCAGAGATAGGTTGCCCATCCATTAATTTTTGGTATCTTTGTGTTTGACAGGAGTGGCGATCGCTGCTAACCCTAAAACAACAATTCCAGACTGACGCAGTATATGCACAGCAGAGCGCGCCGTAGCACCAGTAGTGTAAATGTCATCCACTAACAATACTGGGTTTTGCGGCGGGCGAGCGCGAAAATCTGAACCAATAGTAAAAGCTGCACTTAAGTTATTTTCTCGCTCCGACGCAGATAAACCAAATTGTGCTTGAGTCTCGCGCACTCTGGCTAAACCATTTTCTTTTAATTTTAATCCAGTTGTTTGACAAAAGCTGTGGGCGATTAATGCCGCTTGATTGAAACCCCGTTGTTTTTGCTTGCTGGGGTGGAGTGGGATTGGTACTACTAAAATTTGTTGCTTTTGATGAAGCGAATTTAATAACCAAGTTTCTCCCATCCATTGTCCTAAAGGACGAGCGATTTGTGGCTGACGTTCATATTTCATTACCGCGATCGCACGTTTAATTATCCCACCATACACACCCCAGCTAAACACAGGTATGGGAGGTTTCCATAAACTATGAGGGTGATGGTGTTGACATTTTTTTAACTGTCTAGTGCAGTTTTCACAAAACACACCGGATGTAGAACGTTGACACAGAGGACAATGAGATTGTAGAAATAAATCCAGAAAGCCTTTCAACATTGGTGAGAGATGACCGAGGCGTGAAACTATATTGTCTCTTAGAGATATTTAACATACACGCGATCGCAGCGTGGAGTTTCCACACCTGTAGCTAGCTGATAGCCGTTGTGTTCATACAATTTGACTGCTTCTACCAACACGCTGGCAGTTTCAATCCAAATTTGTTCAAAACCACGGTTAGCGATCGCTGCTTCTAACTGTTGTAACAAATATTTCCCCAATCCTAAACCCCTGACGCTGGGTAAAAGATACATTTTCCTGATTTCCACGGCATTTTTACCCCGATTTACCGGATAATATGCCCCCGTACCCACTATTTGACTTTGGTGTTCAATTACCCAAAACTCGCCACCTGTGGCTAAATAAAACTCTTCGACTTCCAGCACATCACGATCTGCGCCTTTAGGTTCCCAACCCAAACCGTATTCTGATAATACGTAACTGATGATGGCGGCGGCTTTAGTGCGATCGCTTTTTTGCCAGTTACGAATTAAGAAGTCTTTGTAGTAGCTGTGCATTACCGTTTATGGGTCAGGTGTGTACAGAAAAGTCTTCTGGAAATCTTCCCGAATTTACCCAGCGAATAGCTTCTCTTGCTGATTTTAACGCAGGTGACGCAATCACAGCATGATAAATCAGAATTTCTCCAAGTTTCCCTGGTCTAGAAATTTGTTTTTGGGCATAATCATTCACTTTAACTAGCAATTTTCAACTAGCAAGTCACAAACTGAAAATACCGATAGATTTCTGCTGATTCCAATCATAGAAACTGGTTATCCTACCCTCTAGCTGAGTCTGATACCATGTACTTATTAAGCGTTTCTTAACACTTCAAGTTTAAATGAGTTAAGTCATGAAGTTAAATGTGACAAGATTGCTAATTCTCGGTGTTGTCATCCTGGCATCTGTACCTGCAATTGCTCAAAATCAAGGTAATTCCTTTTCTGGTAGAGTTCAGCGAGTCTGGGAAGATGGATTTAGGTTAAACACCGGTAATCGTGCCATCACAGTCGATACTTATGATATCTGTGGAGATAACACAACCCGGCACATATCGGCTGGTGAGCAAGTCACCGTAACAGGCGAATTTGATGGAGGCGAGTTTGATGCCTTTTCAGTCACTAAAACTAATGGCACAAGAGTTTGCCAGTAGAGGCAACAACAAAGCAACAGACACAGCGCACAAGCAAATCCCAAACCACAAATTTAATTAGCAGCAAAATCTCTGCGTACCTCTGCGCTTACATAAAATAGTGGGAAGTTTGAAAGCCCACCAGTAACACCCTGAAAATCCCAAAAATTTTCAGGGTGTTACGTCCTTTAGGGGTGGGATGAAAAACAACTCAAGCGGCTTTAGCCGCAGTGATATTTTGTACTTGTTATTTATTTACGCTATACTATAAAGCGTAACTTAGTCGATAGTAAATCCCAGTGCATCACGGTAGAACAGAAAACATTCTCTGTAGTTAGAGACGAGTAACCTGATATGTGTTAACCGTAGCGACATAAATAGTGCCTGATTTTACTAACTATGAATTCTAGGCTCTGGATGTAAATTTACCAGTAACTCACTTTCAATTATTGATAATTCATCCAGCCGTTGATTGACAATAGTACGGTCAAAATAAGTATCAGCTAAAACCCAATAAGTACCGAAGTGTCGCGCTTCTGATGCCATCAAACCCTTGTAAAACTTGGCTAATTCTGGCTCAGGACAGTGTGTAGCTAATAGTCCTAAACGTTCATGACTCCGCGCTTCAATTAAACCTGTCACGAGTAAGGAATCTAAAAAACGTTCAGGTTCTTGGGGACGCACAGCTGCTTTTAAACCTGCGCCATAGGGAGGTGGTGAGAGTGGTGCTAAAGGGATATTTCGCCTTTCTAACCATTGATTCACCAATTCAAAATGTTCTAATTCTTCACGGGCGATCGCTGTTAATTCCCGCACCATTTTAGTATTAGAAGGATAGCGAAACATAAAATTTAACGCCACCCCAGCCGCTTTACGTTCACAGTGGGAATGATCCAGCAAAATAATATCTAAGTTAGTAATGGCTTGTTCTATCCAAGCATCACTGGTAGGTTGCTTTAGTGCATTAATGGTTGGTAACACAGAGTTAAGCATAGGGCGATAAAACTAAACAAATAAGAATAGTGCTGAATATGTCAGCAAATCGATTTTAATGTAAATGGCGGTGTTTTAGTTCTGAGGATATAGATCCCCAACTTCTTTGAGAAGTCGGGGATCTGAGTATAATGTTTTTTGAAATTAGTGTTAATAGTTGGTTCAGGGGGCAAATATCCGGTTTAAGAAAGAGATGATTTCAGCCCAAGCAGAGGTAGAAGCGGCGGCATCGTAGCGATAACCATCATCTCGCATGAAAGTATGTTCTGCTTCGTATAAATGTACGCTGTGAGGAATTTTAGCATCCTCAAGGGCTGTAATTAAAGTGTGTCGGTCATTTTCGGGAATGTGAGGATCAAGAGTACCAAGTACAAGCAGCATTTCCCCGTTGACTTCGCTGACTCGGTGGATAGTATCGGCTATTCCCTTACCTAATTTACCACTGGGTATCCCTGTAGGGTAGCAGCAAACAGAGGCTTTAATTTCCTGGGCAAAAGCAGCCCGAAATGATAAATGTCCACCAATACAAAAGCCGAGAGTGCCGATTTTATTGGCATCAACCGATGTGTCAGCTTTCAGGAAATCAATCATAGCCCGACAATCAGCATCATATTCTGCGATCGCAGTTCGTCGTGCATGATCATTACCTCGCATTCTACCAAGGTCATCCGGCTCAATCACTAAACCAATCGGTTCTAGGCGATGAAAAATTTCTGGTGCTGCTACTACATAGCCAAATCCCGCTAAGTAGTTGACTAGGCGAATCATTGCCCCACCTAACTGATAAATATCACTGTAAAATAAAATACCTGGATATTTTCCGACTGGCTTTGGTGATGCCACATAAACACGCATTAAGCTATCATCAACTCTCAACTCCACGTTACGCTGAGTGATTTGCACGTTTTTCTCTCCATCTCATGCTTTCAATAGCTTTTACAGCAGTGAGTCAGCAAATCGGGATAGGGTTAGGGGATAGGAACTGATTAAAAAATTTTATCTAATTTTGCTTATATCTACTCAAAAACTATGCTACAGTGTTTGTATGAGTAAGTTATCTATATCGGAAGCAGCAAAATTAAAAGGTGTAAGTGTTTCTACACTTAGAAGATGGGAATCTGAAGGTAAATTAATTCCTGAGAGAACAGCTAGTGGTCATAGAAGATATGATTTAGCTCAATTACTAGGAATTAAGCCTGATCTATCTTACACAATTGGTTACTGTCGAGTGTCTAGTCATGACCAAAAAGAAGACTTAGAAAGACAAAAACAAGTTGTTGAATTATTTTGCTCTCAAAATGGTTGGCAATTTGAAATCATAGAAGATTTAGGTTCAGGCTTAAACTACAGCAAAAAAGGATTGAAAAGGTTAATCCGATTAATTGTTGATAGTAAAGTTGAACGTCTTGTTTTAACCCACAAAGATAGACTACTAAGATTTGGTAGTGAATTAATTTTTAGTCTTTGTGAACATTTCGGTACTGAAATTGTGATGATTAACCGAACTGAAGATTCTACTTTTGAAGAAGATTTAGCACAGGATGTTTTAGAAATAATTACAGTTTTCTCTGCTCGTCTTTATGGATCTAGAAATCATAAAAACAAGAAAATCATTGAGGAGTTGAAAGAAGTTGCTGATAGGATTTAAAACTGAGTTAAAAATCAATAATTATCAGCGTACTCAATTGATAGGACATTGCGGTGTTGCTCGTCATGCTTGGAATTGGGGTTTAGCACTAACCAAGCAAATACTTGATCACAACAAAGAATACCCCAACTCTCAAATAAAATTTCCTACAGCAATAGATTTACACAAATGGTTAGTAGCATTAGTTAAGTCGGAAAACTCTTGGTATTATCAATACTCAAAATCAGCACCACAAGAAGCTCTACGAGCTTTAAGAACAGCTTGGGATAGATGCTTTAAAAAAATATCAGGTGTACCAAAATTCAAAAAAAGAGGTAAAAACGATAGTTTTACTTTAGAAGGTACTGTCAAGATTTTAGGTTCTAATAAAATTCAAGTCCCTAAAATTGGAGTTTTAAAAACTCATGAAAGACTACCTCAAAAAGAAATTAAATCAGTAACTATTAGCCGTCAAGCTGATAGATGGTTTATTAGCTTTAGATTTGATGTAGAAAAACTAGAAAATAATTCCAATAGTATTGTTGGGGTAGATTTAGGCGGAAAAAATTTAGCTACTCTATCAACAGGTGAAATAATAGAAGGGGCAAAGTCTTACAAAAAATATGAATCTAAATTAAATAGACTCCAATGGTTAAGTCGAAATAAAATTATCAATTCAAATAATTGGAGAAAAGCACAATTAAAAATTGCTAATTTACATCTGAAAATAGCTAATATCCGTAAAGATACATTACACAAACTCACCACACTTTTAGCTAAGAACCACAGCAAAGTAGTAATTGAGGATTTAAATGTATCTGGAATGTTAGCTAACCGAAAGTTAGCAAAAGCAATTTCAGATATGGGATTTTATGAATTTCGTCGCCAATTAACTTACAAATGTGAATTATATAATTCCGAACTTGTGGTAGTTGATAGATGGTATCCCAGTTCTAAAACTTGTTCTAGCTGTGGGACTAAAAAAGAAAATCTCACACTCAATGATAGGGTTTTCAAATGTGAAAATTGTGGTTTTGAGTGTGATAGAGATTTAAACGCAGCAATTAATTTATCCAAAATTAATTTGTCAAAAGCTGTCAGTTAGACAGTGTTAGTCTGTGGACTGGATAATGCCGACATTACCAGGATGAAGCAGAAAATAAACGTCAAACTCTATTTAGTACAAGTTATCTTTTTTAGAAAAGTCTAAGTAGGTAGGTTTGAGTAAGTTTTATGTAACGGACTATTCAATTGTAGAGACGTGGCATGCAAAGTCTCTACCAACTATTGACGATTGACTGTTGCTTTAACTTTTCTCTCATTCCCAGATTACCTTGTAAACCGCCCGTGTGGATTAAAAGCAAGCGATCGCCTATGGGAAAAAATCCTTGTTGTATTAAATCCATCACCCCATAAAACATTTTTGCGGTATATACGTAATCAAGAGGGACATCATGAATTTTGGTAAACTCTTGGCTAAAGGCTAAAAGTTGCTCATTTACCTTGGCATAACCGCCACAATGGTAGTCACAGACTAAATCCCAAGGTGCAGGAGTAGGATATGGTGCAGGTAAATCAGAGGCGAGGTATTGCGTCAGTAAGTTGTTGATATCTTCTCGGAGAAAGTCACCATTTTTCAACACCGGGAAACCAAACACTTTCTGTGGTGATGCTAAGGAAAGAGTCAACCCAGCTAAAGTAGTAGCTGTACCACAAGCCACACAGACAGTATCAAAAGCTGTTTGTACTTCCCGAACTATCTCTGTACAACCGCGCACACCATTGAGATTACAACCACCTTCAGGAATGATAAACACCTCACCAAAACGCTGGCGTAATTGTTCCTGTAATTCTGGGGTGTGACGTTTGCGGTAAGTTTCGCGGTCAACATATACTAATTGCATCCCTTGTTGAGCAGCAAAACTGAGAGTAGGATTCAAGGGTAAAGTTTCCTCACCACGAATCACACCAATAGTGCGAAATCCTAACAGATTCCCAGCCGCCGCCGTTGCATAGATATGATTAGAATAAGCACCGCCAAAGGTGAGTAATGTAGTGTAATTTTGTTGTTTGGCAGCTAAGAGATTGTATTGCAGCTTAAACCATTTATTCCCGTTTACCGTCGGGTGCATCAAGTCAAGACGCAGTACAGATATTTCCACACCTGCATTGTTAGCAATTTGGCTGTTGATGGGCTGTGTGGGTATTGGGCTGATAGCATGGGGCATCATCATACAATTTAGCTTATAGCGTTTTTTAGTCGAATCAGGTACAAATCAGGACTTACGCAACTGACACATTAGTAGGGTGCGTCAAATGTTAAAAATCTGTTAATTTTTCCAGAATAATCTGCGCTGACGCACCCTACAACAAAGTTTCATAATCACACTGGCGTAAGTCCTAAAATTTATCTGCGTACCCTGCGGGCAGCCAGCTATATCTGCGTGCATCTGCGTTTAATTCCGACTGACTGTACCTCACTTGAATGGTAATTGCTGTTGAATTCTCATGATAAACATTGATTCATTTCAATGTTAGATAAATTATCATCCAAACTGACGCTTGACTGGTTGCTTAATAAATATTTCTAATCAATAGCTTTAAATATTGACATTTTACCAATCGAGATTCTCAAGTTAAATATAGGAATAAGCATACTAAAAAACAATAATATTATTTTGGATAACTCCAATGGTCGCAATCACAGAAAATACTCAAATTATTGCTAATCCTGGGCTTTTGACGGTTCAAACTGTAGAAATTGCTAGCGAAACAACAGCTATTCGTTGTTTAGATTGGGAACGCGAGCGTTTTGATATTGAGTTTGGTTTACGCAATGGTACAACCTATAATTCTTTCTTGATTCAAGGTGAAAAGATTGCTTTAGTTGATACTTCTCATAGAAAGTTTGAACAGTTATATCTAGAGTTAATCACAGGATTAATTGATCCAAATCAGATAGACTACCTGATTATTAGTCACACAGAACCAGATCATAGTGGATTAGTCAAAGACATTTTGCAGTTAGCTCCTGATATTACCGTGGTTGGTGCGAAGGTGGCTATACAATTTTTAGAAAATATGGTTCACCAGTCTTTTAAATCAAAGCTGGTAAAAAGTGGCGATCGCCTAGATTTAGGCAACGGTCACGAGTTAGAATTTATCTCTGCCCCTAACTTACATTGGCCTGATACAATTTTCACCTACGACCATAAAACAGGCATTCTCTACACCTGTGATGTATTTGGAATGCACTATTGCGACGACCAAACCTATGATGAAAACTTCCACTCCATAGAAGCAGATTTTAAGTATTACTACGATTGTCTGATGGGGCCGAATGCGCGCTCTGTGGTAGCGGCTTTAAAACGCATCGACAAATTAGAAATCAAAACCGTCGCCACCGGACACGGGCCTTTACTACAACATCATATACCTGAATGGATCAAACTTTATCAAAACTGGAGTTTAGAACAAGCAAAAACAGAGACATTAGTCGCGCTATTTTATGCCGAAGATTATGGCTATAGTGAGCATTTAGTCAGAAATATCGCGCATGGATGTACAAAGGCGGGCGTAGAAGTAGAATTAATCGATTTAATCACTGCTGAACCGCACGAAGTCAGAGAAATCGTAGCACAAGCAGCCGGATTAATTATTGCTATGCCGCCTCAATCGGTGGTGAATGCACAAGCAGCTTTAAGTACAATTTTGGCGGCGGTACATCATAAACAAGCGATTGGTTTATTAGAATCGGGCGGTGGAGAAGATGAGCCTGTATTTCCCTTACGCAATAAATTCCAAGAGTTGGGATTAACAGCAGCATTTCCCCCAATTTTAGTCAAAGAAGCCCCCAACCAAACCCTAGAAAAACTGTGCGATGAAGCGGGGACAGATATGGGACAATGGTTAAATCGCGATCGCACCATCAAACAAATCAAATCAATTAATAGTGAATTAGAAAAAGCCCTCGGACGCATTAGTGGGGGACTATATATTATGACTGCCAAAAAAGGCGAAATTCACAGCGCGATGTTTGCCTCTTGGGTGACACAAGCTAGTCTTAACCCTTTAGGTGTAGCGGTGGCAGTCGGTAAAGAAAGAGCCATTGAATCCTTACTGCAATTAGGCGATCGCTTTATTTTAAACGTACTTGCAGAAGGCAACTATCAAGGATTAATGAAGCATTTCCTCAAACGTTTTCCCCCCGGTGCCGACAGATTTGCCGAGGTGAAAACTTATCCTGCTAGCAACGGTGCGCCCATTCTAGCAGAAGCTTTAGCCTACATGGAATGTGAAATTACCAGCCGCATGGACTGCGGTGATCATTGGATTATCTACAGCACAGTAAAAAGCGGCAGAGTCGCCGATATCAACGCACTCACCGCCGTTCACCACCGCAAAGTCGGTAATCATTACTAGAAGGCAGGAGGCAGGAGGCAGGAGGCAGAAGATTATCCCTCATCCCCCTTATCCCCATCATCCCCCTTATCCCCAACCACCAATCCCCAAATAGCTATGTATAAACACGTAGAAGATAACCCACTTTCTCTGTATGAAATCAATCGCAGTCGCATTGTTCGCAGCTTGGAACTGATCCAAGATGTCATTGTGATTTCCTTATGTATCGGGTTATTTAGTTTCATGGCGATTCAGGTAAGAGATATGTTTCTCTCCCTGCTTCCGCCCTTAGACTTTCATGTTGTGACAGCCGATATTTTGTTTTTGCTGATCTTGGTAGAGTTATTTCGCCTACTAATTATTTACCTGCAAGAACAGCGCATATCTATCGGCGTAGCTGTTGAAGTCTCCATTGTTTCCGTTTTGCGAGAAATCATTGTTAAAGGTGTACTAGAAATCAATTGGAGTCAAGTTCTAGCCACTTGTGCCTTCCTCTTAGTTCTCAGCGTCCTTTTAGTTGTACGAGTTTGGCTACCCCCCACCTTTGAAGGTATTGATCCCGAACAACAAATATCTCAACGCTACAAAAAGCGCACCAAGCAAGAATTAGCACAAACCAATGGCAGATGAGGGTTTAGAAGGTACTGAGGGCTAGGAAGAAGCCGGGGAGGTATTAGTTATCTCGTATCTTGCACCATTCTCAATCAGCTTGAGGTGGGCATTGCCAAGAACCTAAAATTAAGGCTTTGAGCAACTTGCACGCAATGCCCACCCTACAAAAATTATCATCCAGGAACAGGTGCAAGATGTGTGTTATTCAATTTTTAATTATATGCCCAATGCCCCATGCCCATTTTGAATTTTGAATTTTGAATTTTGAATTTTGAATTATGACTATCTCCACCTCTATTCGCCCCAGAGATGTACAAGTTGCAGAAATTGGCCAAGATACGCTCGTACTGCGATCGCGTACTTGGGAAAGATTAAAATTTGAAGTTGAGTATTCCCGTCAACGGGGAACTACAGCCAATTCTTATCTCATCCAAGGCGACAAAATAGCTTTAATTGATCCTCCCGGTGAATCTTTCACCAAAATTTACCTAGAGGAACTAGCCCAACGTCTCGATGTCACACGCCTCGATTACATTATTCTCGGACACGTTAACCCCAACCGCAGCGCGACATTAAAAGTATTGCTGTCGCAAGCCCCGCAAATAACTTTAATTTGTTCTCGTCCGGCTGCTAACATTCTGAAATCATCGTTTCCTGAATGGGAAGCCCGTATTCAAGCTGTACGCTGGGAAGACACCCTAGATTTAGGAAAAGGACATCGGCTCAATTTTATCACCGTCCCGACTCCCCGGTGGCCGGATGGACTTTGTACTTATGATACTGCTACCAAAATTCTGTACACAGACAAGTTTTTTGGGGCGCATGTCTGCGAAGATACCCTATTTGATGAAGACTGGAAAAAGTTAGACGGAGAAAGACGTTATTACTTTGACTGTCTCCATGCACCCCAACCTAAACAGGTAGAAGTCGCCTTAGATAAATTAGCAGGATTAGGGGCTAGATGTTACGCACCTGCTCATGGCCCTGTGATTCGCTATAGCCTGAGTCGTTTTACTCATGATTATCGCCAATGGTGTCAGGCACAGAAATCTCAAGATTTCAGTGTAGCGTTGTTGTATGCTTCTGCCTATGGCAATACAGCAATTGTAGCTCAGGCGATCGCTCAAGGTTTAATTGAAAATGGTATCAACGTCGAGTCTATCAACTGTGAACTCGCAGATACAGCAGAAATTACCCGCATCATCGAAGCTTGTGACGGTTTTATTATCGGTTCTCCCACACTCGGCGGCCATGCACCAACGCAGATTCAAACCGCTTTAGGTATAGTCCTTTCCACAGCCGCAAAAACAAAATTAGCTGGCGTATTTGGTTCCTACGGTTGGAGTGGAGAAGCCATTGATTTAATTGAAAGTAAGCTCAAAGATGCTAACTACCGCTTAGGCTTTGAAACTATTCGAGTACGTTTTAGCCCCACACCAGACACCCTACAAGAATGTCAGACAGCCGGGGCGAACTTTGCCCAAACCTTGAAAAAAACCAAAAAACTCCGCAATACCCGCCAAGCTGCCACCGAAGCCCAAATTGACCGCACTGATCAAGCTGTAGGGCGAATTATTGGCTCTTTGTGCGTCGTCACTACCCGCGACCAAGACAACCACAAAGGTATTTTAACTTCTTGGGTATCACAAGCCACATTTAACCCCCCAGGAATTATGCTGGCAGTCGCTCAAGAACAGAATGCAGACTTAATGCGTCATCCTGGGGATAGATTTGTGCTGAATATCCTCAAAGAAGGTAGAAATGTCCGGCGTTATTTTTCCCGTCAAAGTACACTAGGGGAGAATCCCTTTGCTCACCTTGGTACTAAAACTGCTGATAACGGTTGTTTAATTTTAACTGAAGCATTAGCCTATTTAGAATGTACAGTGAAAAATCAGCTTGAATGTGGTGATAGATGGTTAATTTATGCTGTCGTCGATCAGGGAGAAGTCTTAGAAAGTGAGGGCGTAACTGCTGTAGAACATCGCAAATCAGGCAGTTATTTTTAATTGATACCGAGTCACAGTCCAAGATTGTAGGGGATTAGCATTGCTAAACCCCTACTTTTGCTGTTTTATCAAGTCTTTTGTTATGTCAAGACCGGTTAATTACTGATAATTAACTGAAGATGCAGACTTTTGTTTAACTCAGTTGCCTGTTGCCTGTTGCCTGTTGCCTGTTCCCTGTTGCCTAGCCCTCACAGATATGATAACTATTCTAACGGACATGATGTTATTATAATTTATGGCTAAAGTTTTTGACTGTATTACAGAACAACTGCAAGAGTTTATTGCAGCCCAACATCTATTTTTTGTGGCTTCTGCACCTCTCAGCCCTGATGGTCATGTTAACCTGTCACCTAAAGGATTAGATTGTTTTCGGTTGCTGTCACCTCATCAAGTAGCTTACTTGGATTTAACAGGCAGTGGCAACGAAACCTCAGCCCATCTTGAAGAAAACGGGCGGATAACTTTAATGTTCTGTGCCTTTGAAGAACCCCCTTGTATTTTACGTCTCTACGGACGGGGAAAGACAATCTTACCAACTTCCCCAGATTGGAATGATTTGTATTCATTGTTTCACCAAATACCAGGGACTCGTCAAATTATCCTGGTTGATGTGGAACGTGTGCAGACATCCTGTGGTTTTGCTGTACCACTTTACGAATATCAAGGACAAAGACAGACTTTAATTAATTGGGCGGAGAAAAAAGGAGAACAAGGTATAAAAGACTATCAACAGCAGAAAAACACTGTCAGTATTGACGGTTTACCGACTCCACTCGGTAAAATACCCTAAAACTTAACTTTTGGGTATGAATTATATTGTGCTTTCCTGTTGATACCAGCGCACAAGAATAAAGTTGAGCAATGATAGAAATAGGTAACTAAGACAGTCTATGACTATTGCTCAGTCAAACCGCCAGATGCTCACTGCCCTAAAAACAGTTTCACAACTCGCCAGTATCATTGTCACTTTGGTTGGTGGTGCTGTTTTGGTGGGTTGGCTGTTTGATATTCCCATCCTCACCAGCTTTTTTCCTGGGTGGGTAGCAATGAAAGCGAAAACTGCTCTAGGCTTTGTGTTTTCAGGTTTAGCATTATATTTGCTCAATAGCAGAGGAAATCGCCCGCGTCGAGTGATTCAGGTGTTGGCGGTGGCGATCGCATTTCTGGGATTACTGACAATCAGCCAATATATATTAGATAGAAATTGGGTAATTGAGCAGTCGAGAGCGATCGCTACTTCTGAATTGGCTCGAATACCACTACCAGTTGCCTTAAACTTCATCTTAGTTAGTGTAGCACTGTTTGTTTCGGTACTGCGTCATGTCCCCTACCGACTGGTGCAATTGCTGACACTGGTTGCAGCCTTTTTTTCCCTACAAATTTTGATGAGTTTCAGTTATGGCAACCAATCCGAAGTGTATGCAGTTACGCCAATATTCAGTTTGACATTCTTTACGGGGATAGCTATCCATACTGCTGTGACATTTGTGATTCTCAGCCTTGGTATTTTATTGGCGGCTCCGGCTGAGGGATGGATGCGCTTAGTTGTTAGCAATACCGTGGGTGGAATTACGGCTCGGATATTGTTACCAGCAGCGATCGCTATTCATTTTGGTTTAGGCTGGTTGCAAGTTCTCGGAGAACGCATTGGTTTGTTTGATGAAGCCTTCGGGCTTTCTTTGCACGTAACTGGCAATATCATCGCTTTTCTAGGGTTAACTTGGTACTGTGCCGAACGCCTTTATCGTTTAGATAGCCAGCGTCAGCAAACACAAGCAGCACTCACAGATGCCTACAATCAATTGGAAGCCAGAGTAGCGCAACGCACCGCCGAACTATCTCAAGCCAATCAAGCTTTAAAACGGGAAATTGCCGAGCGCAAGCAAGCAGAGCAGTCTTTGCGCCAAAGTGAAGCAAAATTTCGGCGGGCGATTCTGGATGCTCCTCTACCTATGTTGTTACACGCCGAAGATGGAGAGATACTACAAGTTAATCATACTTGGACAGAAATTACTGGCTACCATCCCGCAGAAATTTCTACAATCGCAGATTGGACAGAAAAAGCTTACGGTAAACGTCAAGAACAAGTACAGACTGATATCGCTCGCTTATATCATCTTAATCGTCGCATTTACGAAGGGCAATATGTAATTAGAACCAGCACAGGTGAAACACGCATCTGGGATTTTTATTCTGCCCCCCTTGGTAAACTACCCGATGGTAGACGTTTAGCCATTAGTACAGCTATTGATATCACCGAACGCCAGCAAGCTGAGAATCAATTGCGAGAGCAAGCCCAATTGTTAGATTTAGCCTATGAAGCTATTTTTGTCCGGGATAATCATAATACTATCAGATATTGGAACCGCAGTGCTGAACAACTCTATGGCTGGACAAGTGCAGAAGTATTAGGCAATTCACCACACACCCTGTTACAAACAGAATTTCCTGATCCTGACTTAGACTTTCAAGCTACGCTGCTGCAACAAGGACATTGGCAAGGTGAATTGAGACACACACGAAGAGATGGCAACCAAATTATAGTAGAAAGCCGTCAAGTTTTGATGCGAGATGCTCAAGGTCGGGTAAAGGGTATTTTAGAAGTCAATCGAGATATTACTGAACGTAAGCAGATTGAGCAAGAGCGGCAAAGATTAGCGTCAATTGTGGAAAATATCCCTAACTTTATTGCGATCGCTAATCTCGATGGTCAATTAATCTATGTTAATTCGGCAGGGCGCGCAATGGTTGGGTTAGAACCAACAGCATCATTAACCCAACTCCAAGTCACTGATTTTCATCCACCAGAATACGAAAATTTCTTGTTACATCAAGTTTTGCCTACCATACTAGAGCAGGGATATTGGCAAGGAGAGTCACTGTTACGTCATTTTCAGACAGAAGAATTAATCCCTGTTCATCAGTTATCATTTATCAATCGCGATCGCCAAACTGGTGAGCCGTTGAGCATTGCCACAGTTATCCGTGACATTCGCGAAATCAAACGTGTAGATGCAGAACGTCTACGACTGTTGCAACAGCTAGAAATCGAACGCTCGCGATTAGAACAAGTATTACAGCAAATGCCTTTAGGTGTCTCAATTTCGGAAGCTCCTGCTGGCAGACTGCTATTTCACAACCAGGAAGCAGTCAGACTGCTGCGCCATCCCATGCTGCTGCTAGATACTTATCAAGATTATATTCAATACGGCGCAATTCACGCCGATGGACAGCCTTATCATCCTGAAGAATACCCAATTACCCGCGCTTTGCTGAATGGCGAAACCATCAAAGCCGAAGAAATGATTTATCGCCGGGGTGATGGTACTACCACGTTTTTTTCAGTAACTGCTACTCCCATTATGGATCAACGGGGACAAATCATCGCCGGTGTGAGTACCTTTGAGGATATTTCAGAGCGCAAACAAGCCGAGGAGAAAATTCGTCAACTCAATGCTACCTTAGAGCAACGGGTACAAGAACGCACCGCCCAACTAGCAGAAGTCAATCAGGAGTTAAAACGCTTTACGTACACAGTTTCTCATGACTTGCGCTCGCCTTTACGTGCTATCCGAGGGTTGATAGCAGCTTTAGTAGAAGATTACAGCGATCGCTTCGATGAACTAGGACAAGAATATACACAACAGATTAGCAATTCTGCCCACAGGATGGATCAGCTAATTCAAGACTTGCTTGCTTACAGCCAACTCAGCCAAACTGAGATTCAGTTGCAAGTGGTTGATTTAACCAGTGTCATGCAAGACATCCTCAGCCAATTGAGACTAGAACAACAAGCCAGACAGGCAGAAATTACGGTGACTTTTCCCCTCCCTCCAGTCATCAGTCAGCCGACAGTTTTAACTCAAGTGTTGATTAATTTGCTGACTAACGCCATGAAATATGTTCCACCCGGCATTCACCCCCAAATCAGAGTTTGGGCAGAACAGCGACAGAATTGGATTCGCCTTTGGGTTGCAGACAATGGTATTGGCATCGCACCGGAATATCAAAAGCGGATTTTTGGCGTATTTGAACGCCTCCACGCCGTCGATTCCTACTCAGGCACAGGAATAGGATTAGCAATCGTCCAAAAAGGTATAGAACGCCTAGGCGGAAAAGTTGGGGTGGAGTCTCAGCCAGGAGCAGGAAGCCAGTTTTGGGTAGAACTGCCAGCAACATAACTTTTATTTAAGGTAGCAATCAATGCCAGATTTTCAGGTGAAAACAGTATTATATGTTGAGGATGATGCAGTCTATGTTTTGTTAGTCAGACGCGCTCTGCAACGCTCCAAGTTAGAGCAATTACCTAATTTGCAGACTGTAGTCACAATGGAAGATGCTCAACGTTATCTGTTAGGGCAAGCTCCTTATGAGGATAGGGTTGCTCATCCTTTGCCCAGTCTGGTTTTGACAGATTTACGATTACCTGGACAGTCAGGGCTGCAACTTTTGCAATGGATACGGGAAACTCCACAATTTCAGCATCTCCCGGTTGTCATGTTGACTGGCTCGGCTTTAGATGAAGATATTCAACTAGCTTACCAGCTAGGGGTGAATTTTTGTTTGGTAAAGCCAGATAATGTTGATGCTTTAGTCAGTATTATTCAGGCAATTAGTATTTATTGGGTGCCACCGCCAACCAAGCTGATTATTGACTACCAGGGAACAGGCAACAGGCAACAGCTATAAGACTTTGTTCCTCAAATTTGTACCTCATTTACCCCCAATCTGCTGTAAATTGCTGGATGAGATTGGCAACGCTAGCCAAGAATTTGTCTGGCTCGATGGGTTTGGCTATATGCTTTTGAAACCCTGCTTGGTAGGCTTTTTGTTGGTCGGTTTCACTGGCGTAAGCTGTCAGGGCGATCGCTAATATTTTCTCATGGGGATGTAATCTATGAATCTGCCGCAAGAAAGTATAACCATCAATTTTAGGCATGCCAATGTCACAAATGATTAAATCTGGTTGAATTTTGTGAAACATTTCCAGGGCTTGACTAGCAGATGCGGCAGTTGTGGCGATCGCTCCATGTTGTTCTAGTAAAAATGCCACGAATTCGCGGGAATCTGCCTCATCATCAACTACCAAAATCCGCACTCCTTCTAAACTTATACGTGGTGACAAAGATTGTTGTGGGTCATCTTCTCTAGCAGCATAATTGAGAATCGGTAGTCTGACAATAAAACTAGACCCTTCTCCTAAGCCTGGGCTGTGTGCTGTGACTGTGCCGCCATGCAGTTCTACTAAATGGTGTACAATTGCTAACCCCAAACCTAAGCCAGTGGAGGAACGGGTAATAGAACTATCTGCTTGACAAAAATAATCAAAAACCTGGGGTAAAAATTCCGGTGCAATTCCTATACCGTTATCACTAACCGTAATTTTGGCCTGAAAATCTATCTCCTCCAGCCGAATTTCCACACGACCCCCAGATGCGGTAAACTTCACAGCATTCGTGAGTAAATTCCAGATTACCTGTTGTAGTCGTTCGGGATCACCAAGTACCTTACTGACATCTGGCTGACAGTTAACAATAATCTCCACTCCTTTAGCCTCAGCTGCTAACCGCACCGTTTCTATAGCAGATGCCACGATGGATGATAAATTGACGGGACATTCTTTTAATTTGAGCTTACCACGCAAAATTCTGGAGACATCCAGCAAATCTTCAATTAATTGCGCCTGAATTTTGGCATTACGTTCAATAATCTCTAAGGCACGGTTTAAGGTTGTGGTGTCATATTTGCGGGTTTGTAAAATTTTCGCCCATCCCAAAATCGGATTGAGAGGCGATCGCAATTCATGAGACAACACGGCTAAAAATTCATCTTTAATCCGGTTGACTCGCTCGGCTTCTTCCCGTGCGGCTTGCTCCCGCATCAGCTGCGATCGCTGTTGCTCTAATTGTTTAATCTCACTCACATCTCGGCTGAAAGTCAACACATACTCCACCACACCCTGCGGGTTAATCTCCGGTACTACCCGTGATTGATAAATTCTTATTCCCCTAGGCGTAGGAAATTCAAACTCAATAAATTGCTCCTGAGCAGTGGTAAAAGCCAGACGCAGCAATGTATCCCAGCGCAGATAAATATGTTCTGGTATTCCCAATTCTGCATGAGTTTTACCAATCAATTTAGTTGGGGGTAAACCAAGAGCTTGTTCTATCGCTCGGTTGACATATACATAGCGCAAATTCACATCAAACCGGGCAATCACATCTGGGGAATTGTCTAACAGAGTCTGCCAATTTTGCTGTTGCTGATGCAGAGTAGGGTTTGTTAGTTGAGGATTTTCTGTGTATAAAACAGCTTCCATCTGCTTGCGTTCTGTAATATTTTGCCAATAGACACTCAATTTAGTCGGTGTGGGATAGATATAGACATCAAACCAAGCATTCATCTCAGGACAAAATTGCTCAAACTGGGCTGAAGATTGTTGAGCGATCGCTCGATGACATTCCTGAGCAAAAATAGAACCGAGAAATTCTGGACAAACCAGCCAAAAATTGTTACCGAGCAACTCAGCACAACTTCTGCCAAAGATTTGGGCAGCTTGAGCGTTAACAGCACTCACTTGCCACTCTCGGTTATAAGTAATAAAAGCTTCAGTCAAACCCTTGGTAACTTCAGCAACTTGATCCTTCACTAACTAGCCTCATCGAGAAAACTATCGTTGAACATCAAAACATCCCGTATGAATTCCCAGATGCAAACAATATCTAACCACGTTGAAATAGTAACTCTGCCACAGTGATTTTATGGGTACTGGTTCGTTAAGATATTTATACTAACGCCCAAAGTGGATTAATGTCTTGCAATGCTTAGTCTGGGAACTGAAAACAGAGACAAGGGGATTTTTCCTGGAGAATTTCTGGAATTAGGGTTAATTTATCAGAATTTGATGTAATTTTTGCAATATACATATTCTCGGCTATACCTTGCCAAACCTAATTATAGTCGGCAAAGCTGACCCCATTAGGACTTACGCAAGTGTCACATTAAATATGTCTTGTAGGGTGCGTCAGACTGCTTAAATGCTGTCAATAAACTTATGCTTGATATCTGACGCTCCCTACTAATATTCTAGTTGCGTAAGTCTTACCTAATATACTTAACATATTTCAGGTATTATTTAGTATACAGATAGTAATTGAAATATAATTTATTATATTAATTAATTTTTATTTTGCCCAAACTTAAGTTTAATTATCCCAATAATATCATGTCCGGCTAATTACTTATGATCAGTTTTCGATACTGACTTTTCTCTTTTCTTGTTCCCTGATCCTTCCTGTTCCCTACCCCAACAGATATGACAACTATTCAAACGAACATGATATAAATCATAGATTTAATGGTATTCCACACAGGGATGAATCAGACCACCTCTAATTGCCTCCTACCTCGCAGCCTTCTTCAAGATTAAACCCAGCCAACAATTAGAACCTCATATAACCTCGGATCAACTATAGAGAAAATTTTTAGTCAACAAATATGATCAACTGTCTAAAGGCTGAAAAAATCTTGAATAAATTTAACCTTTAGTTAGTTGTATGATTCAGCGAAAAATTTAAGAATGATGTGTAGTTTCAGCCTGTTTTTTGCTACACCAAAATTTATGACATTGATATCATCAAAAACTTATGGTATTGCCCAAGTAATATGCTATGTCAAAACCATAGATTTTGATATGCAATTATATCATGGTAAATATCAAGCATTTCTTACCACAAATTCTATAACCTTGGTGGATTGTTGCCAATAATATATTCGCCGAAGCTGAATAATGAATAAGTTGATTCAGAAGAAAATTAAAATTTTTGGAGGATATTTTCGTGTTTAATTGCTTTCATTGGTCATCAACAGGTGGTAAATTCCTCGCTTTAGGATTAGCAACAGCTACACTTGCCCCGATAACAATTTCTAGCGTGGCGTTAGCTGAAAACACCGCACCTCATACAACAGAAGCTAAAAGCACCATATACGCACAAAATGGTAATGATATTGTTTCCGTGGCTGCATCTAATGATTCTTTTACAACCTTGACTTCTTTACTCAAAACCGCAGGTTTAACAGATATCTTACAACAGCCAGGGCCTTATACAGTTTTCGCACCCACAGACCAAGCATTTGCCTTATTACCGGCTGGGACTATAGAACAATTACAGCAACCACAGAATAGAGAATTATTAGTTCAAATATTGCGCTATCATGTAGTTCCTGGCGAATTAACAGCTAATCAACTCAGATCAGGAGAACTAAAAACAGTTGAAAACTCACCTTTAACTGTAAAAGTTGACACTGCTAGGAACCAAGTGACAGTCAACGAAGCCACAGTTATTCAGCCAAATATTCAGGCGAGTAATGGTGTCATCCATGCAATCAATCAAGTCTTGATTCCACCCAACCTCACCGGAGAGCAATCACAACAAGAAACGAATCAAACGAATCAAATGAATCAAGCGCAAGCACCCACTGATATTGTCGCACCAGGTAGAGCTACTCGTGGCGGCAGCAGCTACGTTGGTGTTGCTGGTAACATTGGTATAGGTGGTGACACGGCTCTGGGTGAAAGTAACTTTGCGGTAATCAGCAAAATTGGTTTAACACCCACCATATCAGCACGTCCATCAGCATTGTTTGGGGACGATACAGTATTTCTCATACCCTTGACTTTAGATTTTGCCCCGCGTTCAGTCGATCCTGCTGGTGTGTCACAGTTCGCTGTATCGCCTTACGTCGGTGCTGGCGTAGCTGTGGAAGTTAGGGATATTACTGACCTGGGTTTGCTGCTCACAGGTGGTGTAGATGTACCTTTAGGGCAACGTTTGACACTTACAGGTGCAGTAAATGCCGCATTCGTTGATGAGACTGATGTAGGCTTGTTATTAGGTGTAGGCTACAATTTCTAAACATTGCTGACATCAATTCAGAGATTGTATTCCATACATCCCGTAGTCTCGTAGGGTGTGTCAGACTGCTAAAATGCTCCAATACACAAATTTTTTCTATCTGACGCACCCTACTAATATGTCAGTTGCGTCAGTCCTGAATTATATCATGTCCGGCTAATTACTTATGATAAGTTTTCGATGCTGATCTTTTCTCTTTTCTTGTTTCCTACTCCAACAGATATTCACGTATTTTAAATTCGCTCACAGACTAAGACAGTTGCCTTTTCGCCGCGAGTAATCCGTAGTTCTTCGTCAAGATAGAGAATAGACAGACGACCTTTAGGCGATCGCTCCATTGTAAAAGCCACTTCACCAGTTGTATTATTCATACCTTGGGGGGGAACTAACCCAAACATCAACCGCAAAAACACAGACATCAAATGTTCTTTAAAAGTTCTTTGTTTAGGTTGACTTTGCTGACCAAAAACCCCTCGCCAAGCATCTATTTGATTAAGGTTTTGCGGTGCTAAAACGCCTCCAGTAAATTTGACTTGCAGCACCGTATCACTAGCAGGTTGACAGACTCCTAAGTTACGCACAACCCCCGACAATGGGGCAGAAGACTCATCAATAGTAGTAAATTCCACAACAATATCATGGGTGCGTTGTTCACCATTACCTACAGGCAACACAGGTTGCAACACTCGGTCAATTACTAATTTTAATCCCGTCGGCTCAAACATATTGAAAGCCAAACGACCCAAGGTATAAGCAAACTTACCATTAGGAAGCAATTCCCCACCCGGAAAATTCGGCGCACTAATCAACAGCCATGTCCCATCCATAAGTGTATTGTTACGGGCTGGGGCTGTCTGAGGGTTCACCGCCTGAAGATTTTCAATAGCAGCAATTACAGCTTGATCTTTGGTATTGCCATTACTAACAGCCAGTGCTTGACGTAAAGCAATTTTAGCCTCTGCACATTTGCCTGTGTCTACTACCATAGCGTTGAAATTTGTGAGTTCAACTGATCAGGACTTACGCAACTGGCATATTAGTAGGGTGCGTCAGATGTTGAAAATCCGTTGATTTTTAGCAAATTCTCTTTTCTGACGCACCCTACAAAAGACTTTGATGAATACACGTCCGCAAGTCCTACTGTAAATGTAGACCAACGATGGATTTCTCAACTCTTATCTGCCAGGAAGTTTAAAATATTGTTACATTTTTGGTGATAGTGCATCAATATCTACATATCTCACCATGACCAACAGCCTGTTACAATCACCATCCCCAACCAGTCCCGAAACCCTACCAGCAGGTGGACAAGATCCAGAGCGTTTTGACTGGCTAGAAGTTTGGTATCCTGTCCATTATGTGGAAGACTTAGACAAATCCCAACCGACTCGCTTCACCTTACTAGAGCAGGATCTTGTGTTGTGGTGGGACAACAACGAACAAACCTGGAGAGCCTTTGCAGACCAATGTCCACACCGTTTAGCCCCCCTTTCCGAAGGTAGAATTAACGAAGATGGCTGGTTAGAATGTCCTTATCATGGTTGGGCATTTTC
This sequence comes from Anabaena sp. CA = ATCC 33047, assembly GCF_963870205.1. Lineage (NCBI taxonomy): Bacteria > Bacillati > Cyanobacteriota > Cyanophyceae > Nostocales > Nostocaceae > Anabaena > Anabaena sp. CA = ATCC 33047. The sequence goes on along the minus strand of NZ_CAWMSA010000057.1, from coordinate 160,366 downwards.
GGGAACGGGCAAATGTGAAAGCATCCCCCAACAAGCCCCAGGAAATCAAGCCGAAACTTCTCAACGTGCTTGTGTGCAGTCACTACCTACCACAGTTTGCCAAGGACTTTTATTCGTTTATCCTGGTAAAGTAGAGAATGCCGCAAAAACCAAAGTTCCCATCGTTGAACCGCTAGAAGAAAACCCAGAGGGGTGGGTTTGCCTGAATACCTTTCGAGACATACCCTATGATGCCCTGACATTAATGGAAAACGTCCTCGATTCTAGCCATATACCCTACACCCACCACCGCACCGTCGGCAACCGAGCTAATGTATCACCTGTTAACTTAGAGGTGGTAGAATCTGGGAAATGGGGATTTAAAGGAACTTGGGCAGAAGGCCCCCGTAAAGGCACTTTAGGCAGACAAGATACTACTTTCATCGCTCCGGGCTTGATGTGGCATGACCTCACCTCGAAGCAGTTTGGTAGAACACTAACTGTAGTTTATGCTACTCCCATCCGTAAAGGAGAATGTCGGCTATTTGCCCGTTTTCCGTTTAAGTTCTCCTCAAAATTACCAGGGCTATTTCTCAAACTGACTCCACGCTGGTACTCCCATATAGGGCAGAATGGCGTATTGGAAGATGACCAAATTTTTCTACATTACCAAGAAAGATATCTCGCACAACGGGGTGGCAGTGCTAACGTCAACAAGGCTTTTTATTTGCCAACTAAAGCTGATGCTTTCGTATTTGAGTTGCACTCGTGGCTGAAGCAATATGATGCTGAACCATTCCCCGGAGAAACTTTAGCACCGCCACTAACCAAAGAAGCCTTATTAGATAGATACCATTCCCACACGAAAAAATGTGCTAGTTGCCGTACTGCCCTGAAAAACCTGCAACGTTTGCGTCTGGGAGTCGGTATAGCCACGGTATTGGTTTGGAGTTTGTTGCCGTTACTCTTATTGATGCAGCAACAACCTTCTACAATTACTGCTATCGTTTTGACGGTGGTTGTTTTACTGGGTGCGGGGGCTTGGTTTGGTTTAGGCAAATTCGAGCAACGGTTTTATAAGGGTAGAGACATTCCACCGAGAAATTTAGCGGAGAAGTAAAGACTGGGCATGGGGCATTGGGGTAAAATTTTCCCTGCTCCCCTGCTTCCTCATCTGAAAAATTCTGATTTGACAGGCACTATCACCGATTAGCTGCGTCAATTATCGTGATTAAGCTAAATCTGCATTAGTTTATCTGGTGCAGTAGTTTGGTTTGCCTGAAAATAACAGGACTTACGCAACTGGCATAATAGTAGGGTGCGTCAGATATCAAAAAAATGCTTATTGACAGCATTTAAACAGTCTGACGCACCCTACAAGACTTATGTAATGTGACACTTGCGTAAGTCCTAAATAAATTCACCTGATTGATTCAGCATACATATTTACAGAGTAATGTCAACGCAATTTCAACGCCAAAGTAAACTAATTAACTCTTGGGTTGCTAAATTATTAGCCATACATCAGCAATTATCTTTCATTCGTCCTAGTTGGCGTTCAATTAAGCGTTTTCTCCCTTTCCTGTTTGCTATATCCCTGGCTACAGTATTGACACTAGAAAACCTTAGCCCTGTAACCGCTCAACTTCCCCAGTTACCAGCTTCAGAAATTCGCGGGGTTTGGCTGACGAATAATGACTTTAATATCTTAAGAAATCGCGCTAAGGTGCAAGACACTCTTGCACAATTGCGGAGGTTAAATTTTAATACAGTTTATCCGGTGGTTTGGAATGATGGCTACACAAAATTTCCCAGTGCAGTAACGCAAAAAAAGGGTATCCCTTTTTTCTTTAGAGGTACAGAGGGACAAGATATTATTGCAGACATCATTACTCAAGCTCGTAGTCAAGGGTTACTAGCCATACCTTGGTTTGAATTTGGCTTCATGGCTCCCTTAACTTCCGAACTTGCATCACAACATCCAGACTGGTTGACGCAAAAGCAAGACGGAACCCAAACCTCAATTAGTGCTGCGGGTGAGGTGGCTTGGCTGAATCCTTTTCACCCAGAAGTACAAAAGTTTATTACTGACTTAGTAGTAGAAATCATTACCAAATATAACGCGGATGGTATTCAATTTGACGACCACATGAGTTTACCTGTTGATTTTGGGTATGACAAATACACGATTAACTTATATACCCAAGAAACTGGTAGCCCTCCTCCACCCAACCCGCAAGCTCAAGCTTGGATGCGATGGCGAGCAGATAAAATCACGGCGTTTATGGTAGAACTCAACAAAGCTGTGAAAGCGAGAAAACCAAATGCGATTTTTTCTGTTTCTCCTAATTACTATGACTTTGCTTATAAATTACAACTACAAGACTGGCTCAACTGGGTACGCTTAGGTGTTGTAGATGAGCTTGTAGTTCAGGTTTATCGCAATGATTTGCAAAGTTTTAACAGTAAACTAATTACTCCAGAAATCATTGAGACACAAAAATTAATTCCTACTGGTATAGGGATTATGACAGGGCTGAGAAATCGCCCTGTTGCTATATCTCAGATTCAGTCTCAAGTTAGGGCGGCTCAACAACGCGGTTTAGGTGCTGTGTTTTTCTATTATGAAAGTCTTTGGGATTCTGCTCCTGAACCTGTGGCGCAGCGACAAGCTGGATTTCAAGCCCTGTTTTCTCAAACGGCTAGGCGCGATACTTCCCAATTTATCGCCCGAAAACCTAGTTTTGATACAATAACTTTACCATTGTCTAATAGGGTTGTTGCTGGTCAACGGGGTTATTTTGTTGAGGTAGCAGTTGCTGGTGGTCAGCCAAGACGGGTTTTATTAGATACAAGCTCGGCAGGGTTGAGAGTTACTAGAGAGTTTCTAGGAAATGCCCCTATCAACAGCACTGGTCAAATTGTTAGGGAAGTTTTAAGTGATGGTACTGTTTTAGAAGGTGAGTTAGTTTACACTAATTTCCGAATTGGTTTGATTGCTAGTGAAGAACCTGTTCCGGTGCAGGTTGTCACCAGTCGCCAATGTATCCCCCAAAAACCTAATTGCTCTGCCAAAAGTGGAAGACCTTTCTCTGGTATTATCGGTGTCAACTATTCTGAGCGCACACTTCCCTATAATCCTCTGAGAAAATTACCAGGAAATTTGAGTAATGGATTGATTATTGCTGGTAATGGTAGTCTGATTCTGGGTTTGACTGCAAATAATCAACAAGGTTTTAAGATGGCTTCTTTGAGTCCATTACCTGTGATGAATGGTGTACCGGGTAATAGATGGGATTCTCGACTGAATGGAGTTTGCTTAACTATTTCTGGGAGTGGGATGAAAAATAGTTGTAATAACAGAATGGTTGTTGGGACAAGTAATGGTATGACTGAATTTAAGTCTGCTTCTCTGATGGGTAAACTGAAACCAGGAAGGTTACGCCCAGCAAATTCTGTGAAGGTAGGAATTCCTAGCGTGTTCGATTATAGTCTTGTACCAGGAAACCGCGACGGGTTTAATGTGTGGAATCTCAATGTTTCGGCTCAGGCAGAGCAACCTATACTAATAAATACTGGTATGGGATTTTTTGATCGATTTAATGTTCTGTTTGACTCGGTGAATGGGCGGATGGGTTTTCGGAAAATTTGAGAATACTCCTATCTTGCAGCATTCTCAATCAGAATAGGCGATGTACAGCCGAGAACTTAAAACTGAGTGTTTGAGCAAATTGCTAGCAATGCCCACCCTACAAACTCAGGGTTTGAGCAAATTGCTAGCAATGCCCACCCTACAAACTGGCTGTTGCTAGTTTCTTGATAGCAATTGTGCGTTTAAGGCTTTGGTGATGCGATCGCTCGTAAATTGCAAGTGGGCTAAAGTGTAAATATCTAGTTGTTTACCAAATTTTCTCAGCTTGATATTAATCGCCTTTTGTAGTTGGCGTAGTTCGTACCAAGCTAGTGTACAAGCATCTTCTGGTAAATCTTTGGTATCAAGGAGCATTTCTAGCATAATATTTAGGTGTTCTCGTTGCAATGAACGACGAATACTAGAAATTGGCTGCGGTTGTTGGGTGGCTACAATTTCTGTCCAAATACCTGTTTGTAAGCTGTCAAATAGTTCTGGGATGGTTAAAACTTGATCAGGTTGGCTTTTTAATTCTAAATCTCGTAACCGATGTAGGCGATCGCTATCTAAGAGCGACCTTAATATTCTACTCTGAAACTGCAAAATTCTTTCGTGAATCGGATAATCAAGGCGGCTATTCCGTACTGCACTCCCCCAATGTTCCCAGCGTGGCGGTGCTAGCTGATTTAATAATTGTGGTGAGAAGTTAAAAGCATCTTCAGCAAAGACATACTCTTGCAACTTTTCTAAAGCCTGACGTTGTTTGAGCCTTGGCACTGGCACAAATACCCCAGAATGTTCATCACTCAGATGGAGTTGCTGAAATGATTGCCCACCAATATACTTAGATAACAACCTGGCATTACGAAAATAATATTGCAGTATCCTATTAAATAAGACAAGCGTGTTGCCATAGCCGTCTCCTTTTGTCAAATGATGCTCATTCAGATGCTGCCAGATGACGCGGGCGTTATCCATTTGCCATTGGGAATAGACTAAGACATCACTACTCATATCCCAGACATTCGCCAGGGGATTAATATCCCAAATATCTTCATCAGTGGCATAAGATAATTCTGGTTGAGGTGATGCTAAAGCAATTTGCTCTAAAAATTCTTTTTCTGCTTCCGGTATGCTAGACTGCATTGCTGTCTGCGGACTGGGTTTATATCCATACTCTATCGCCCATTCATCATAGGGGCCAACAACCCAAGGAAAATAGTCACCTTGTTTTACTCCCGGTGGTGCTAAATTCACGGGCAGATAATCCATCACCGAAGCGGCTAAACCTTTTGTGTGGGTGATTTCTGTGTTATTTAATTCTTGCGGCGATAACATGGTGCTGCCTTGAAAGTTGTGGCGTAACCCAAGCGTATGTCCGACTTCATGAGCAATTAGAGAACGCAGATATTGATGTACATACTCTTGCATGATTTCAGGCTGTGGTTTAGTTTCTGGCAACAGTGACAATGCCAATGCTCCCATAGCCGCTTGATTTGCGGATTCTGTACTATAGCAAACTTCCGAGGAATGCAAATCAAAATTTTGACATGAGTTGTTAGTTGTTTCTTTCAGGGCGCGATATTGTTGCTGAATGGAACGCACCATGTTAGCATCAATGATAATATCTGCATCCAATATTTCCCCGGTGAAAGGGTTAACTCGAATCGGCCCTTTTGCAAAACCTGCATCTAGGGAGTTAAACCAGCGAATTGTATTGTAGCGTATATCTGCTGGTTGCCAATCAGCATCATCGGGCATTTGTCGGACTTCAATAGCGTTTTGAAATCCGGCTTTTTTAAAAGCTTGATTCCACATCAACACACCTTCCCGAATCGCGTCACGGTATTCTAGGGGAACAGCGTTTTCAATCCAAAACACTATCGGTTGTTTGGGTGGAGATAAGGGTGCGTGAGGATCTGCTGGTTCTAGATGCCAACGATTGATGTAACGTACAAAGGTATCTGGGGTGTTATTTTTCGAGAAATCTTGAAAGGCTGTAATAAAATATCCTACTCGGTCGTCGGCTAGTCGGGGAATATAGCCGTTATTTTCTGGTAGCTGGGAAAAACTGTAATGTACTTTGAGCGTTAATGCCCTGCTATCAGGTAAAGTAATTAAATCTGCTCCTTCGGCTGAGGAAAACCCGTAAATGGCATCTATTTCTACATTCTCTGGAAAGCTGTTGAGATTACCAAAATAAGATTTACTGGTTTCTAAACGGTAATCGCTTTGTAAGGAGTATTTTAATATAGAAGTTAAGCCGGGAAAGTCCCGCATCAGCAAGTCATCCAGGTTGATGAGAATGTTTTTACTCTCAGGATCAATAGTTTCTATTTCCAGTGCATAAAGAACTGAATCACTAAATGAACGAGCGAGCGATCGCTGTTCTGGTTCTGTAACATCAGTGCGAAATTTCACATTACGCACCACAAAATGCAAATGATTGTTTACTTGTCGCCAGTAAAACAGAAAATCCGCCAAAGGTAAGCCACTATAAATCCCACTTTCCCCAATCCCTGATTCCAGTGTCACCGTAGCTAGATAGTTTTTATTTAACTGTTCTGGTTTAATTTCCCAGTAAACTTGTCCTGATTCCTGACTGTAGTACAGGTTGAATAATCCCTCTAATTTCTTTTTGGCTGTGACTATCTCACGAAATCGGCGGTAATCTTCCCTTCTACCTGTCCCCATCATATCAGCACTGGCTAAATTTTCCACTCCTGAAAGTGCGTTTAATTGCTGTATATCCGGCTTTACCAATTGGTTAGCTACCGCTTCATCAACATTTAAGAAAAAAATACACAATATTATTGTGTAAATTGCTATTTTCCTGATCCAGTGTTGCATCAATCCACCTTGGTCAGATCAATATTGTGGCTTGACAATCAAAAACACCACTAGCTGCTCACCAGTGTGTTTTTCCATTGCTATTAGCGTTTTTTGCTAATTTTTACTTTATAAAATAAAATTCGCTAGATAGCAATATTTACGTCTTACGATAGATGAATAGTCAAGCAAAAAAATGTGTAGCCAACTACATTTAGTCGGCTGAGAATTTATCAATGGCTGATGTTTCCCGAATATTGCTTGTTTACATCCAGTAACAACCAGGAAATTTGTAGGTAAAGTCCTGGTGAATATACAACATTGACAGTGATAATTTTCTCTTCTGGGTTTTACTGTCGATTAGAGTCTTGTATTCCTGCTCAAAACTACTAAAAGTAAGAGATAAATATGTGATTTTTTGATGATTTTAGGCTTGTGGTGCGATGAAGGTATATGCCTTGCAAGTTGTCATACCCATTTTATGTAAGTTTGTGACCAAGATATATCCTAGAGACGTTCAATGTAACGTCTCTACAGCCAAGAATCAAGAACATCTATGGCTATGCCACACAAGCTAAATCAAGGAATGGTATCACCTTGAGCATCAAAGCAGATTGTGGTGATCATGCCAATAGCACTATACGCATAGCTTGATTAAGAGCTTGGTGTCAGTCCAGCTACCTGATAGCAAAGCAGGTTTTAAATAATAATATAAAACTTAAAAAGTCTAGCTCAATATATTCCTAAAGACTCAGGGAGTAACTAGAATTTTTGAGTTGATGTTTATTTCTTTAGGCAGACGGTAAAACAAGTTTAAATTCTTATATTAGAGGCTGTTAAATTATGCTATTGCCAAACAAGCTAGACGTTAAATCTCAATTTTAAGTCTGATTAATCGGTAATCAAGAGGAAAAAAATCCCCCTTTTCTGATTATGTGATGCAAGAGTTTTTCAAGATTGGTGAACCGATGATTGAAAACTTGCCAACCAGCAATTTTGTCTAACTATTTGCAATTGTGAAATTTATAAGGAGAGAAAATGCTTACACCCAATAGATATAAAAATTCAGGTTGGAATACTCGCATAGGTGGAACATTAATTGCATTAACAGCTTTATTGATTCCAGCTTGTGCAACTCCTGAACGCCAGGTAACTGTGCCTGAGACAACCACAGAGGAAGCTCCTACTGTTCCGTCTAGACAGGTAGCAGAACAAGATAATGTAACAGCACCGGAAGTTAGTCAAAATACGGAAGCCCTGATTGGTAAATTGGTGACTATTAGGGGACAAGATATTAATAGGGTGAATGACCAAGTATTTACAATTTCTGATAGAGAAGCCTTTGGTGGTGAAAGAATCGCAGTTGTGAATACTACTGGTGAGCCTGTTAATTTGCCCTTGCCTCAAGATACGAGATTACAAGTTACAGGTACTGTGAGCAGGCTTGATCCTAACACGATTAAACAAGAATACGGTGTAGATTTAGGTACAAATGAGTATAGAGAGTATGTAGGTAAACCAGCCATTATTGCCCGTTCAATTGCACTAGCACCAACACCAGGAGAAATCAACGAAAATCCGCAACTTTATTATAATAAAGCTATTTCTGTCCCGGCTAATGTGTCTGAAATTTATAGCCCTAACGCATTTTTGGTTGAGGATAGAGAAGTTCTAGGAGTCAACCCATTATTGATTCTAGTCACCGATAAACTCAAAGACAAAGCACCGATTAAAGAAGGTGAAAGGGTGGTGACTACTGGTACGCTACGCCCATTTGTGATTACTGATATTGAGAGGGAATACAGTCCAGCTTGGGATGCACCATTGAGAGCAAGGCTAGAGAGAGAATATAGCCAAAAACCTGTGCTAATTGCTGATGGTATCTATCCTTCAGCAGTACCATTAGGTACTAGATAATTGGTGGTATGATTAGGCGATCGCACTACTTGCAGGATGTTAGGCGATCGCCTATCTATTGATGATGTGGGAACACCAAAAAATAAATTATCCAAATCGACTGTTAGTAGGGTGCGTCAGGATGAATATTTTCTTGGTATAGTTAGGGTTTCTCGTACTGACGCACCCTACATTTTGGAGATTTTTTGCTCTGGAAGTCCCGATATTCTCGACTAGAAGCCAACGCCATCCTCTGGAGATTCCTTAACATGGCTATTTTTGCTTGTTCTCGAACTGCCTCTAGTCCCGAATAGATACATATACCTTTTGTCAAGACACAGTTAATCGCTTCTCTACTCCCAAATATAGAAATTTGGTGTTTCTTGCACAGCAACCCTCCCCCCAAACAGATAAAAATTTGTATTCTAAAGTTAATAGGTCTTAATAGTTCTTAGAAAAACTGGTGCAAGAAGATTTTAGATTAATTGTCGATTTAGTCTCAGTTTTGGCAGTTGCCGCCTGTGGCGGTTTGTTAGCAGCTATGCTAAGACAACCTGTATTGCTGGGCTATCTGATCGGCGGGATGGTTGTGGGGCCGGCTGGGTTAGGGCTGATTAAAGAAGTTGTGCAGGTGGAAACACTGGCGCAGTTTGGAGTCGCCTTCTTATTATTTGCCTTGGGCGTGGAATTTTCCTTCGCGGAACTGAAAAAAGTGAAAGCGATCGCCCTCGGTGGTGGTGGGCTACAAATCGCCTTGACAATCCTGATTACAGTGGTAGTATGTGGAGTCACAGGAGCATGGGGAACTTTACCCGCTAAAGGTGTGTTCTTAGGGTCAATTCTCTCCCTATCTTCCACAGCCGTTGTGCTTAAATGTTTGATGGAGCGCAACGAAACCGAAACACCCCAAGGTCAGGTAATGCTAGGGATTTTGGTAGTGCAAGACTTAGCCCTAGGGTTAATGCTGGCGGTGTTACCTGCACTACACGAACCAGGGGAAGCTATCGGGGTTGCTGTCTTAACAGCCTTGGTACGAATTGGTTTATTTGCGGCGGGTGCAGTGGTAGCGGGGATTTGGCTCATACCACCTCTATTAAGACTTTTAGCCCGCACCGAAAGCCGAGAACTATTTTTATTAGGTGTGGTGGCGTTGTGTTTAGGTATTGCCCTACTGACAGAATATTTAGGACTCTCCATTGAAATGGGGGCGTTTGTGGCTGGGTTGATGATTTCAGAGGTGGAATACGCCGATCAAACTCTCACCTATGTAGAACCACTGCGAGATATTTTTGCAAGTTTGTTCTTCGCCGCCATTGGGATGTTAATTGATCCGGTGTTTTTGTGGCACAATCTGGAATTAATTTTAGGGTTAGTCGCCTTAGTATTCGTCGGCAAGTTTTTAATTATTACCCCTTTAGTAAAAGTATTTCGCTACCCCTGGAAAACAGCCTTAATCGCTGGGTTAGGATTGGCGCAAATTGGGGAATTTTCCTTTGTGCTAGCCAGTGAAGGACAGGCTTTAGGGTTGGTATCTCGACGCATATATTTACTGATTTTGGGAACTACAGCCGTGACACTCATGCTCACCCCATTTGTGATGCGGTTAGTACCATTTATCTTTAATTTGTTGGAATCAATACCTTGGTTGCAACCTTATTTAGATGAAACTCACGCCAAAGATGTCTCAGAAGAACTACCATTTAAAGACCATGTAGTAGTCTGTGGTTATGGGCGAGTCGGTAAAAACTTGGTCAAGCTGTTAAAGCAGCATAACTTACCTGTGGTAGTAATTGACCAATCAGAAAGCCGAATTCAGCAATTACGAGAAGCGAAAGTACCTTATGTCTATGGTAATTGTGTGAGTTTACACGTTTTAGAAACGGCTGGGGTGAATCGTGCCAAAGGAATGGCGATCGCACTTCCTGATCCCATGAGTATCCGCTTGTGTTTGAAACGGGCTTTAGAATTGTGTCCCGAATTAAATTTAGTTGTTCGGGCTACCCAAGATAAAAATATTGAGGTGCTGTATCAACTAGGCGCAAGGGAAGTAGTCCAACCAGAATTTGAGGCAAGTTTAGAAATGGCTACTTACCTGTTAACTGGTTTAGGTTTTTCACCGTCTATATTGCAACGGGAAATGCAGCAAATTCGTAATGATCATTACTTAGATTTGCGCCCAGAGCGTACTGCTTCCCAGGTTTCCCGCCATTTAGAACAAGTCACCCGCGACTTAAACCGTCGTTGGTATCCCTTACCATCAGATTCGCCCCTAATTGGCATGAGTTTAGAAGAAGCAGATATCCGCTACCTTACCGGAGTTAGTTTAATGGCGATTCGCCGCGCTAACAGTGAAGAAATTGATTATCCCAATCCTCACACTAAATTAGAAACAGGCGATCGCTTGTTAGTTGTGGGAGCATCAGAAGAACTAGCAGCCCTGGCTGAATTAGCTCAAGGTAAGGTAGCTGTACCAGGAGCGAATAACGCTTGTCAGTGGGTGACAGTCAAGGCTCATGCTGCCATTGTCGGTAAACGGATCACAGACTTAGCTTTACAGCCAGAATTTGGGGTGGAAATCCAAGCTATCCGCAGGGATGGTAAATTTATCCGCGTTCCTGATGGCAACATCGGCTTACTTGCTGACGATCAAGTGCTGCTGTGCGGTAGCGCAAAAGGTATAAATCAATTGCAATCCCTATTTATCAGTCAAATACCCTTATCCATTCCGATGGTGAAAGCCCAGGAAACACAATCCATTAAGGAAATTGTGTCTGTTGATATTCACAAAGAGAATTCATAGGGGACTGGGGAAGCAAAGGAGCAGAGGAAGCAGAGAAAAAAACATTTACCCAGTCCCCAATCCCCAGCCCCTACCCTGAAGGGGTTGATTTTAGGTAGGCGATCGCTGATTTCCAAATAGTGATTTGTTGACTGTTTTCATCAATCATACAAAGACAGTGGGGGTCTTGCCATAAAATCCTACCCCTGATCAAGTCGCCAGAGACTAGCTTAAACTCTACTGTTTCTTTTTCTTTAATCAGGGTTTGAATTTGCCGAATGCTGGGCAGTGAGGTGTCAAAATCAGTTATAGCCATTTTTGATAATGATGGAATAATTTAGGGAATGGGGCATAGGGAATAGGCAGGGAAGAAAAACTATTACCCAATGCCCAATACCCAATGCCCGATGCCCAATATTTAACATTGATAATTCATCCTGAAAAAAATGGCAATCGAATTTACTAAGTATCACGGTCTAGGCAATGACTTTATTTTGATTGATAATCGCGCCTCAAAGTCGCCTGTAGTGACTCCTGAGCAAGCTATTGAATTATGCGATCGCCATTTTGGTATCGGTGCTGATGGTGTGATTTTTGCCTTACCTGGAGCAAAAGATACTGATTACACCATGCGGATTTTTAACTCCGATGGCTCAGAACCAGAAATGTGTGGTAACGGCATTCGCTGTTTAGCAGCCTTTTTAGCAGATTTAGAGGGTTTGTCCCGCACTAAAGACACCTATCGTATTCATACTTTAGCTGGTGTGATTACACCCCAACTCATGCCCGATGGTGAAGTGAAGGTAGACATGGGTTTACCCAGGTTATTGGCGAGTGAAATACCTACTACCCTAACTGCGGCTGACGCAAAAGTAATTAACCAACCTCTAGAAGTAGAGGGGACAACTTGGGATGTCACCTGTGTGAGTATGGGGAATCCTCACTGTATTACCTTTGTGGAAGATGTGGCGGCGATTCCTTTGGAAACCATCGGCCCGAAATTTGAACATCATCCTGTGTTCCCCCAACGCACCAACACCGAATTTATTCAAGTTGTCAGTCGTGACTACCTAAAAATGCGCGTCTGGGAACGGGGCGCAGGAATTACACTGGCTTGCGGTACAGGTGCTTGTGCTTCCTTAGTGGCTGGGGTGTTGACTGGAAAATGCGATCGCGCCGCCGTGGTAGAATTACCTGGTGGTCTGCTGCATATTGAATGGTCAGAAGCAGACCAACGAGTTTACATGACAGGCCCGGCTGAGAGAGTATTCACTGGGAAAGTCTAATTGCAAAAGTTTGCAGTCAGGACTTCACCTAAAGCTAAATAGATCCCCGACTTCTTTGAGAAGTCGGGGATCTGGATATTACGTTTTTTAAGTTGAGTGACTTATTCAGGAAAAAAGGAGCGAATCACAGTAGAAAATCTTGGTAAAAGAGGGGATGTAATTTCGTCATCGCCGGAAAAAGTCCCAAATAACACCAATTCAGTTTGTTCTCGCCGATAAACTGTCACCTGCTGATTTATGTAATCAACAATCCAATACTCACCCACAGCTTGAACTGAATAAAGTTGTAGTTTTGCTTGTTTGTCTTGAAGTTCGTGTTGTTTTTCTGGTGATAAAACCTCAACTACTAACTCTGGCGCGCCTGTCAAATGTCCAGCTTCATCTTCAATTTTCGCTAATCTTTCTCGACTTACCCAGACGATATCCGGTATGATGTTGTCTACTGGTGAAAATAACACCCCTGGACTTAAAATTGTTTCTCCTAAATTACTCAACTCAGACCAATTATCCAGTTGTCGCCATATTTTGCCACAAACTTGCTGATGACGGCGGTGAGGTGTACAAGTTAAGAAAAGTTCACCATTAATGATTTCGTAGCGTGTTCCCTCGTGCTTGGGTAGTACCTCTAAATCGTCAGATGTCCAACTTACTCCGTTAGCAGGTTGGTTCATGAATGTCTTTGTTTGGCTGGTGGCTTTTGAATGTTTAATTTTATTTAATGAAAAATTTTTAGAAGTCAGATAATAGCGACTGAGAACCGTTTGCAGATTTTTCTTGGATACTTCTTCACCCACTGCTAAAGAAAGCGATCGCCACAACTGCGAACCAACTTGTTTAATATAATCATGTTCATAATTTAATTCCTTTGCAATGGCTGCATAGGTGCATCCTAGCCAGCTTTTCTGAAACACTACAGATTGAACGTCATTTAGCTTTTGTCCAAACTGAGTAGAGTGTAGAAGTGTATCAACTAGGTTAAGGGCTTCTTGTGCCATCATAGTCAGCTAGACTCATTTTTTGCTTGCACTTTGAGATATTTCACTCTGTCATCAAGCATTTTCGTGATATTTAATATTTTTTTACAGTAGGTACTCACCTTTTCTCACCGACACAGTGATGGTTTTGAAGTTATGACTATAATTATCAAGCTAATAAGCAGAGAATAAATTATGAAATTTGGTATTGATATCGGACACAACTGCCCTCCTGATACTGGCGCAGTCGGGATTAAAAAAGAAGACGAGTTAACCAAAGCCGTTGGTACTCGGCTGATGGAAAAACTAAAAGCCGCAGGGCATACCGTTGTTGATTGTACTCCTAACAGTGCTAGTGGTGTCAACGATTCTCTCAGGCAAAGAGTTAACAAAGCCAATGCCAATAATGTGAATGTTTTCGTTTCGATTCACTTTAACGCCGCCAATAGCAAAGCTCACGGTACAGAAGTTTTTGGTATTAGTAACACATCCCAAGGCATAGCTCAATCAGTTCTCAAAGAAATTGTCAAACTTGGGTTTAGAGATAGAGGTGTTAAATCAGGCAATTTCTTTGTTTTGAGAAATACCCAAATGCCAGCTATCTTAGTTGAGTGCTGCTTTTGTGACTCTAAAATAGACATGGATTTGTTTGATGCCGAAAAAATGGCAGAAGCAATTAAGGATGGATTAATTGGTGAAGATGAAGAAGAAGCACCCAAACCAGATAAAAATTACATTTTAGAAATTACAAAGCCAACAATTTTAAAACCATCTACAGAACAAGCATCTGATTTACCCAAGGATACATTATTTGATATTACCCCAGGCAATTATCCAATTTTAAGTTTCTTATTTGAAGAACAGCATTATTGTGTAACTTGGCCTGATAAAAGTAAAGGCAACCGTAACAAACATTTTGTATTTGCTGAACACTGCAAAATCCAAGAGAAGTGATGATGTAGCGGGGAGGGGGCAATCAATTCACGCATAGTCTGCGGCTAGGCTTACGCCTAAAAAATTCAAAATACCCTACGGCGCGGTAGCCTCTCTGTTCGCGGAGCGTCCCGTAGGGAAAGAGAAGCAAGCTACAAAATTCTTGCATTAAATAATTTAGGTTTCAACATCTCCCCTGTTCCCCTGCCCCCCTCCTGTTTCCTGAATTATTGTTGATTAAATATTTTAAATCGGGGAAAAATATGACATTATTAGATGATTTAGTCAATAAATATTCCCAAACAGATTTAGGTTTGGTATTTACAAAAGTCGGAATTGATGGTAACAAAATTTCTGAAATCAATCGCCAAGTTTTAAAAGAAGTTACCCTAGCACAATGGTTACTAGAATCAGGCAGAGCCAGCAGTGATTTAGCCACCAAAGCTAATAATTTTGCGGGGTTGAAATGGCGAGAACCTGATATGATAGGTTTTGCCGAACCTTTGAAAATTAAAGTACCTTCTGAAACTGAAGAAGTTACATTTTGCAAATTTGCAGATGTTGATGCTTTTATTGTTGGATATTGGAAGTTTTTAACCCGTTCTCCCTACAAAGGCTTAGAAGAACATACAAATACACCAGAAAACTTTCTCGGCTTTTTGAAAAGCAAAGGTTATTCATCTGCTCCTGACTACATCCCTAAAATTGTCAACTTGCTACCAGAAGCACAAAAATTACTCACTAATGTTAGTGGCGTTGAGATTCTCCCTTCCCCCGTGTCAGTCGAACAATTACAAGTAATTCGTGCGCCGCAAGAATTAACTGTAGGGCAAGTTTTTAATATTGAAGGTGTAGCGCGTTTAACTGACAAAGGTAGAGTTATGTCAGTGATGATAGACGATCGCTTCCCCGTGGAAGGTGTGAAAATTGGTGAGGATGGTAAATGGCAATTAAACTTTGTGTTTAACCAAGCTGGCGATCGCACTATGTTACTAGGAATTGATGACCAAAGTCTAACACTCAAGTTTAAAGTCATCCTTCCCGTAGCTCAACAAAATCAATCAACATCAACCACCCCGGAAGCTACAGTCATTCAACTCACCGGTAGCGTAGGAGTTGGCGGAGTTAACAAACCTGATGATGTCAAAGCAGTAAAAGCGAGATTGTATGAGCTAGGTTACACCTGGGCAGGTGAGCCTAACACCCCCAGCATCAACAGAGGACTTTATGACGCAATTCGACTATTTCAGTCAATTATTGCCGGTCGTAGCACTGTTCAAGGTGATGGTAGAGTAGATGTTGATGGTACAACTCACCAATGGTTGCAAGCCGCTAACGCGCCACGATGGGTGTTAATGCCAGAAAGTGAACCTGATAACGGTTTCATTAACGGTGAACTAGCACAAACTCACGATCATCATGATTTTGGCACCCACTGGCTAGCGGAGACAATTAAAAACATTGCCCAAGACTATCAAAACAGTTATCGCAATACTCGTCCGAATGCTGCACCATTCGCCATCAATGATGTCAGCCTACCGCATGGCGGCGACACTCCCGACCATCGGGGACATGAAACTGGTATGATGTGTGATGTGTTCTTACCTAGAAAAAATGGGCAGTTTGGCGGCATTAGCTGGACAAATGCAGAATATGATCGAGATGCAACACGAGCTATTCTTAAATCGATTCGTCAGCAAAAGTTAGTCAGACTTGGGGCGGTTTTCTTCAATGATTCTACTCTGATTAGAGAAGGACTTTGTAAACCTCTAGGTGGTCATGATCATCATATTCATTTTGAAATTAACCCACCAGCTAGAAGCTAATAAGTAGCTCAACTTAAAAAAACGTAATACCTAGATCCCCGACTTCTCAAAGAAGTCGGGGATCTATCCCATCATCATTATATTTTTAATTGCCTTACAATTTCTGTCCAGCAAAAATAGAACGTACTTCACCATTCCGCCGGACTATGGCTTCACCGTTACTTACATCTACTAATGTCCAACCGCTAGAACCAATGCTTTCACCAATATGGATACGACGGCTGACACCGTTGATTTCAAATAGTGCTACTGATTTATCACCCAACTCTAGCAAGCCTTCGAGTGTATGGGTAGATGCGGGTGTTGGTGGGGTAACTGTAAGTGTTGTTACTGGTACTGTTGCCTGATTTGTGTTGGTCGGTGATTGTGGTAAAGTTTGACCAAAGGGAATCACTGGTAACTTAGGTAGAGAACTGGGTGACTGCTGAACTTTGATAGGTGCATTCTGCACTGGCACGGGTTTCATTTCAGAACGAATAGACGACGCTGACATATTGACTTTGGCTGGTTTAGCACCTGCTGGGACTTGATTGGAGTTATTCTTGACGGTGTTAGGTTCAGCCGTCGGCGATTTTGCCACTGGTGGTAAAGGTGCGGGCATCCCAGGTATCGATGGCGGTGCGTAGCGCATCGGTGATGGTGCTTGGTAAACAGGTATATAGATGCGTTCGACAACGTTTGTGGTTTTGCTGGGGGTTGGTGGTGTATTGCTGGCGGTTAGGGGTGATGGTAGATTACTAACAGGCTGATTGTTGTTGAGTGCAACGGCTGATGAGGAGGAATTGACGTTATTGCCTACCTGAGAACGGACTGACTGGTTAGTTGCCCTATTTTGTTGATCGATGATGGCTAATGCTCCCATCATGTAATTAACTAACTCTGTCTGTGCATCTGGTTTTGTAGCTACTTGTGCTGATGGCAGATGAATATTTGGTTGAGTTGGTTGGATGAGTTGGGAAGTGAGAAGGGCTAACAGTTGTGATTGCAAGAGATATAATACACCTGCGATCGCCACACCGATAGTTGTCCCCAGTAATAACAGTTTGCCCAAAGTTAATTGAGCTTTTTCTGTAGTTTTACTGATGGCTTTGATTTGCGGTTGATCAACTACAACTGCACTTACCTGTTTGTTCTGAATCGCTGTCACAGTCTTTACAGGATGGTTGACTGTGGTAGATGAAACTATCTGCTGTATATCTACAGTTTGCAGAGGTTCATACTCTAGGGTGCGTTGCTCGGTTCCTGCACTATACGACAAATCGTTGGCGACGGGAGTAGCTTGACGTAGTTTTCGTCTGCTATTATTATCAAGCAGATTACCACTCAAATCAAGTATCTCGTCGATATCGGCAAAAAGTTCATCCATCAAGCCATCAGCATAGAATTCGATTGACCAAGGTTCGTTAACAATTAAGTCCTCTGATGGCTCTGGAATAATAAGATGGTTGCTAACTTTTTGTAACATAGGCATTTTGGGTGGTAGTTGCCAGGATGGGGCAACGCCGCCCCTTCTGGGTATCAGGAATTATTAAAAATATTCAGTGTTCGTCCACGCTAGACAAGTGATTGTTAAGTGTATTAAATTCCACTTCAAACAGGGCATATTTGATCATGCCAAGGCTGAGGCCTTGTCATCTATCATACCCATCTCCTCTTCTACTATACTCACCCGTAATCAAGATCAAGTTAGGTCAAAGCCGCAAACCCTGATTGGCTCTTAGCTTGGCGTAATTCTAAGAAAATTAACAAAGCGTTCACATCAGCCGGATTTACACCACCGATACGGGCAGCTTGACCGATGGTAAGCGGTTTTACCTGATTGAGTTTTTCCCTTGCTTCTTTAGAAAGGGTATTGATTTGTGTGTAATCTAAATCCGCAGGTAACTGGCGGTTAGCTTGACGGGCAATTTGTTCAATTTGGCTTTGTTGTCTAGCCAGATAACCAGAGTATTTAATGTCAATTTCTGCCCCTTCTCTCTCCGCTTGGGTCAGGGTGGGGTTGCCTAGTCCATACCTGTCAAGGTGAATATAATGGAAGCCAGGGCGACGCAATAAGTCAGCTAGGGTAATCGAACCTTTGATGGCTTGTTGGGTATCAGAGGCGATCGCTTTACCTATGTCATCATTTTCTTTCACTCTCGTAGCATACAGCCGTTCTTTCTCGGCGGCAATCTGGGCTTGTTTGTTGGTGAACAGTTCCCATCTGCGATCGTCAATTAAACCAATTTCCCGTCCCAAAGGTGTCAAACGTTGGTCAGCATTATCAGACCGCAGCAATAAGCGATACTCTGACCTACTGGTGAGCATCCGGTAAGGTTCCCGTAAATCCTTGGTACACAGGTCATCAAGTAATGTACCGATGTAACTTTGCTCACGGGGTAAAATAATCATTTCCTGCCCACGGGCAAACCGCGCCGCATTAATTCCGGCGACAATTCCCTGGGCGGCGGCTTCTTCATAGCCTGTTGTCCCGTTGATTTGTCCCGCACAAAATAACCCGGCAATCTTTTTAGTCATCATTGTCGGATAACACTGGGTAGCGGGTAGGTAGTCATATTCCACCGCATAGGCTGGACGTAACATTACGCAGTTTTCCAAACCGGGTAGACTCCGTAACATTTGCAGTTGCAAATTTTCCGGCAACCCTGTAGAAAACCCTTGTATGTACAGTTCGGGAATATCCCGCCCTTCTGGTTCAATAAATATCTGGTGGCTTTCCTTATCGGCAAAGCGGACAATCTTATCTTCTATACTGGGACAATAACGTGGCCCTTTGGCTTCTACCCAGCCACCATACACAGGCGACAAATGTAAATTTTCTCGAATTAAACGATGGGTTTCGGCGGTGGTGCGCGTCATGTAACAAGGCATTTGTTCCCGTTCTACCCACGCCTGGGGGTCAAAACTAAACCACCGGACTTCTGCATCTCCAGGCTGAAGTTCCATTTTGCTATAGTCTACAGACCGCTTGTCTACCCTTGCCGGTGTGCCAGTCTTCAGTCTCCCGGTTTCAAATCCTAAACGATTCAGGGTTTGGGTTAATCCCTCCGCCGCAAATTCCCCAGCCCGTCCGGCTGCCATCGATTTGTTTCCTACCCAAATCTTACCACCGAGAAAAGTACCTGTGGTCAAAATTACGGCTTTACATTGGAAGGCTACGCCAAAATAGGTTTCTACTCCTATGACTTGATCATTAGCACCCAGCACCAAGTCTGTAACCATGCCTTCGCGGATGCTCAAGTTTTCTTGGTTTTCGACTATATTTTTCATCACAGCCGCATATTCCCGCTTGTCAGTTTGGGCGCGTAATGCCCACACCGCCGGGCCTCGTGAAGAGTTGAGGATGCGTTTTTGCAAGTAGGTGCGGTCTGCCATTTTGCCAATTTCCCCACCTAAAGCATCTACTTCATGGGTCAACTGAGATTTGGCAGGGCCGCCAACTGCTGGGTTGCAGGGTTGCCACGCGATTTTATCTAAGTTGAGGGTCAATAGCAGGGTACGACAGCCGAGGCGGGCAGTGGCAAGTGCTGCTTCGCAACCGGAGTGACCTGCACCGACGACAATCACATCAAAAGCGTCTTGAAATTCAATAGGAGTGTGCATGGTCATACTTACAGGATTCGCAAGCTGAGATTTATTTTCAATTTTAACTGATACGGTGGCTTTATGGTTGTTATTGTTTCATTGAGTGGGGGTTCAAGTAGTTGATGTTTTGGTGACTGGATTTTTTAAATAAAGAGTTTTTGTGTCTTGATTTGGAAGGAAAATAATTTTATAATCGGGGGGATTTGATTTTTTTAACGCAGAGGTACGCGGAGGTAAACGCGGAGGTACGCGGAGTTTTTAGGAGAGTTTTTTGGTGAGGAAGTTGAAATTCTCTCTGAATATAAGAGTTAATGTGATGCGGCGAAGTGTCAAGAAAATTAAATTGATTTTTGTGATGATTTTGATGGTTTTTACGTTAGTTGCTAGTAATACCATCAATCATTACCAGTTGGGTGCAAATTCTCCAGTTTCTCAGGAATGTTTAATTGTGGGTACGGGAGATTGTCGGGGAGTTTCAACTACACCCAGTTTACCTACTCCTATGCCGGAGATTATTGTTACTGAACAAGACAGGTTTTTGGCGGCGATCGCTCCACATTTATCGACTATTCCCCAGGTGGGTAGTTATGAATATATTTTGTTACGTGCCTATGGTGCAGCTTTTATTAATCAAAATCCCGCCGTGCAGTTACCAGCGACGGTTTTGTTACAGGATGAGCCGGAAACTCTAGCTTTTCAAGAAACTTTAACTATGATGAAGGTGGATGGTACTAATGATTGTTATTTACAAGCATCAGCAGCCACAGCTTTAAATCAGGCGCGATCGCAACAAAATATTCCGCTAAAATCAGGTTATGGTTCTGGTGATTGTACTCGTTCTTTTGCTACTAATTTACGATTTTGGTATAAATACGCTAATCGTAATACTTTAGAGCAAGTTCGAGCCGGAAAAGAAACCGCTATTTTAGGAGTTGTTGCACCACCGGGAACATCTCAACATCTGTGGGGTTTAGCTATTGATTTACGGGTGTCTAATGCTCAACAAAGACAGGCTCTTTATGAGCATGGTTGGTTTCAAACAGTCGCCAAAGATGTACCACACTGGACTTATTTAGGTGTAAAGTTAGAAGATTTACCTCAGTTGGGGTTAAAACAGCAAGTTATCAACGGAATTAGTTATTGGCTGACTCCACTTTAATATTTTGTAATTTTCAATTTAGGAGTACAGTTAAGAAGTAATATTTTTGATGAAATTTGATAATTGGGGAGAATTTAACTAATATTTTAGAATTCCTAGCCCCGAAGGATGATAAATTACTATTTCCTGTCAGAGCAGACGCAGAATTACTACATTAAAATAGTGATACACCTAACTCTGGAGTTCTAACAGTGGGCTTATTTGATGATTTTAGTCGGTTTCTCGAAAACCGTTTAGAGGAATTCTTGCGTAATAATCCGCATTTGGAATTAGAGGCGTTGTTAGAACAGCTGCGAAAGCAAGAGGAAGATACATTAAAATTGATTGCAGATTTACAATTACAAGAGAAGCGATCGCAAGACGAAATTCTCTCTACCGCCCAAGAAATTCAACGTTGGCACATCCGCGTACAAAAAGCCCAAAACGCTGGTAGACAAGATTTAGCGGGGGCGGCGCAAGACAGAGAAGCAGCCCTATTACGTGAAGGTAATCAGCTATGGGGACAAATGCAAGGTTTAAAAGAACGCATCAAACAATCTCAAGAACTCCTGCATAAAATCCAAGTACGGCGGCAAGAAGTCCAAACCAAAGCAACCGAAGCACAAACAGCACGCGCCAAAGCCCAAACTCAGCAACGTATAGACTCTAATGGCTGGTGGACTCCCACTAGCAGTTATACAAACAGCTATGATGACTTAGAAGCCACCTTTCGCCGTTGGGAAACCGAAGCCGAATTAGAACAAATGAAACGCAACATGGGAAAATAACACCCTTGTAGAGACGCGATAAATCGCGTCTACCAATATTTCAACCCCATCTCTTTAATATTACCGAGGGCGCGGAAATTCAGCAGGCCGCTTAAAGTTTTGACTTGGCACACCTTTGAGAGCCTTTCGCATAAAATCACGCCAGATAGGTGCAACCATACCCCCACCTGTAGCACCGTAAGCTAGTCGTCTGTTATCATCTCTTCCTACCCAAATAGCAGTAGTTAACTGTGGTACAGTGCCAACAAACCAAATATCCCTTTCTGATGAAGTCGTTCCCGTCTTACCCGCCGCCGGACGACCTATATCAGCAGCTTTACCTGTACCATTACTAATTACCGATCGCATCACATCAATTACAGATGCCGATGCCCAAGGATCTAAAACTAAACGAGGTCTAGGGGTATTATCTATTAAAACATTGCCATTGCTATCAGTGACACGCATAATTAATGTCGGTGGTGACTGCCAACCATAATTAGCAAAAGTAGCATAAGCATTAGCCATTTCTAAAGGCGTGACACCAATTGCACCTAATGGTAAAGAAGTTACAGGTTCCATCGGACTCATAATACCCAAAGTCCGACAAGTTTCGATAACTTTATTTATCCCTACAGCTTTACCAAGTTTGATCGCGGGAATATTTCGAGATAAAGATAAAGCGGTGCGAATTGGTATAGCTCCCATAAAGCTACTATCGTAGTTACGCGGAGTGTACCAACGGTTGCCATCACGATAACTAACGCGCGTATCTAACACTGTTGAATTGGGTGTGTACTTACCACTAGCAAAAGCAGTATAGTAAACAAATGGTTTAAAAGAAGATCCTGGTTGACGCAGAGCTTGAGTGGCGCGGTTGAATTCGCTGGTTTTTTCATTTACCCCACCGACTAAAGCTTTAATAAAATGTGTGCGCGGATCAATAGCTACTAAAGCAATTTGATTATTTCTTAACCCGCGCGCCGCTAATCTTCTGTGCCAACGCTTAACAGTTGTTTTCGCCATCATTTGAAAATTGGCATCAACGGTTGTCTGTACCCGCATCCCGCCTTTTATGAGGGCATCACGCCCAAACTTTCGAGCTAACTCCTGGGCGACGGTATTAGTTATATAAGGTAAACCAAGTCCACCAGAGAATCTATTTTTATTCAATTGAATTTTTTGTTGGAGAGCCTGATTGTAATCTTTCTGGCTAATCCATTCTAACTCTAGCATCCTTTGTAGGACTTCTTGTTGCTTTTGTTTTGCCAAGTCTATATTAATAAACGGGCTGAAACTTTCCGGTGCTGGCAGCAAACTCGCCATCATTGCAGACTCAGCCAAGTTTAAATTTGCGGCTGGCTTGTTAAAGTAATATTTGGCCGCCGTTTCCACACCATAATTATTATGACCCCAATAAACTTGATTGAGGTACATATCCAGTATTTGGTTTTTACTCAGAACTTGTTCTAGACGGATGGCTAATACCGCTTCGGCTACTTTTCGTGTGATAGTACGCTCTTTAGACAGGAACAGGTTTTTTACCAATTGCATGGTAATAGTAGAGCCACCCTCCTGCACTTCTCCCGCTTCCCAGTTAACTAATAAAGCACGCCCCACGCCAGTGGGATTGATACCTTGGTGATTATAGAAGTAACTGTCTTCAGTGGCTAATACTGCTCGTTTTAGGTGCGGAGAAATTTGATTTAAGGCTACTACTTCGCGGTTGGCTTCACCGTGAATATCTGCTATGAGTTTACCATTGATATCATAGATGTAAGTTGTTTCCGCAGGGGAAAAGTTGCGTAATTGTCTCACATCTGGCAAGTTACGGAAACTAGCAGCTAAACCTACCAATCCCCCAGCCAGCACAGAACTTGCTAGAGTGGTGATTGATATCAAGGTAGCAGCAGTGATTTGACCTACTCCTTTGAAAAATTCAAAACTAGGTGAAGTCCGAAAATGTGACTGTTGCTCTTCAAATGTTCGGAATGAAGACACGACAATTATACTTCCTTTTTATAGATGTAACGGCAATTTATTCCACAGCACCAAGTTGATTATCTTGGGCAATTCGTCAGAGTTTGATAGTTATAAAATTCGATACATTAGTAGCGCAATTAACTAAAGCGACTTTGTGATTATATGAAATTAGTCATAATTAAACTTCTACTGTGAGGTATAATTTTGTCGTCTTTTAATTTGAGTAGAAATACCTCTTTTTACTTGTTTGTTATAAAACTTTCATAGCAAAATTCAGACTAAAGGAATAAAATTTGCTCAAGATGCTGCTTATTCCTGGATGTAGAGACGTTATACAGCAGGGAACAGGTTTGAAAGTCTCTTAGCTTAAAAATGAAAAGATTACCCCCGATGGAAGTAATCTTTTTATGTAGATGATTTTACCTTGTTGGCAGTGCATCGCCAGACGGTTATTGAAGTTAGTGCCAGATATCAGATTATTTATCTGATATCCTATTCTTCTTCTTCAAAATCTTCATCCTCTTCATCTTCATTATTCTTAGATACAGAGTTAGCAGAAACAACCGCCCCCTTATCTAATTTTTCCCGTACCAATTGCTTAATTTGTTCAGTAAATTCTGGCTTGTCTTCTAGGTACTTAATGGCGTTATCTCGACCTTGGGAAATGTTATCACCGTTGTAACTGTACCAAGCTCCTTTACGGACGAGAATACCAGTTTCTTCTGCCAAGTCTACCAGACAACCTAAAGTAGACACACCTTTACCAAAAATAATGTCGAATTCTGCGATTCTAAAAGGTGGTGCAACTTTGTTTTTTGCCACTTTGACTTTAACACGGTTGCCGAATTCATCAGAACCTTTTTTCAAGGTTTGAATGCGACGAATATCTAAACGCACTGAAGCATAGAATTTCAAAGCATTACCACCAGTGGTGGTTTCTGGGCTACCATAGGTGACTCCAATTTTTTGCCGTAGCTGGTTAATAAAGATAACCGTGCAACCAGATTTACCGATATTACCAGTAATTTTACGTAGAGCTTGGCTCATCAGTCTGGCTTGTAAACCAACGTGAGCATCACCCATATCTCCCTCGATTTCTGCACGGGGAACTAACGCCGCTACGGAGTCAATAACTACGATATCAACGGCGGCGGAACGCACGAGTTGATCAACAATTTCTAAGGCTGCTTCGCCGGTGTCGGGTTGAGAAACTAGGAGATTTTCAATATCGACACCTAAAGCGGCGGCGTAGGTGGGATCAAGGGCGTGTTCTGCATCCACAAAGGCAGCAATACCACCTTCTTTCTGCACTTCTGCGATCGCGTGCAGTGCTACAGTAGTCTTACCGGAACTTTCCGGGCCATAAATCTCAATCACGCGTCCCTTGGGTAAACCACCACCCAACGCCAAATCTAAAGTTAACGCCCCAGTGGAAATGGTTTCTACCCGCATCCGGGTAGCATCTCCTAGGCGCATGATTGCACCCTTACCGAAACTGCGCTCAATCTGGTTGAGTACCATATTCAACGCTTTTTGCTTGCCGGAAGTATCGGTATTGATAGCCATTCGTGCCTCTATTTAGTATACAGGTTTAAAATGTGTGGGGTTGGGTTTTTTTGTAGAACAGATATACTATTTTAGCTGGTAAATTCTAGAATAGGACTGGTGAAATGAAAAAGTAGCTGTGACAAGATCCTAACCTGAAGACTACGTTATTGGGGTAGTTCTATTGTAAAAATTTTGGGAGAGGTAATTTTTTTAACTCAAATTTACACGCTCGTGATCATCAAAGTTTCTTGTAGGGTGCGTCAGTAGAGATAATTTGCTAAAAATTAACGGATTTTTCACACCTGACGCACCCTAGTAAATGTCAGTGACGTAAGTTCTGAAAAAGTTCTGTAGAGACGTTGCATGCAACGTCTCTACAACCCCCATTCCCTTGTAATAAGAATTACCCGAACTTGATATTACTACTCAACTACAGGTAATCCCGCTAGTGCCATTGCTACCTCATCAGGATTATATTCGGTATCAATAAGCCGTCCCGCTTGATAATCCATGTAAGCTTGCATATCAAAGTGTCCATGTCCACAAAGATTAAATAGGATAGTTTTACTCACTCCTTCTTCTTGACAACGTAAAGCCTCATCAATCGCTGCTTTAACTGCATGGTTCGCTTCTGGTGCTGGTAAAATTCCTTCGGCGCGTGCAAATGTTAATCCGGCGGCAAAGCAACTGTTTTGATATTCAGCACGGGATTCCACTAATCCTAAATTCACAATATGACTAACTAGGGGAGCCATACCGTGATAGCGCAAACCGCCAGCGTGAATTCCGGCTGGCACAAATGAGCTACCTAAAGTGTGCATTTTAGTCAGTGGAGTTAGGTGAGCAGTATCACCAAAGTCATAAGCATATTTACCACGAGTTAATGACGGACAAGCGGCTGGTTCTACGGCTATGACTTGTATATCTCTTTCTCCTCGCAGTTTAGCACCGATAAATGGAAAGGCAATCCCAGCAAAGTTACTACCGCCACCTGTACAGCCAATGACAATATCTGGATAATCTCCCGCCATCTCTAATTGAGTCAATGCTTCTTGTCCAATCACAGTTTGATGTAGTAGGACGTGATTGAGTACACTACCTAAAGCATACTTAGTCTGTTCATCAGCAGCAGCTACTTCCACCGCTTCACTGATGGCAATGCCTAAACTACCTGTACTATTAGGAGATGCTGCCAAAATTTTACGTCCGGCTTGGGTTTCATTGCTGGGGCTGGCTACTACCCTAGCCCCATAACTTTCCATTAAGGCTCGGCGGTAAGGCTTCTGCTGATAGCTGACATTAACCATGTAAACTAAAACTTCTAGACCAAATAGCGCACCAGCAAAGGCTAAAGATGAACCCCACTGTCCCGCACCTGTTTCAGTGGTTAATTTTTTAACACCAGCTTGTTTGTTGTAATATGCTTGAGCCACAGCAGTATTCGGTTTGTGACTTCCAGAAGGGCTAACACCTTCATATTTGTAGTAAATTTTGGCTGGTGTGTTCAAAGCTTGCTCTAAACGACGGGCGCGATAAAGCGGGGTTGGTCGCCATTGGCAATAAATAGAGCGCACTTCTTCCGGGATTTCAATCCATCTTTGTTGACTAACTTCTTGCTCTATCAGTGCTAAGGGAAACAAAGGTAATAAGTCATCTGGTGTAATTGCTTTCCCTGTGCCTGGATGTAAAACTGGTGGTAATCCTTGCGGTAAGTCAGCTTGTATGTTGTACCAAGCTGTGGGCATTTGCTTTTCAGTCAGAGTGTATTTAATTGTGTCCATATCACGAGTAAATGCAGGTATTTTAGCGTACCTCTCATTTTCCAAGAAAAAGGCAGGACTTAGGCAATTGGCTTATTAGTAGTGGACTAACTTGACTAATAGGTTGGGGTGCGACTGCCGTGCATGGTTTCGCGGCTTGGGGCGAATGACATCCTAGTTGGGTTGCGCTGCGCTTAACCCAACCTACATCTTGGGTTGGGATGAAAAATGTTAAAATCTCTCCAGCACAAATGCTTTCAGGCATCTTTTGATGATTTCTGATTTTGCCGATTCTGTAAGACTAGATACAGCCCTTTCCGTATCTGGGTTAACTGACTATATTCGCTTGCTGTTGGAGCAAGATGAGTCACTGCGACAAGTTTGGGTAACTGGTGAAGTTTCCAGTGCTAATAATCATCGGAGTGGGTTGTTCTTTACGCTACAAGATACTGATGGCACAGCCGCTATTAAGTGTGTGGCTTGGAGTAGTCAAGTGGCAAAACTCGCCCAATTACCTGTGTCTGGGGAACAAATCATTGTTTTGGGTAGTATTCGTCTATACCCACAACGGGGAGAGTATCAATTAACAGTCTGGCAAGTTTTACCTGCTGGTGTGGGTTTGCAAGCTCTACGCTTTCAACAATTACGCAATCGGCTATTAGCTGAGGGTTTATTTGATACTGCAAGAAAGCGATCGCTTCCCTTGCATCCCCAGACTATCGCCGTTGTCACTTCTCCCACTGCTGCGGCTTGGGGTGATATTCAACAAACCCTCAAGCAACGATATCCAGGGTTACAGGTTTTATTTTCTCCGGCTATTGTTCAGGGTGAGCAAGCACCAGACTCTATTGTAAAGGCGATCGCACGAGTAGAAAAAGATGGACGCGCCCAAGTGTTAATCTTATCTCGCGGTGGCGGTGCGGTTGAGGAATTGGCTTGTTTTAATGATGAGCGGGTTGTCAGAGCCGTTGCTAATTGTTCTATACCAGTAATTACGGGCATTGGTCATCAAAGAGATGAATCTTTAACTGATTTAGTCGCAGATGTTTGCGTTCATACACCCACGGCAGCAGCAAAAACTGTTGTACCTTCACTGACAGAGTTATATACTCAACATCGGCAACGACTAGCAGCTTTAAATGAGGCGGTGCTGACTTCTCAGACAAAAGCTGTGAACCGACTGCAAACATTACGTAACCGTTTGCGAAATCTGCGGTTAGATAGACAAGTTAGAGAAGAACTGCAAAAATTAACTTGGCAACGTCAACAATTGTTACAACTGACAATGAGGCGATCGCAGCAAGCCGAGCAACATTTAGAAATGTTACGCCAAAAATTAGCCACCCTCGATCCCAAAGCGGTGTTACAGCGTGGTTATGCGGTAGTCAGACAAGAAAATGGTGCGATCGCTCGTACTGCTCATGACTTAATTGTAGGGCAAGAGTTGTCAATTCAATTAGCACAAGGTGAGGTAACAGTAAAAGTTATAGAAGTCAAAAATCAAGAACCACCAAAGCGCAAAGGACGGAAAAAAAATCATCATGAAACGTAACAATTCTACTAATTCTGATGCTGTATTTAATGGTAATTATGAGGAAAAAGTTGCAGAAATAGAAAAAATTATTTCTCGCATAGAATCAGGTAATTTAGAACTAGAAGCTGTGTTTGACCAGTTTGCAATTGCTGTTGAACATTTACGTCAATGTGAAACATTTTTACAGCAGCGACAGCAACAAGTTGATTTATTGATTGAAACTTTGAGCGATGATTGAAGTTTCAGGATGTAGATAAATTTGTTTGAACTTATATTAATGAATGTGAAAATATTATAATTTTGTTCGTAGTAAGGGCTTTAGCCCTTTTCTTAGGACTAAAGTCCTGACTACGAACTTTTAACCAACCTACTTACACAGAGCTTTATTAATTATTAAGATACAGGGGATAAAGACGTAATCATGAGTTAGAGTAGTGCGAACATCTCCAGCCCTTAAATACCAGGTTATGCGTCTTTTTTTATGTTCTTTACTACTGCTGCTCACCTTTGCATTTTCGTTCGCACCAGCAGTTAAGTCAACACCACCGACTTCACAAATTGAGCAATATCTAATTAATGCACAATTTCCAGAGGGAAAAGCGGCTCTTGAGGCGAAACTCCAGCAAAATCCTAATGATGATCAAAGTCGATTTGGTTTGGGTGTTGTGCAACTGATGGGGGCAACTGAAAAGTTAATGCAGTCGCTTTATACTTATGGTTTACAGCAAAATGGTATTACTCAATTTTTCCCGATTTTACGGCTTCCTGTTCCGGTAAATCCCCAACCGCAGCCAGTCACCTATCAAGATACTCGTCAAATTCTGCAAGACTTACTCAATAATTTAACTGCTATCGAAACTACTCTCGAACCTATCAAAGATAATACAGTTAAACTGCCTTTGCGAATTGGTTTAACGCGGATGGATTTTAATGCTAATGGCAAGCTAGAAGAAGATGAATCTTTCTGGAAAACTTTCAGCTTATTGACAGGGATACAAGCAACAGAAGAAGCTGCCCAAAATTTTGCGATCGCTTATGATATGGGTGATGTCGTATGGCTCAAAGGATACTGCAATTTACTCTCGGCAATTATTCAGGTTGTTTTAGCTCATGATGAAAGTAAACTGTTTGATTCTACTGCTCATTTAGTGTTTGCCAATCCACAAACTCCTTATTCATTTCTCGCTAATGGTACAGGAATATTTAGTTTTGGTAATGTCGATATTAGCGACATTGTGGCATTAATTCATTTGATTAATTTTCCAGTTGTAGAACCACAACGTTTAACTGCGGCTTTGCAAAATTTTCAAACAGTCACAGCCTTAAGTCGTGAATCTTGGAATTTAATTTTAGCGGAAACTGATAATGATCGAGAATGGCTACCCAACCCCCGACAAAAAGCGGTAATTCCGAATGCAGTAGTTACTCAAGCTATGATTGATAGTTGGTTGAATTTTTTAAATGAAGCAGATACCTTGTTCACAGGTAAAAAGTTAATTCCCTTCTGGCGAAAACGGGAAGTAAGAGGGATTAATTTAAATCAAGTCTTTACCCAACCCCGTGGGTTTGATTTAGTGCTGTGGGTGCAAGGAACTGCTGCTGCACCCTATCTAGAGTTTGGTAAGCAAACAGATACAGCTACTTGGCAACAATTATTGCAGGTTTTCCGAGGACAATTCTTTGAGTTCGCTGCTTGGTTCAATTAAAATTAGGAACATTAGGAAAATGTTAAGCTATAGGTGAATTATTCAGATATCGTTGGTTAGTAATTACCCCAGAAAAACTATGACTAGCTTAATCACAACTAGCCCATCTTCAAGTATTCAACTGCAAGAACAGATTGAATATCCCAATGCGGGAGTTCTCAGTAAGGTTATCTTTCAAGACCAAGCTTGTCAATATACTTTATTTTGCTTGGCTGCTAATACAGAAATTTCTGAGCATACATCAACTCGTAATGCCACTATCAACGTGATAGCAGGTAAAGGTTTACTCACTTTATCAGGAAATAATATCACGTTAGAACCGGGAATTTTTGTCTTTATGCCAGCTAATGCACCCCATGCTTTAAAAGCTGAGGAAAATTTAGCATTTCTGCTGACACTTTCTGAGAAAGCAGCAGGTAGTAACTGATAATTTGAGGATTTTTGGCTAATGCAATTATTACAAACAACTTTTGCTCAACATTTAGATTTATCCCCTACTCAGATAGACGCAATTCTGACTAAGCCACTCAATCAGGTTCTAGAATCTCCTGAATTACAGCACGAACTCAACAGTTTAGATACTGATTTACTCAGACAAACCTTACCAACAGCAGGTACAGTTTTAGCGCAGGAATTACCACCTTTTTATAACTGGCTAAAACATGAGTTGCATGTGCAGCGTGTTCCTGATACTCCAGAACACACGACAAAATGGGTAATTGGTTTTCTCAACAATCAAGAAAGTTTAACTAACTTAGTGAATTTACACCGCCCAGTACCCCGTTTAGCTTTGGAAGCTGCTGTTCCTCGCTTAGTTGAGTTATTCGCCGGAGTGGAAGATGATAGAGTTAAGCAGGAATGGCAAAAGGCGATCGCAGCTTTATGCTTAATTTTAGTTGTGGATGCTCGTGAACAACATCCTTAGTCCGTCATTGCTTAACTTTGCCAGTAATAATTAACTTAAGTTTATCACAGTTTGTAATAGTTGATTTACTTAGACTGAAGTTTATTGTAAAATCATACCATTGACAAAATAAATCATACTTAAGACTTAGGTCATTCTCAATGGTTATTGATTGCAATAAATCTTATCCCAAGAGATTAATTTTGTGTTTAGGTGTTTTGTGTGGTGCTGCGGCTGCTGTGATTTCCCAGCCAGTTTATTCACAGCAAAGTAATAATGTACCTGCCCTGAGAATTTTAAGAGTCACTTCTACGGGCGGTACTACTTTTAAGCTCAAAGACAATTGGTTTCTTCAATCTAGCGAAATTAAAGAAAATAATAAAAAGTGTGCTGTTAGAGCAGGTGACAAATTTTTTGTTGCGTCTATTAATGATAATCGCAACAGTAATACACAGTACCGTGAAGGTAATAGCTTAAAAAGTCTCACAGATTACTATACTGTCACTTTTGACAAAACACTGGCTTGTAATCAGCAAAATCAAACATGGTATATATTTAAAAAACATGTTCAACAATTACAAGCCGTGCCGATGCGCTAGCCTAAGATTTATTGCTTACAAGTATAGCTATTAATCTTGCTAACAATTTCTCTGCTAAATCTGAGCTTTCATCGTCGCCTAAAAGACTTTTCACAGCAGTTAACCTGTTGTTTGGGGAAGTAATTCTCCAAATTTCTTCTAGGTTTACTGCTATATCAAAAAGTGAGCGATCGCCTAAATCTTGGCGCAATCTGACAGCCACAGCATCATCACTGACCAAATATTCTTTAATTCTATCAAATACCGCATTGCAAAATAGTTCCTCATGTTCCCAGTTTTCTAACCAATCTCCCTCGACATCTTCAATGTAAAGATGGATAAAATTTACTCCATAACTCAGCCAGTCTTGTTGCATTTGTCTGGCTGTAGCTAAAGCTTCGGTAAATGTGTCCATCTGATTTGTGTAGCTATTGGTTGGGTTATTGTGAGCCATATCAAGCTGTGATGGGCAAAGAAATTATGTATTTTCAGTCAAGACAACAATTCAGAATCTTACATGATTAGGACATTTTTAAATATTTACCCCTAGCCAGATAATCACTGTTATAAAGTGCTATATTTACTAGCTTATGAATAAAATTAGCATCCTGGGGATTATAGCTAAAAAACAATCCTCTTTCTATTTCCCAAGCACGTAGAGTATTTTCCCATGCTAGGTACTTTTGGTGATTTAGTTCGTCACTCACACTGGTAACTTGAATGCAGAGTGGTTGCTCGTGATGATTACTAACAATTAAATCTGTTGCCATAGATAGGTCTGCAATATAACGCTGCCAAAAATTTCCGTTTCGATTGGCAATATTCTGCGCTATAGCTCTAATTATATCATCATCTTCTTGGTTGAATTCACCTGACATTAATTTTTGTTTCCAAATATAAAACTTGGAGTCACTCGCATTAATCCACCTAGGAAACAGATAACCATACCAGTATCTTTCATTCGGTGTCATTTGCTCAAATTTGGCTGTTTGTTCTTCTCTAGATGGCAGTGATTGAATCATCAACCAAATCGTAGAATCTGTAATCACCTGCAACAAAAACGCCAGCACAAAGGGTTTAGCAGTCAGAGAACCAGGCTTAATATCTTTTACCCAACGATTAATCTCATCTAATTTTCTGGCTAAATTAGGATCTATCGAGGAGGCTTGCTCGATCAGTGATTTGATTTTTTCTTTAATCTCTTTTGCTTGCAAGCGATCGCCTACTTCCTATTACTAAAGCTTCTTACCAAAAATATCAATATCTCAGTGAGTAATATTTATTTTCTCCCAAAAATTTAATTAAAATTTTATATTTTTGTATACATGAGCATTAAGTGGTCATCAGGTCAAAAGTCAGGAATTTTACCTTGGGTAGATTTAGTCATTATAACTTCTGATCATACTAGGTGACTAATATTCAGCGTGATTAAAACTGCCATTGAGCAGTATGGCATCAAGTCTCACCCCTAGCCGTGAATAAATTTCCCTGCTTAACGAAACTAAAAGCACTTGTGTATAACTTTGGGTACAAAATAGTTTTCAGTTACAACACCGTTACAAACGATAGTTATGTCTCAGCCAACTATAGAATCAATCCTACAAGAGAAGCGTTTATTTCATCCTCCGGCGGAATTTGCACAGCAAGCCCATATTAAAAGCTTAGAAGATTACCAACATCTCTACGACAAAGCCAAAGCTGATCCGCAAAAATTCTGGGCGGAATTAGCCGAAACTGAGTTACATTGGTTTGAAAAATGGGATACCGTGCTGGATTGGCAACCACCTTTTGCCAAGTGGTTTGTTGGCGGTAAAATTAATATCTCTTACAACTGTCTTGACAGACACCTGACTACATGGCGTAAAAATAAAGCTGCATTGATTTGGGAAGGAGAACCGGGAGATTCGCGGACTCTCACCTATGCCCAACTGCATCGGGAAGTTTGCCAATTTGCTAATGTCTTGAAGCAACTGGGAGTCCAAAAAGGCGATCGCGTCGGAATTTATATGCCGATGATACCAGAAGCAGCGATCGCTATGTTAGCCTGTGCCAGAATTGGCGCACCCCACAGCGTTGTCTTTGGTGGTTTCAGTGCCGAGGCGTTACGCGATCGCTTAATTGATGCTCAAGCTAAATTAGTAATTACAGCAGACGGCGGTTGGCGCAAAGATGCAATTGTACCACTAAAAGAACAAGTAGACAAAGCGATCGCTGATGGTGCAGTCAAGAGCGTTAAAGATGTCCTCGTCGTCCAACGTACCGGACAGAAAACCCAGATGGAACCCGGACGCGACCATTGGTGGCATGATTTACAAAAGGGCGTATCGGCTGACTCTCCCGCCGAACCGATGGACAGTGAAGATATGCTATTTATTCTCTACACCTCTGGCAGCACAGGCAAACCCAAAGGCGTTGTCCATACCACAGGCGGTTATAACTTATATAGTCACATCACCACCAAATGGATTTTTGACCTGCAAGACACAGATGTTTATTGGTGTACTGCCGATGTAGGTTGGATTACCGGACACAGTTACATAGTTTACGGCCCCCTGTCCAACGGTGCAACCACATTAATGTATGAAGGTGCGCCTCGTGCTTCTAACCCCGGTTGTTTTTGGGATGTGATCGAAAAATACGGCGTAAGCATTTTCTACACAGCACCAACCGCAATCCGGGCATTTATTAAAATGGGTGAACACCATCCCAAAGCCCGCAATTTGTCATCCTTGCGCTTGTTGGGAACAGTCGGCGAACCCATCAACCCAGAAGCCTGGATGTGGTACTATAAAATTATTGGTGGTGAACGCTGTCCCATCGTTGATACTTGGTGGCAAACAGAAACCGGCGGGATTATGATTACACCGCTACCAGGAGCAATTCCCACCAAACCCGGTTCAGCAACTCTGCCCTTCCCTGGGATTCTTGCTGATATTGTAGATTTAGATGGTCACTCCGTCGGTGAGAACCAAGGCGGTTACTTAGCCGTGCGTCATCCCTGGCCGGGAATGATGCGGACAGTCTACGGCGACCCGGAACGCTTCCGCCGCACCTATTGGGAACACATACCCCCCAAAGATGGCAACTATACTTATTTTGCTGGGGATGGTGCGAGAAAAGATGAAGACGGCTATTTCTGGGTGATGGGGCGTGTGGATGATGTATTGAATGTTTCAGGACACCGCCTGGGTACAATGGAAATTGAATCAGCCTTAGTGTCTCATCCGGCGGTAGCTGAGGCGGCTGTGGTTGGTAAGCCAGATGAACTCAAAGGTGAGGAAGTGGTCGCCTTTGTGACATTAGAAGGGACTTATCAAGCCAGTGAAGAATTGAGTAAAGAACTGAAAAAGCACGTAGTTGCAGAAATTGGTGCGATCGCCCGTCCTGGTGAAATTCGCTTTACAGACGCATTACCGAAAACGCGATCGGGTAAAATCATGCGGCGATTACTGCGAAATCTCGCGGCTGGACAAGAAGTTGCTGGCGATACTTCCACATTAGAAGATAGAAGCGTCTTAGATAAGTTACGCGAAGGTGCGTAAATCATTCCAGATTCTTCATTATTTGGGGTAGGCGAAACAGCCTACCCTTGATTGTGCTGGTGATCAGGACTAAAGTCCCGACTACAAACTATATACACCTACTACTAAGTAGTTCACCTCGCTGTATCATGGGGATCAAAGCATGATGGAGGGATGGGACGATGCAGCACAGCAGCCAAGTAATATCAGTAATTGTTCGACCTCTTAGCTATGTGTGTTTGAGTGTCATTACTGTAATTAGTGTATTGTCCTATAGTTCCATCACTGTCAAAGCACAGGAACAATTGCCGCATAAGTTAGCTTGTGAAGAAGTTTTAAATAACCAACGGCAAAAATGGCAAGCTAAACCAGTACAAAAACTAGCACAATTTACTGATTCAGTACAAGAGCGATCGCAACTAATTCAACAAGCAAATGATTTATATAGTCGGCGCGACTTCCCCGGCGCGCAAGTAAGTTTATGTGAGTTAATTAAGAAATTTCCTAAAGACGCTTTTGCACACTTTCAGTTAGGTAATGTATTGTTTCGCCGCAACCAACCAGAAACAGCAATTAGTGCCTACAGAGAAGCCATTCGCTTTAATTCCAAATATGCTTTAGCTTATAATGCCATTGGTATAGTTTATGCGAGTCAAAATCGTTGGACAGATGCTATTGCTGAATATGAAAAAGCTTTAAATATTAACCCCAAATATGGCGATGCGATGATGAATTTTGGTCAGGCATTGTGGCAAGTAAATAAGAAAGATGAAGCAAAATCTGCGTTAGAAAAAGCTTTAAATATATTCAAGTCACAAAGTAGGAACGAGAAAGTTTACCAAGTTGAGCAAATTTTACAGCAGATAAAAACACTAGATAACCCCAGTGTTTCTTAGAGGTTATTTGACAAGCATTGTTATTCACATCAAAATCGATTAAACCTAACCCCCCTTACCCCCTTCCATACAAGGAAATGGGCGAAAATGTAGAGACGTTGCATGCAACGTCTCTACATTTTATGTTCAGAGGTTTGGAGAGGGTTTTCTAGTATAATATGAAGCTTTATAAACATCACCTGAGCCACAGTTTTGCGCTGCGAGTAAGCATCAGCCAAGTGTCATATCTTGCAGCATTCTCAATAAGCTACTGGCGATGCACAGCCAACAACGTAAAACTAAGGCTTTAAGCAACTTGCAAGCAATGCCCACCCTACAAAAATTATCATCAAGGAACAGGTGCAAGATGTGTGAAGTTCAATAATATCACAAAACCTTAAGTAAATATACTGTTAATTATCCTATTATTTCAGGATATTTTTATGATAAGTATGGCACTGGTTAATAAGAGAAACTTGTTTAATCATGCCTAAACACGAAAGTTTGAGAATATAAACCGAGTCCTTATATAGACTTTAATCTATTCTAAATTTTTATGCCGTACCTCAAAGCCAAACATTTAACAGCATCCTCTAAACGCTTTAATGATGAACTAGAGAAAGTCAATCCCCACTTAATATACGTAGGGGGAAAAATCAACTTTCAGTCAGAATCGCATTTGGAAGATTATATTGAAGCTAATTTTGAAAAAATCTTTCCTGAATTAGTTTTAGTCAAGCGTCAGCATAATATTAAAATGCAGCGATGTGATTTACTAGGTTTTACTAAATCAGGCAAACAGCCAGTAATAACCCAAGTTGCTAGTTAGTCTCAAAGAGAGATGACATAAAGGTAGAGAAACAAGAAAATCCCTCCAGACAAGACAAAGAGGAGGGACAGATGTTAAATGAAATAGTTACGATCTATTCTGTCATAGATGACTTATTAAAGGCGATCGGCCATAAAGAGGATATTCGTTGTGAAATGAGTGATGCAGAAATTATCACAACGGCAATAATCGCGGCTATGTACTTTGGTGGTAATCATAGTCAGGCTTGCAGCTACATGAAAGACCATAAATTGATGCCAAGAATGTTAGAAAAATCACGATTTAATCGGCGATTACATCATGTAGCAATGTTAATGAACGATTTATTTCATCAAGTGGGAATGGCACTGAAAGAAATTAGTGAAAATACGGAATATCTTTTAGACTCGTTTCCTGTACCGATCTGTGATAACATTCGCATCTTTAATGCCCATCTCATCCAATCACCAGAATATCGGGGTTATATCGCATCTAAGAAACGTTATTTTTATGGAGTAAGAGTACAGTTATTAACTACCAAAACAGGTACTCCCGTTGAATTTGTGTTCCTGCCAGCAAGTGCGACCGATATCCGGGGATTGAGTGCTTTACCATTGAATTTACCCCCAGGAAGTCAAGTTTATGCTGATTGTGCCTATCTTGATTACACTGTGGAGGATGTTTTGCTCGAAACTGAGCAAATCTCAATGCAAGTCATCCGAAAAAGTAACTCTAAACGCCAAGACCCTCCTTGGATTCAATACATTAAACAGTCTATTCGTCATTACATTGAAACCGTGTTTAGTGGCATTACAAGTTATTTCCAAAAATCAATTCATGCGGTAACTTATGAAGGGTTTTTACTGAAGGTACAAGCTTTTATTTTTGCCTATACTCTGAAACAAGCTTTTATTGACTAAGTTGTAAATGCTTCTTTCTTTTCAACTATACTGAACATTCCAGCGTTGCATTTTCATGGTGGTTGGAGTTCGCACAACCCCTCATTTACCATGCCTACACGAACCCTATCCTCTTTTATCTTCTATTACCCGCAACTTGGGTTAATAATTGAGTTAAAGAATGAGGAGGATAGAGGTTTAGTTTCTCAGTTAACTCGTTATCGAAAGGCGATTTTGCAAGAACAACCATTTTCAGATATTATAGATTACTCTTTGCCAGTCAAGTTAATAGCGGTTTCACCTGCTTTTCATGAAGATAACTATACAGACAAAGAGGCTTCAAAATTTGAGGATGATATTTGCTTTTATGAGTTTAGTATTGAAAGAAGTAATAACTCAGCTAAATTCAAACTCTGTAGTCAAACTTATGATATTTCTTACCCTATCTTTGGTTTACCTGATAGTCCAACAAGTCCTGAGTTATCCCAAAGAAGTTTATCAGCTTTTATTATAAATTTTAGAAATAATTTGCCTCAAGAATATTGGGATGATTTTACAGCTTTGCGAACACTGCTAATGGCTCAACCAAAAGTAAAAGAAATGGTTAGCTCTAGCTATAGAAAGGTACTATATGCAACTGGTGAAGGAGAGAATCATAAGAAGTTAGCAGAAATAACAAATACTAGCAAAGAAGTTAGATTATTTTTGTGGTTGCCCACAATGGTAAAAACAAATATAAAAATCCCTGTTGCACGATTTGGACTGCTTTTAGCTAAAGATAACAATCCTTTCTCTGAAAATTCTCTTGTTGAATGGTTGGTGTATACTAAAAATACTATTGATATGAAAAATAAACCTATTAAGAATATCTGCCCATCATTTAATAGGGATGGTATGCCAATATGGACTAAACCTAACTTATACCTATATTACGCTTCATTAGGATCACCAAATACATTTCAGTTGTTGATATATCTTTTGAAAGGTATTACACCACCAATTGATGAGGCTACTTTGGCATGGTGGACTTCTTTTGAAAAACAAAGTCCTGAAAATTTAGGTTGGTATATTGATTTAGCGATAAAGACTTGGAACTACAGGTTGAAATAGGGTACTGACATTTTACACCAGTTGCTTTATTGCCATCACAGTGCGGCGATGCACAGCTTACACTTCGCTTAAAACCTGATTTTTACATTGCGTGCATTGCCCACCCTACGATTGATGAAGATGCACTTGATTCTGCAATGTAGAGACTAGCCATGCTTAGTCTCTACATTTTAGGGGAATTATACCTGTTTTCAAATCAGGGTGAATCAAGCAAACGAAGAAAACCCGAAATTGGGGGGAATATCTTGAATGCGTCCAGAGCCGATCGCCTGTAAAGCTTCTCTTAAGTTAATATCGCCAGTATATAACGCCCGTCCCACTATTACACCTGTAACACCTTGGGGTTCTAACGCTAACAGACTCAACAAATCAGTGACAGAACTTACCCCACCTGAAGCAATCACTGGTATAGAAATCGCGTCCGCTAATTCCCGCAAAGCTTCTAAATTCGGGCCTGACAGAGTACCATCACGGTGAATGTCAGTATAAATAATTGCGGCTGCTCCTAGTTCTTGCATTTGTACTGTAAGTTGGGTTGCTAATACTTGCGAAGTTTCCAACCAACCACGAGTAGCTACCAGTCCGTTCCGCGCATCTATCCCGATGATAATTTGTCCGGGGTATTTTTGACACAGTTGTTGTACTAGCTGGGGTTGTTCCACGGCGACAGTACCGAGAATCGCCCACTGTACACCAAGATTAAACACCTGTTCTACACTAGCTTGGTCACGTAATCCGCCGCCAATCTCAAGCGGTACAGAAACAGCTTGCGCGATCGCTTCTATTGCTCCTAAGTTTACTACCTTACCAGCTTTTGCCCCATCTAAATCTACAATGTGTAATCTGGTTGCACCTTGCTCTACCCATTGTTTCGCAACATCAGCCGGATTTTCACTAAAAACTTGTGAGCGATCGTAGTCTCCCTGATACAGTCGCACACACCGACCATCTAATAAATCAATCGCTGGAATTACGTCCATAGAAATTTCCCCTGTTTAATTAACATAGTTATTAATCATGGGGCATCAAACAAGTCAAAAGTCAAAAGCAATATTTTTGAATTTTGAATTTTGAATTTTGAATTGATTTGTCCCCAATCCCTTATATTTCGCTTTTACGCTCTTGTAATTTCTTGACAGCTTGGTGAAAACCCAAGACAATCAAAATATTAGAAAGGGTCAAAAAAACTTCCGCACCACCGTGTAGCCAATCTATGTTAGCTAAAGCTTCGCCATAATGGACTTTGGCATAAATCCCGGCGGGAATCGTCACACCTACAAATACGAGAGTGCCGTAAAATCCATATAATGCTAAACGGGGCATTTGTTGACTGCGGCTGATAAACCACAAGAAACCCAAATACGGAAACAGTGACAAAGCAAATAGGGTGTCTTTAGATATCATCGCTCTGATTTGATAGGTTTTGCATCAAAAGAATTAGCGGCTGTTTTGCTGTTGCGGGAATCCAGCCAAATCCACACCGCCGCCGCCCATAAGGTAAAATTACCAACTACAGTCATACTAGCTTGCAGCGTCACTAACCATTCTAAAGCTTGGGAGTTGTCGAAATAATGCCAGGTACAAGCACACATAGCACTCACCAAAGCTGGTAACATCCCAAAGGATAATCCCCACCAACGGCGATTACCAGTGAGTTCGCCATAAGTCCAGATTAACCAAATTGCGACAATCCACTCAATAACGCTAGAAACATGAATAATCCAAGTCGGAATTGAAAGAGGGTGCATAGAAATTCAAAATTCAAAATTCAAAATTCAAAGTTGTTGACTGTTGACTAGGTAAAAATTTTTCTCCTCTGCTTCCTCCGTTTCCTCTACTCCCTCTACTCCCTTGTCCATCTTCCCATAAGCCAATTCAACTTTTTGTAGCAAGATGGCTGACTTGTGATTAACTATTGGGAAAAAGCTGATAAAGTTAAATCCAACATCCACAATTTTTCATGGTGACGATGCGATCGCTCTTATCTGGATATTACGGCAAAGGTAACGGTGGTGATGAAGCTTTACTAGCGACACTGCTACAGATGCTACCACCTGATGTTACTCCTGTGGTGCTGTCTGGTAATCCAGAAGAAACACGCGATCGCTATCATGTAGAAGCATACAATCGGATGGCTCCCTTGGCTGTACTGCAAGCTTTACGTTCCTGTGATGCTTTCATTTGGGGTGGGGGAAGCTTAATCCAGGATGTTACTAGCACCATTAGCCCCTTTTATTATGGTGGGTTGATGGCATTAGCGCAAAGCATGGGCTTAAAAACTATCGCTTGGGCGCAAGGTATCGGCCCTTTGTTGCGTCCTCAAACACGCTTGTTAGCTAGACAAAATTTTGCAGGTTGTACCAAAGTTAGTGTACGCGATCGCGCCAGTGCGGCTTTATTATCTGAGTGGCAAATTCCTCATATCTTAGCACCTGATCCAGTTTGGGCTTTGGCAGCTCAACCAGTACCAGAACTAGAAAACTTACCCGCGCCCAGAGTTGCTGTCACCTTAAGAAAGCATCCCCAATTAACACCAGCCCGGTTAGCTAATTTAACTCATGCTTTAGTAGAATTCCAAAAAACCACACAGACTTTTATTCTCTTGTTACCATTCCAAAAAAGCGAAGACTTAGAAATTGCTCAAACCATACAACCACACCTGACTGATGTTAGCCAAATATTGTGTCTAGAAGACCCACAACTTTTAAAGGGTGTGTTTCGTGGTGTAGAAATGGCTATTGGAATGCGGTTACACAGTTTAATTATGGCTGCTGCTGAAGGCTGTCGCTGTTTTGCTCTCAGTTATGATCCCAAAGTCAACCGTCTCATGGAAGATTTAGCCATACCTGGCTGGGATTTAGCAACTTTACCAGATGATACCAATTTAATTAGTCAAACTTGGATAGATCATTACACAAATGGTCAGCAGCTTTCACCTGACAAAATCCAATCTTTAGTAAATGCAGCGTTGACACATCGGGACTTATTAACTCAAGCCCTCATTTAGAGGTTTTTAAGCTAACTCGCTAAATTGTCATCTATCTTTTAGATGATATTTTACTAATTTATCGTCTAATCTTAGTTAATGTAATTCATATTACATTTTTGAGGCAAAAGTCTATTTTTGAGGAATCTTTTTTAGTAAGTATAATTTTTACATACAAAGATAGACAATATTACGGTTAATTTTCACCACAAATAAATATTAAAAAAGAATTAAGCAGTTTAAATATTTCATGTAGAAACCGGATTTAGTTCAGCAACGCATACAGTAAAGCATCAGGAAAAATTAGCAATTTCATTCCTGTACTATTGGCATGAATTATTGTCGAAATTGAATCATAAAAGTGAGATAGGGTTTAAAAATGAAAGAAATCCTTGCATTGATTACAACTAAAAAGCAAGAATTTGCCCAGTTACCCTTATTAAAATTCATGCAAGATCAAAGCATAGACCCTAGAAAAAGATTAGCCTGGGGTAAATGTGCTACACCTTTTATCATGGGTTTTTCAGACTTAAATAAATACGGATTTCGTGACTTAAACAGTAATGCTCCTATTCAGGTATTAATTAACAAACATACTGAACAAGATGATTATCACTGGCGATGGTTTTTATCGGATATAGAAAAACTTGGATTTGACTGCTCATTAAAATTCAGCGACACTGTAAAATTTTTATGGGGTGAAGAAACCAAAACCCCACGTTGGGTAATTAATCAGTTATTTCGT
This sequence comes from Anabaena sp. CA = ATCC 33047, assembly GCF_963870205.1. Taxonomy (NCBI): domain Bacteria; kingdom Bacillati; phylum Cyanobacteriota; class Cyanophyceae; order Nostocales; family Nostocaceae; genus Anabaena; species Anabaena sp. CA = ATCC 33047. Next base: position 117,786 of record NZ_CAWMSA010000057.1, on the reverse strand, counting down.
TATGCTTTAAATGCAGAACCACTACAAAAGCTACTGATTATTGAAGTTTTAGAGATAACGGGAAATATTGTCTTTGGGAATGCTGCACAAGTGGCTGAAGAATTGCAAGCAATTACAGGAAATAAATACCTGTTTTTTGGTTCATCCCATGAAAAGTTAGAAGCTGATCATATCATTGATATAGAAAATTTTCTGCAAACTATCGAACTGACTGAAGAACAAAATCAAGAGGCTTTGAAGTTAGTAGAAAAAATCTTCGAGCTAATCACAGAATTAGTAAATGCTCTGTTTGTATATGCCACAAATTATGATGAGCAACAGGCATTTATGCAAGGCTGAAAAATTGATGATGCTGTCACCGTCGCTTAACTGAATTATTATCCAGGTGTAGCCCATCAAGATTACACCTTCCATAACAGATGTAATAGCAAGGGATTACAGCAAGTTATTACTTGAGAGTAATCTAAATTTCTGTGCCTGAATATAGCAGAATTATTATGTTTAGCATCTACCCCAATTTGCAAATCTAAGGAACAAAATCATGTCTAATATTCAAGAAGAAACCATTCAAATTTTTCACACTTGGACAGAAAACTTAGATATTTCTCACACTTGGACAGAAAACTTAGATATTTCCCACACTTGGACAGAAAACTTGGATATTTCCCACACTTGGACAGAAAACTTGGATATTTCCCATCCCGCTATGGATGCAGAAACACCCTTAACTGCTAATGCTTAAAAGTTAAAATTGCATACTGAAATTTGATTATGGGTAGGTGCTATTTTCAGTATGCTTTTTTCATGCAGAAAACTCTAATTAATGGTCATATCTTGCATGATTATCAATAAATGTCAGGCGATGCACAGCCAAAAACTTCAAACTAGGGATTTTAGCAATTGGCAAGCAATGCCCACCCTACAAAAATGTTGTAAATCGAAACGTATTATTCACAATTCCTCAGTCTTATGAATCATTATGATGTTGTAATTGTTGGTGGCGGCCCGGCTGGTAGCACAACTGGGAGTTTATTGAAGAAGTATAATCCTCAACTGCGTGTATTAATTTTAGAAAAGGAAAAGTTTCCACGAGATCATGTAGGCGAAAGTCAGCTACCACAAATTGGTGAGATTCTCAATGAAATGGGATGTTGGGATAAAGTAGAAGCTGCTAATTTCCCGATTAAAGTCGGGGGTAACTATCGTTGGGGAAATGATCCAGAACCTTGGGAGTTTAACTTTTTGCGACTAGAGGAGTTTAAAGAAGAACCTCGTCCGGCTAAGTTTGCCGGACAACGCAAACAAACAGCTTTTCAAGTTGACCGTGCAGTTTATGATGAGATTTTACTACGTCACGCCGCAGAATTGGGGTGTGAAGTGCGGGAACAAACAGCAGTAGTGAAAGTAGAGACACAAGGCGATCGCCTCTGGCGGGGCTTTGCCCATCGCATCACAGCCTTACACTTAAATACTGGGGAACAAGTCACCGCAACTTACTATGTCGATGCTTCTGGCCATATTGGCGTATTACGAAAGGCTTTAGGTGTAGAAACTGAATGTCCGACACAACTGCAAAACATCGCCATTTGGGACTATTGGCATAACGCCGAGTGGGCGGTAGAAATTGGTGTAGGCGGTACACGTGTCCAGGTAATGAGTTTAGCACACGGCTGGATTTGGTTTATCCCTCTAGGCCCAACCCGCACCAGTGTAGGTTTTATTTGTCCGGCTAGCTATTACAAACAAGCGAAAAAACCAGCCGCAGATATATATAATGAAGCACTGCAAGCCGAACCGCACATTGCTAAATTGCTTGCCAATGCTAGCAGTAGAGGTAAAATTGAGACTACCAAAGATTGGTCATTTTTCGCCCAGAGAACTACCGGAGAAAACTGGTTTTTAGTCGGAGAAGCCGCAGGTTTTGCTGATCCTATATTAGCTGCGGGGATGACTTTAACCCATGTTGGCGGTCGGGAACTAGCCTACACTATCTTGGCATTACATCAGGGCAAACATAACGCAGAATGGTTAAAAAACCAATACGACCAAAATCAACGCCGTCGAGTACAACAACATATTCGCTTTGCTGATTATTGGTACGCTGCCAATGGTCAATTTACCGATTTGCAAGCACATTGTCAAACCATAGCCAAAGAAGCCGGGTTAAATCTTAGTCCCACTGAAGCGTTTCGGTGGTTAGCACAAGGCGGTTTTACTAATGATATCCTTGGTCAAGCCGTGATTGGTGGCTTTGACTTAGGCGCAATGAAACAGATGGTACAGCGTTTTTCCCAAGAAGAATTACCTTGGGAAATTAGCGATAACAATGTGTTTGAGTTAAACCTAGAGAACAGCAAAGAGGAATGTGTGGCTGTCTACAACAATGGTGAGATTAGCCAAGTTAAATGTTACGTCCGAGAAAATGGCGATCGCTTGCCGATTACTGGTCTTTATGGTTTACTAATCGATATTCTCAGCCGTACCTCTGACATCGAACACATTTATCATTACTTAGTTAGTTTATTCAAGACGCGCTTTGCACCCGAACACCTCCGCGTCGCCATCCAGCATACAATGTTTTGTTTGGAAGTCATGACTTTGGAAGGTTGGGTAACAGCATCCTTGAACCCCGATAAGCCACCCCTGAAAATTTCTATGCCCGTTGAAGGTGAACTACATTACACTAGGCGTAAATAGTTAATCATAAAATGTAGAGACGTTGTATGCAACGTCTCTACATTTTTAGGGTCAAGGTTTGCGTTAGATATCAAGTATCAACTCAAATCTAATTGGCATCAGTAATTGTATTAAAATCATTCAGAGGAATCTCAATAATAAACTCAGTTCCCTCACCAGGAGTAGAATTACAAATTAACTCACCTTTGTGCCTTTCTACAACAACTTGATAACTAATAGATAAACCTAAACCTGTACCACTACCTACAGGCTTAGTAGTAAAAAATGGGTCAAAGATTTTTTGCTTGACTTTTGGTGACATACCACAACCATTATCAGCAATCTTAATTCGTACCTGCTGCGAATCTACTAATTCAGTAGAGATAATTATCTCTGGTTGATTAGATAGTTTAGTATTTGGTTCTTGTGACTGTGAAATATCAACTATTGACTCCTCCAGCGCATCAATTGCATTACTGATGATATTCATAAATACCTGATTCAGTTGACCAGCATAGCAATTAACTAATGGCAATTTAGCATATTGTTTTGTAACTAAAATTTCGGGAAAATTGCTTTTTTGTTTGAGTCGATGCTGTAAAATCATCAAAGTATTTTCAATACCCTCATGAATATCTACAGGTTTCATTTCTGCTTGATCCAAACGGGAAAAGTTGCGTAAACCAACAACAATATTACGAATTCGTGAACTGCCCATTTTCATGGAATCCAGAACTTTTGGTAAGTCTTCAGCCAGAAAATTTATATCAATTTCTGCTAATTTTTCCGCAATTACATGAGATGGTGAGGGGTATTCTTGTTGATAAATTTCCACCAAATCTAATAAATCTTGGACATAATGACTCGCATGATCAATATTACCATGAATGAAATTAATGGGGTTATTAATCTCATGGGCAATTCCCGCTACCATTTGTCCCAAAGAAGACATTTTTTCACTTTGGACTAAATAAGCTTGAGTACGTTGTAATTCCTCTAAAGTTTGTTGTAAATCTTGATTTTTTTCTTGGAGTTCTTGAGTTCTTTCGGCGACTTTTTTCTCTAGGTTATAGTTGTGTTCTTCTAAGCGTTGATTGGCGGTAGCTAAACTATCGTAGAGTATGGCATTTTCTAGAGAGATAGCGGCTTGGGTGGTGATAAGTTTGAGTAATTCCACGCGATCGCGCGTGAATGCTCCTGTGGTAAGATGATTATCTAGATACAGAATACCTAATAGCTTACCTTGATTAATAATCGGTATGCAGTAGAGGCTTTGAGGTGTTTGCTTGAGAATGTAGCGATCGCTTGCTAAAAATGCCACAGTTTTGGCATCATCACTCACAAAAATTTCCTTGGTGCGTTTAACATAATTAATCAAAGTCACAGGTATATCTTGACTATTTTCTAGACTGATTGATGGGAACTCAGTCAAAATAGCACCATCAGTTGCACTAGAACTAACGGCAGTAACTTTTAAATCACTATCACCCTCACTCAACAGCAAAACTGCTTTTGATGCGCCAGCATTTTCCATCACCACAGCCATTAAAGTAGAAAGTAACTGTTCTAGTTCAATCTCACCAGACAGTACCTGTGAAGCTTTAATCACAGTTCCTAAATCCAGCATATCGGAAATACTGGTGTTAGAACTGCTCAAGGTTTCTTGAGTGCTAGCTGTGCTGAAAGATTTCAGGATAGCAACTCGGCTTGGCTCTATAATTTCGCTGCTATAATTTTGTAATGTATCTGGTTGAGTAATCTGAGTCAGTAATTTGGGATAACGTTGTTCTAAATCTTTAACCTTAGCGACTGCACCCCAACGCTGATAAGCATGATAAGCATCAGTTAAATAAGTTTGTGCTATCTTTTGTTTACCCCAGCCTAGATAAAACTTCCCAGCTAATTCACAAGCTAATGCTTCTTCATGTAGATACTCATTTTCTTGAGCCAGCATCATGGCTTGCTCGTAATTATCTATAGCTGCTAAGTTATTACCTAAAACCCGATCATACTCCGCTTCTACTAAATAAAATTTATGTAGATAATTCATCGGTGCATAATCTGACCAATACTGTAACTTATCTTGATTAGTTTTTACCTTTGTTAAGATTTTTTCTCGTTCAGACTCAGAAGCATGAGGATGTATTGCTAGTCTGACTAAGGAATCATAAAAATGAAACTGGGGAAGAATTAAAGAACCAATTGCAGCGTGTAAATAATTTTCTAATTTTTCAATGTTCTCCTTTGCTTCATGGTAGTTAGCCATCAGATAGCAAAGTTGTGTCTTGCACATATATAAATTTAATAGTCCGATACCATCCTTACCAGCCAAATGATACTTAATGTCTCGTTGCTCATTGTATGCTTCCCCATTTAACCGATAACAATCTTCAGAATCGCTGAGTAAATTTAAAACAACTTGTCTATATAACTGATTCCAGTACAATACCCTTTCTTGCTTAATTTGGCGAATATAATGACTATGGCTAGCAATTTCTTGAGATAGTGTATTTAATTCTTTACCCAGAAAATATGCAGAACAAGAATAGTTCTGTACAGAGATAGCAGCAAATTCTAAATCTCCCATGTCTAAAGCATCATAATAATTGTCTACAAAAGATTGCAGTCGCGAATTATTATGTTCTTTCCAAGGGCTAATATGGTAATTATAGGCAGGGATAATCTTGACTTTAACAGCTTTATTATGAAATTTTTCACTCAGATTTAAAGCGAGTTTACCAAATTGATAACCAGAATTGATGTCTCCCAACATTCCAGTCAAAATAAAACCATAGATAACATACACAAATGCTGATAGGGGACAATTGCCATATTCTAGTGATAGATTAACTTGTTTATAACAAACTAAGGGCATCAATTGGGGTGCAGCTTGAAAGAAAAAAGTAAATGCACTAGATAAAATCCGCATGACAGCTAATGCTTTTGCATCTGTCATTATTGGCAAATTAATTAAATCTTCAATGCGTCTATTCGCAAAATTACTAATAGTTTTTTTCAATTCAAGCTCAAGCACTTCCTGGCTGGGGTTTTCTGGGAAAATTACATCTAATGACTTTAAAAAATCTAGAGCAGTATTAACAGATGCTAAAGCTTGATTTTGTGAGCCATAAGCTTGAATTTTAACTTCATAAACTTTAACTTTATCTAAAGCTGTATGAGCGTTTGCTAAAACTAAATTAGCTAATACTTCCATTTGCTCAAAGTTCCCAGCCAAGTATGATGTTTCGGCAGCAGTTTCATATAAAGCTAGGGTGAGTTGATAGTGAGTTTCCCAACTTTGACTAGATAATAGTTGAATACCAGTATTTAAATAATTCAGAGCAGATGGATAAGCCGTTGATGTGAAAGCTTTACGTCCAGCAATCAAATTCATCTCGGCTAGTTGAATGCTATCGCTAGGCTCTATAATTAACTTGATTGCCATATTCAACTGATTGACAATCTCAAAAATATTGTCTTCTAGTTCAGTTGAGGGAGTATTACTTAAAAGTAATTTTCCGATTTGCAAATGGATTGATTGCTTTTGCTGTTCGGAAATTAAAGAATAGGCAGCTTGTTGAATACGATCATGGACAAATTGACATTGATGTGAATAATAACTAGAATTTGTAGATTCTTTTTTATCCAAACTGACTTTAATCAAATTTTTGGTAAACTTTTGATATTGCTCATCATTATCTGTTGCTTGTAATTGATAAACCTCAGCTTGTGGTAAAATGAGACCTTCTAAAATAGCAGCCCATAAATCTGCGGCGGTATCTGCCAGAGATTTTTCATAAACAATTGCCAGAGTGTTTAAATCAAATTTATTGCCAATACAAGCAGCTAATTGTAATACTTGCTGAGTAGTCTTCGGCAATTTGCTCAGTTGAATCTGCATAAATTCAACCACATCATCTGTGAGTTTCAATGCTTGGACTTTGGTAAGCTCACAATGCCAATAACCGAGATGAGAGTTAAATGAAATTATTTCTTCTTGATAAAGATATTTCAAAAATTGATGGGTAAAGAAAGGATTTCCTTGAGTTTTAGCAAAAACAATTTGGGTGAGAGAAATAGCAATATTTTCTGGACAATGTAATGTATCTGTAATCAGATTAGTTAAATCGGCAAATGTTAAAGCAGTTAAAATAATAGTTTCTAAGTTACCACCCAATTTAAGAATTTCGTTTATTACTAAATTTAATGGATGAGTCGGTGCAACCTCATGATTACGATAAGCACCAATTAACAATAGACCAGAGTGAACCTTTTCACCCTGTTGAAACTCAGACATCAACAATTGTAAAAACTTTAAAGAAGTAGCATCAGCCCACTGTAAATCATCTAAAAATAAAACTAAAGGACGCTCATTAGCAGTGAACACTTGAATAAATCGTTGGAACAACCAACTAAAGCGATTTTCTGCCGCACTACCCACCAATTCTGTCACCGTTGGCTGTGTACCCAAAATTAGTTCCAACTCTGGAATCACATCCATGATTACCTGGGCTTGTTCACCCAAAGCCAAGAGAATTTGAGTTTTCCACGCCTGAATTTGCTCATCAGACTCACTCAAAATCTGCTTCATTAAATCTCGAAATGCTTGTACAAATCCAAACAGAGGAATATCTCTCTGTAATTGGTCAAACTTACCTTGAATGAAATAACTGCGTTGGCGAACAATAGGTTTATGTACCTCACTCACCACAGCCGTTTTACCCACCCCAGAATGACCTGTAACTAACACCATTTCTATCGCGCCTTGGGTAACTCGCTCAAAAGCTGCTAGCAGGGTTGCTACTTCTTTTTCACGGCCATAGAGTTTTTCTGGAATGAGAAAGCGGTCAGAAATATCTTTTGTTGCTAAATCAAAGGGTGCGATATCTCCTGTAGTTAGCCACTGCTGTTGACAAATTTCTAAGTCATGTTTTATACCATAAGCACTCTGATAGCGGTCTTCGGCATTTTTTGCCATCAGTTTACTGACTATATGCCCTAAAATGGGCGGTATGTCTTTCCTTTTGTGTTCTGGCTGTGGTGGTTGTTTGGCAATATGACAGTAGACTAACTCTATTGGGTCATTGCTGGTAAACGGTAACTCTCCTGTCAGCAGTTCAAAAAATGTCACCCCCAAGGAATAAAAGTCACTGCGGTAGTCAATACCTCGGTTCATCCGTCCGGTTTGTTCAGGAGAGATGTATGCTAGTGTCCCCTCTAGGACGTTGGGATTTGTGAGTAGTTGCACTTCTCTGGGGAGTAAGCTGGCGATGCTGAAGTCTATCACTCTGACTTCTAGTGTGTTGGGGTTAATTAAGATGTTGGCGGGTTTGATGTCTTTGTGAATGATGCGTGCTTTGTGTAGTTCTTCGAGGGTAGACACTATATTGATAGCTATCGAGAAAAATTCCTCCAGGCTGATACTGTGTTGTTGTTTCCATGCTGCTAGGGAGACTCCGCCGATATCTTCCATAACTAAGGCGTAACTGTTTCCGTATTTTTCTAGGCTGATGGGTTTAATTATCCCTGGTATTTGCAGGTTTTTAGTAATAGTGTATTCATTGCCAAATTGGGCGATTTCGTTGAATGTGGGGTATTCATTCCGCATCAGTTTGATTACTACTGCTTTTTGCTCTTCTTCTCTGATGGCTCGATATACGATTGTTTTGCTACCTGTGTAAATTTGTTCTGTGATGCGATAACCAGGAATTGCAAAATTTGTATTGGATGAAACCGTCATAAAGATGTTTACTCACGCACTGATGTTTATGATGTATTATTCCCATTTGCTACCTGTGAACATCAGTAGAAATGTTCATCGGTATGGATTGAGTATAATTGCTATCAATACCATCAGGCGACATTATTTTAGGACTTACCCAAGTGTCAGATGACAAATGTCTGGTATGTCTTGTAGGGTGCATCAGACTGTTTAAATGCTGTCAATAAACTGATGTTTGATATCTGACGCACCTTACCAATATACCAGTTGCGTAAGTCTTGTATTTATATGATGAGTATAACCATCATAAAGCATGAAATTATGTCATGGTTGTTTTAACCATGACAAGGCGTTTTAAGATACGCTAACAATCCCTGACCATTGAACTTTTTTCTGTTGTTCACGACGGTAGGAAAAGAAATGATCAGGAGTTTGGTAGGTACAATAGGGTGCGATCGCTATCTGCTCTACACTAATACCTATACTTTGCATTTGCAAAGTATTCACTCGTCGCACATCTAGTCTGACTCTCCCCGGTTCTGGGTCAGCTAATAATGGTGAATGGGGTAGCGCGTGTAATGTATTGACTATGTTTTGGTTGTCGTTATGTGATATAATTGTAGACCCAATTTCGGCGGCTACATCTACAGAAACTTGGTAAACCTCCCCAGTAATGGCTGGCCCCATTGCAATCCGCAAGTCAGCGAGATGACTACCTTGGGCTTGCATCCGGGCGATCGCCTGGGGGACAATTTTCTGGGCTGTACCTCTCCAACCTGCGTGGATTGCGGCTACCTGACCAGTTTTCACATCCCCAATCAAAACCGGTGTACAATCAGCACTGGCAACCCAAACCGCTTGTAAAGGTTGCTCACTCACTAAACCATCCGCCGCCGCTAAAGCATCTGCTGAATCTAGCTTGCTGTCTATTTCCGTCGGGGTGAGAACAGTATTGCCATGTACCTGTTTTAAGCGATATGCTGATGCTTCTGGGTGCAGCATCTTTGTTAATTCCTGGGGCGATCGCGGCCAAAACTGCTGGGTAAAAAAACCATGCCGCCAATTGCCTAAGAGACTACAAGTCAAATATGGTAGTCCCTGCCAATTATGCCATTGCCAAGTGTGCATCTTGAACCAAACCTAAACAGAAATTTACCAGCCAATCAATGCTAACTTGAACAACGGAATTTCAGTTAATGGCTGTGGAACTTAATCAGCAAAAATTACTAGCTGCGCTCACTGCCGAGCGTAAGTATGATTATTTACCATTTTCCCTACATATATTTAACAATGTGACATCAACAAACCTAGTAGCCTGGGACTTAATCAACCAAGGCGCAGGTGTAGGTACAGTAGTGATTGCGACAGAACAAACAGCCGGACGCGGACAGTGGGGCCGCCAGTGGGTATCCCAAACAGGCGGACTATATCTTTCTGTGGCGATTACTCCTAATTTAGCAGCTAACCTCAGCTATCAGCTAACTTTAGCCAGTGCTTGGGGTATCGCTGATCAATTGCGTGAATGTGGTATTGATATTGGAATTAAATGGCCTAATGATTTAGTCTTAGATGGTCGCAAATTAGGCGGCATTCTCACAGAAACTAAAGTCAACCAAGGTATGATTACACAAGCTGTGATTGGTGTGGGGATTAACTGGACTAATCCAGTACCAGAAACAGGAATCAATTTACAATCCTGGCAAGCTAATCAAGCGCATCAGCCTATTTCCTGTCTGGAAATGCTAATTTGTCAGGTTTTGCTGGGGATAGAGTCCGGTATAACTTGCCTTTGCCAAGAAGGAGTAAGTATACTTTTGTCTCGCTATATAGAATTATTGGTGAACATGGGCGATCGCGTATACGTCAATAATCTTGCAGGAACTATCATTGGCGTAACGCCGCAAGGTGATTTAAGGGTGACTTTCGAGACAGAATCTATAAATGATATAAGAACACAAGAAATTTCTTTAGAACCCGGTAAGATTAGTTTGGGTTATCGTAAGTCTTAAGGTTCGTCTGAGGTTTGTTGATAATTTCGCTCTTTAATCAAAACAAACCACTAGCATCATCTTTTTAGGCAAATAAGACACAACTCAACTCAGAGAAAAAATGACGCAGCGCAATCACTCTGCCCATAATCAAAAAAAACCCCTAGCCTACACTCTACCAGCACAAGGTTTATGTTGGTTAAGTAGCGTTAGTTTCCTCAGTGGCGGCCTGGTGTTTGCCCAAACGGAAACATCGATAGATAACATCGTTCCTACTATTGAAAATTCCCAGCCCACAACCGGGGAAAATTCTGTAAAAAAAGATATTGTTATACCACCAGCATCTCAACCGCAGCCAAAAGTGTCTACAAGACAAGCCGAACTCAGGCAAAGGCTACGTAATTCTGGGGTTTCTCAAACACAAAAGCCAGTTAGATCATCTCAAGCTAAAATTGAGATTGAATCTAACAAGCCAGTTGTGAGCGTTAAAAAATCACAACCGCAAGTACAAACTACGCCCATGACTCCGGCGAAAAACTCACAGGTGAAACCCAAGCTAGAAGTAGCTAACCCTGTGAATGTCAAAAAGTCACCGCCGCAAGTACAAACTACACGGGTGAGTGCTACTGAAAACTCACAGGTGAAACCCAAGCTAGAAGTAGCTAACCCTGTGAATGTCAAAAAGTCACCGCCGCAAATAGAAACTACACGGGTGAGTGCTACTGAAAACTCACAGGTGAAACCCAAGCTAGAAGTAGCTAACCCTGTGAATGCCAAAAAGTCACAACCGCAAGTAGAAACTACACGGGTGAGTGCGGCTCAAGATTCAGAGGTAACACCCCAGCTAGAAGTAACTACCCCGACTCGCTCTTTACCTGAGCAAAAGCCAACAGCTGCCCAACCATCCCAGAATTCGGATAGTAATAACAGCGTTAAAGTTGAGCAACCTAAGCGGGATTATAACAACGCTTATATTGACCCTAACGACTATAGTGCCGAGATAGGGACTTATCAAGCACCAAATTCTGTCATCCTCACAGAACGCTCTAGTGGGTGTCGCACAACTTTGGCTTCAGGGCAGAGGGTAGCCGGTAGCTTCTGCGCCAAACCACCAGCTGCTAGCCAAAGTGTTGCCAATTCCACGGGTAAATCAACCCCTACATGGCTCAAGAAAAGTGAAACTGCTAAGTTAGCTACTGTCTCACCAACTGTCTCTGTCTCCCCAGTACGCTCATCGGCTCAGGCTGAGAGTCCTAGGAGATGGCGGAGTTCAACGGTAGCGTCGGGTAGTGTGACTAAAACCTCATATAATCCTAACCGCTTTATTCCTCAGCCCAGCGAATTTGCTACCACCAAAGTTAATGCTACGCCCATTGCTCCCAGTGGTGGAACATTACCCCCACCAATGGCAGAAGGTAATTTTGCCCCGCGTGCTAGCACCGTAGCATACGATATACCCTTGGCATCAGTATTACCACAAATACCCTACACAGGTACGATCGCTTATCGTGGCGGTTCCGGGATGGTGTATCCCTTGGCTGTGGCTGCTCCGATTACTTCGTTATTTGGTTGGCGAATTCACCCGATTACAGGCGATCGCCGTTTCCATGCTGGTACTGACTTAGGTGCGCCTCTGGGTACACCCATTTTGGCAGCCGCTAAGGGTCAAGTACAAACGGCTGATTGGGTGGGTGGTTACGGTTTAACCGTCATCCTCAACCACGCTTCTGCTCAACAAACCCTCTACGGCCACATGTCAGAAATCTTTGTTCGTCCCGGACAGTGGGTAGAACCAGGCACAGTCATCGGTAGAGTAGGTAGTACAGGTAATTCTACAGGCCCTCATCTGCACTTTGAAGTCCGTCATTTGACTCCAAACGGCTGGGTAGCAGTTGACCCTGGTGTACAGTTACAAGTCGCCCTCAGCCAGTTATTGCAAGGCGTACAAACAGCGCAAGCAATCCGAGAGTAAGGGAGTGGGGAGTAGGGGAGACAAATCAATTCAAAATTCACGCATACCCTACGGGAAGGCTTACGCCTACAAAATTCAAAATTAAATGAATTTTCCGCAGAATTTTTGACTTTTGACTTGTTTATACCCAGTCCCCAGTCCCCAATCCCCAGTCCCCAATTCCCAATCCCCAATCCCTACAAATATCCATGTTCTGCTAAAAATGCGGGTGTAACTTCACTCAGGCTGTTATCATCTGGGGTTGTGAGGTAGCTTTTGCCAGGGTGAAGCAATTTTTCAACGTATTTGCCGAGAATATCGCCTTCTAAATTTACCAAACTGCCAGATGCAAGATAGTGCAGATTGGTTTCAGCATAAGTAACCGGAATTACGGCCACGGTAAACTGAGATAATTCCGCTTCGTAAGCAGCTATTGTCAGACTAACGCCGTTGACAGCAATACTACCTTTGGGGACAATATAGCGGGCGATCGCCTCCGGTGCGATAAACGTCATTTCCCAAGAACTTTTAGTCTGTTGAGCTTCTACCAATCGACCTACACCGTCTACATGACCCATGACAAAATGACCGCCGACTTTTCCACCTACCCGTAACGAGGTTTCGAGATTCACGTATCCCTGTTGTGCTTGCTCTGTTCCTAGAGTTGTGCGGCGTAAAGTTTCCGGTGAAGCTGAGGCAATAAACCCATTTTTTAAAATTTCTTCCACTGTTAGGCAAACACCGTCTACGGCAACACTATCACCATAAGCCAAATCCTCCATAATTAATGATGACTGACTCACGCAAGTAATTTGCCAAGAATCTCCCCCTAGGGGCTTGATTGTTCCTAATGCTTGGATTAATCCTGTAAACACGGCTTTTTTTTGAAACTAACTCTATTTATTGCCTAAAAATGCCGAAAAACAACTGGTAATTCTGACAAAAATGCCGGAAATTATGAGTATATTTTCTGACTGTTTTTATTATAAGTTTATTAACACAATGGCATCCCGCACAAGGCATACTTGGTTAAGAAGGTTGTTGTCGATCAAGACCAATTTGACTTACTCTGGTGTTCACAACCAGTTGGGAGTTTAATAGAGGCAATTATAGAGAACAATGCCTATGTTTATTTCTCCTTCTACTTACCCAACCGAGGGTAAAATTTATCACTTAAGATTAAGCGAACCCATGATTTTAGAGGCATAGCCAATGATTGAAATGAAAGTCGCTGGTATAGCATTAGATGCCATCACCCGCAGTCCGATAATACTCTTAAAAGATGCCTCAGATCGGCGGGCTTTGCCAATTTATATTGGACAAGAACAAGCTAGGGCAATTATGGGCGCGTTGGAGAATCAAAAGCCTCCTCGACCATTAACCCACGACCTGATTGTGAATATTCTGGAAGCATGGAATATGACTTTAGAAAAAGTCATCATTCATTCTTTGCAGAAAGATACATTTTATGCGGCGTTGATTGTCCAGCAAGGCGAAGTCAAAAAAGAAATTGATGCACGTCCTAGCGATGCGATCGCAGTTGCTTTGCGTACAAATTCCCCAATTTGGGTAATGGAAGAAGTGATTGCAGATGCTTCTATTCCTGTTGATCGTGACGCTGATGAAGCAGAACAACAAGCTTTCCGGGAATTTGTCTCAAATCTTCGTCCTGAAGATTTGATCAAGCGTTTTGATAATGGTGACAGTTAAAAAAGTGCTAAGTATTAAGTGTTGAGTGTTGACTGTTGACTGTTAACGGTTAACAGTTAACAGTGAACGTTCAGGAACTTTAAGCGAAATAATTTATTTTTTATAGTTCCCTTACTCGCAACTAAACTTATGCAGTATCGACGCTTTGGGAAAACAAATCTACACCTTTCGGTTTTTTCTTTAGGAACAATGCGCTACCTAGCTGATGCTGAAAATGTTCAGCAGACTATCAACAAAGCCATAGCGCAGGGAATCAATCATATAGAAACAGCCAGAGGATACGGTAAAAGTGAGGAGTATCTCGGTAAAGTCATTAAAAGTGGTTTGTCAGTACCTCGTTCCCAACTGTACATCACTACCAAAATCCCACCTACAGCTGATGCTGATAGTATGCGTCGGTATATCCATGAATCCCTAGAAAGATTAAATACAGATTATTTAGATTGTCTGGGAATTCATGGCTTAAACACTTGGGAACATCTAGAGTGGGTACAAGCCAAAGGTGGCTGTATGAAAGCCGTCGCAGAAGCGATTACCGATGGTCGAGTCAGACACGTTGGCTTTTCCTCCCACGGTGCATTAGAATTAATACAAGCAGCGATAAATACAGATTTATTTGAATTTGTCAATCTGCATTATTACTATTTTTTTCTAAGAAACGCGCCAGCAATTCAGTTAGCGACTGAAAAAGACATGGGCGTTTTTATTATTTCCCCAGCCGATAAGGGAGGAAAACTCTACACACCTCCCGAAACCCTTAAAGATTTATGTCAGCCATTTTCACCTTTAGAATTAAACTATCGATTTTTACTGAGTGATCAACGCATTACTACCTTAAGTGTAGGGCCAGCCAACCCAGAAGAATTAACAGAACCTTTAAAAGTTGCTGATAGCATTAGTGAGTTAACATCAGCAGAAAATTTAATTTTTGAACGCTTAGAAATCCATCAAAAAATAGTTTTAGAAACTAATAAGTGTAGCCAATGCTATGCTTGTTTACCTTGCCCAGAAAATATTCATATTCCAGAGGTTTTACGCTTACGTAATTTAGCTGTGGCTTATGATATGACAGATTACGGGCAGTATCGTTATAGAATGTTTGAAAATGCTGGTCATTGGTTTCCTGGAATGAAAGCCAACCGTTGCACAGAATGCGGTGATTGTTTACCTCGTTGTCCCGAAAAGTTAGATATTCCGGCTTTATTAGCTGATGCTCACAATCGATTAAATGGTAAAGCTGGTAGAAGATTGTGGGGATAAATAAGTATAACAGCGTAGATAATTAAATGTTTGTAGTAAGGACTTTAGTCCTAAAATAAGGACTGAAGTCCTTACTACGAACTCGATTTTTATAAGTTTGCATTACTGAACATAGTTATATTTATTCCCACGGACTTACTTAAGCAATCAAAATTACCAAAAATTACCCATAGACAGCAGTAGCATATCTTGCCAAACAATTGCGTTAAACTATTTCGTAAGATGATGAAAATCTCTTGAGGCTGTCGCTAATTAATAAAACTATGGCAATCACTCAACAGCGATACTACACCCCAGAGGAATATTTAGCACTAGAAGAAACGGCTGAGTACAAAAGTGAATATATTGAGGGGAAAATCATTCCAATCGCGGGTGGAACAGTAAATCATAACCAAATAGCACTCAATTTCAGCACTGAGTTGAATTACGCTTTCAAAAAGCAAAACTATCGAGTTTATATGGGTGATGTTCGTCTATGGATACCCCAAAAGCGCATCTACACATATCCAGATGTGATGATTGTGGCTGGTGAGCCGGAATTTCTTAACAACCGTACAGATATAATTTTAAATCCCCAGGTAATAGTTGAGGTGTTATCAAAATCGACTCAAGGCTATGACAGGGAAGATAAATTTCAGGCTTATCGGACAATTTCTAGCTTACAAGAATATTTGTTAATTAATCAACACCAGGTTTATGTGGAACAGGTTTCTAAAACTGGGAAAAAGCAATGGAATTTGCACGAATATAATCAAGAGGATGAGCAAATCTCGCTGGTAAGTTTACCTTTTGATATTAGTTTACAAGATTTATATAATAAGGTGAAGTTTGAGGTTATGGAAGGGGAAGGGGAAATTGATAATTTAGATTAGTTGGGTGTACCCAAGGTTTAATTTTTAAACGCAGAGGAACGCGGAGGGAAACGCGGAGGTACGCGGAGGTTTCAGAAAGGTCTGCTGGTTGGGGTGACAAATAGGTGTAGAATATTTATTGATTAGATGTAGGTGTTAATTACGATAAAAGAAAAGTTTGCTATGCGCTTTTTTGAGGAATTTGGGCAAAGAAATACTGAAGTTTTATAAGATGAAAAATTGCCAATATTATTTTTGGTTATTGGGGGCGATCGCACTCGGTTCTGTTTTGCGTTTTTGGCATTTAGATTTAAAACCTCTGTGGATGGATGAGGTGATTACTGCTATCTTTAGTTTAGGTAAAAATTATCAGGATTTGCCTTTGGATGTGGTTTTTCCTCTGCATCAGGTACATGAAATTTTTACTTTTAAGTCTGGGGTTAGTTGTCGAGAAATCGCTGATAATCTTGCTAGTCAATCTACCCATCCGCCTTTATTTTTTTGTGGGATGTATGGCTGGTTGGCTTGGTTGACTCCTTTGGGTAATGATTGGGTGACAAAATTGCGATCGCTACCTGCTTTGTTTGGTATTGGTGCTATTTTAGCTATTTACGGTGTCAATTGTATCGCCTTTTCACCCACATCAGGAATTTTCGCCGCTTTCCTCATGGCGGTTTCTCCTTTCGCTGTCTATCTTTCTCAAGAAGCTCGACACTATACTTTACCCATGTTCCTGATTACTCTATCATTGTTGGGATTTATGCAAATTCAGCAAGATATTGTTAAAGGTAACATCCGATTTTTGGTTTGGTGTTTATGGGTTTTTATTAATATTATTGGTTTTTATGTTCACTATTTCTTTATTCTAGCTTTTATCGCGGAAATTGCTACTTTACTGATAGTCACTTATTGGGATAAATCTCTGTTAATTAATAAGCGTCAAATTCGGTTAGCTTTAATTATATCTACTGTTAGTGTAATTATATGTTTTCTACCTTGGATATTGGTAACTCTTAGTCACGCTCAACGCTCAGAAACTAATTGGCTACCTAGCACAATCATCATTGCACCTTTTTATCAAACGCTGATTAACTGCATGTTGATGATTATAGCTTTACCTGTGGAAAATCAATCATTAATAATTACTATCTTTTCTGGGTTATTAATGTTGAGTTTCACTTTTTGGGCTGGATTAATCATATTTAAAGGTTTAAAGCAATTATGCTTACAAGATACAACCCGGTTGGCGACATTAACCCTAATAATTTTCACTGCGTTGGTATTATTACAGTGCTTCACTATTGCTTATGTAGTTGGTAAAGATATTACTGCTATTCCCCGTTATAGTTTTGTCTACTATCCTAGTTTTTGCGCCCTTTTAGCAGCTAGCATAGTTAAAATTCCACCAGTCAAAATTCACCAACAAAAAATTATATTAATTTTTATATTAGTTGGTTTATTAAGTAGTATTTTTGTTGTGTTTAATTTGATGTTTCAAAAGCCATTTCAGCCGGAAAAAGTGGCAGAACATATCAATTTTGAACCATCTATACCTGTGATGTTAGTAGTCACTTATGAAAATTATCAAGATGTGGCTTTAGGGCTGAGTTTTGCTTTAAGACTAGAACAAATCAGAAATCAAAAATCTGAGTTTGATAGTTTTGCAGCTTTAAATAGAACCCCTGATTTTTCTGTTGTTTGGGAAAAACTTTCACAACTGTCTACATCCGTGACATCTCGCCTAAATTTATGGATTGTCGCCCCTGGTTTGAGACGAAGGGAGTATCCTGAAATGTTGGCGTTATCTCAGCAAACAAATTGTATCATTGACCCCAAACAACACTACCGCATCGGAATTCCTTATCAGCTTTACCGATGCGGTAAGTAATTATTTGGGCATTGGGCATTGTGCATTGGATTTTCCCCTCTCCAAACCTCTCCCCTGCAACTGTAGAGAAGTTGCATGCAACGTCTCTACATATTCCCCCTCCCTATTCCCTCATTTACTCGTCAATTTGCCAGGAATCTTTAGTTACTTCTTCATCTAAGATTCTGCGAGGACGAACTATGATCATTACTTTTCCTAAGATGGGAAATTCTGGTTCTGTTTCAAACCACTGAAAATCTAATTCGCCATCTTGATCAATTACAAAGTAACTAAAGTCATTCCATTGACGCTGGGAACGATCTACAACTACTAAGACAGGCTCAGTTTGGGTTTGTGTCTGACTCGGAAAGCGATCGCTAGTCGTTAAAATCCCCACAGGATCTTCTGCACTCAACAACACTTGCCAACCCGGTAAGGCTACCCAAGCTTGTTCACCGGCAAATTTGACTATGCGAAATGGTTCAATTTCTTCTATCAAAGGTACTGCTTTGAGTTCTTGGGGTGTTAAAGGTAACTCACCCACCACCGGAACAATGCGGGGTAGTTCTTCTTCAGAATCAAAGCGATAAAAGGGAGCAATGGGTGCAGGACGTTGGGAAACAACGGTAAAATCTGTCAGCAACTGTTCTATTTGTTGCCTAGCTGTTTGTGTATGGGCAAAGCGTAAACCTTTGGCAATTAAACGCGATCGCTCTTGTAAATCTGTCTTTTGCCGTGCTAATTTCCAAGCTTGATAAGCTACTGCGTCCCCTGGATGCTGAGAGAATCCTGTGGGTAAAGTGCGGAAGCGAGAAAAATCTTTGACAGCTTTGGCGACTTCCCGCGCTTCATCTACATCTAGTTTATGTTGGCAAGTCAACTCCGCCGTCGCCGCCCGTTCTTCGTGGGTGAGTAACCGCAGTTCATATAAAATATCGCTACCACGCACAGCATAGTGCGATCGCGTCGCTTCTGATGCGCCGGCTTTTTCTAGGGAACTATATACTTGTGCGCCAACAATCACCTGATTTTGTTGAATTGGCTCAAATCCCGTGGCTTCAAAAATTTCTTGAGGATTGTAACCGCTTTTTTGCAAAGTAGCGATCGCCAATCCCCACTCCACCCAATTACCTTGTTTTTGTCTTAACTTTCTTAGTAACTCTTGTGTTGCATCATCAGACGCATTCTCAGTATTGGGAGCGTTGGGTGGTAAGTCAGTCATAATCTTCAAATATCAGCTTCTACTTGAGAGGCAAGTTTTATTGTAATCTTTTACAGCGAAATAGCTCTACCCTCTACCGCTAGAGAAAATTTTAGGTTATGAATATTACTCATTAGTATCACCGCAATCCTATCAGTACATTCCCGCAAGGCTTGACAGTAATAATCTACTAAGCTGGTAAGAAATATATAAATAATTGTTACAGGCAATCTCTTATGGCTCATACCATTTCCGACATCCAGACAACTCGCCGTCAAATATCAACTTTAGAAAGACAAAAAAAACTCAAAATCTTGGTAGTTGACGATGAGCCAGATAATCTTGACTTGCTTTATCGCACGTTTCGCCGGGATTTTCAAGTCCTCAAAGCTGATAGTGGCATGAATGCCTTGGAAGTCTTGGCTGTGGAAGGGGAAGTAGCAGTCATTATCTCTGATCAACGGATGCCAGAAATGAAAGGTACGGAATTTCTCAGTAAGACTGTACCCCAGTTTCCCGATACGGTGAGGATAATTCTCACAGGATTTACTGACATCGAAGACTTGGTAGAAGCCATTAACGCCGGGCAAGTTTATAAATATATTACAAAGCCTTGGGATCCTGCTGAACTTAAGGCAGTTGTGCAACGCGCCGCAGAAACTTATGATTTACTTAAGCAAAGAACTGAGGAATTACGCCGCGCCAATGCTCAAATGTCACTGTTGACTGTTTTGGTACAGGTAACTCAAGCATCCCAAAGTTTAGAAGCAACCCTGACACCAATTGCCACAGCATTTAATCAAAGTTTTGCAGCTGATACCTGTATTTTGCAGCTAGTTGCAGGTAACGCACTGACTGCAACTCAAGGTAGTTACAGTGAACAAGGTACTGTAGAGAATTGGTTAGAGCAAGATCCACTGACGCAAGCAGCAATAGCCACCAATCAAATTCAAGTTTCTTTAAATGTCCCGAAAGACGCTCAATTGGCTGATGTGGCTCATTACCAAGCAAGTGGTATCCAAGCTCATGTAGTTATTCCTGTCACCTATCGGGATGATATTTTAGGGGTGTTGTCCCTGCAATGGCAAGAACCAATCTGCTTACGCGAAGATGAATTAAACCTGATTCATTTATCAGCGCAATTGGTAGCGATCGCCCTAGCCAGTAGTCACCCTTATCAAATAAAATAGTCAACCGTCCATAGTCAACAGTCCACAGTTAATAATTAAATAGCTAACGACCAGTGACTAATGACTAATGACTAACGATATTCGTGCCATTTTTGACCGTATTGCCCCTGTTTACGACCAATTCAACGATTGGTTAAGTTTAGGACAACACCGGATATGGAAAGAAATGGCGATTAAATGGAGTGCGGCTAAACCAGGAGATACCTGCCTAGATTTATGTTGTGGTAGTGGTGATTTAGCCTTCAGTTTAGCCAGACGTGTCAAAACCGGCAAAGTCTACGGGGTGGACTTTTCACCCCGGCTGCTAGCAATGGCTCAAGAACGTTCTCAAACCCATTACCCTCAATTTGACATCTCTTGGGTAGAAGCAGATGTACTAAATTTACCTTTTGATAACAATCAATTTGAGGCGGTGACAATGGGTTACGGTTTAAGAAATGTTACAGATATTCGCCGTAGCCTCGAAGAAATACACCGAGTCCTCAAGCCAGGTGCTAAAGCCGCAATTTTAGACTTTCATCGCCCCAAAAACCAGCAATTTCGCGCTTTTCAGCAGTGGTATTTAGATAATATAGTTGTGCCTATGGCCGAGCGCATGGGGATGAAGGAAGAGTACGCCTACATCACTCCCAGTTTAGATCGCTTTCCTCAAGGACAAGAACAAGTAGAATTAGCCCATCAAGTCGGTTTCGTCTCTGCCACACACTACCCCATTGCAAACGGTATGATGGGAGTATTGGTAGTTAGTCGGTAATCGGTAATTGGGCATTGGGCATTGGCAATAGACAAAGGAGACAAGGGAGACAAGGGAGACAAGGGAAAAATTTTACCCCAGTCCCCATTTCCCAAAAATTCTTTAATTTTGAATTTTGTACGCCTTTGGCGTTCCCGCAGGGTATGCGTGAATTTTGAATTAATTTGTCCCCAATCCCCAATCCCCAATCCCCATTATTAATCCAAAAAAAACTGTGGATTGGTCTCATCTTTTATTGTATGTATCTCCCCCTATACTGGGTGGAATTATTGGCTATTTCACCAATGATATAGCCATCAAAATGTTATTTCGTCCCTACCGAGCAATTTATATTGCTGGGCGGAGATTGCCATTCACCCCTGGCTTGATTCCTCGCAACCAGGAACGTTTGGCGAAGAATATTTCTAGTACAATCATGGGGTCACTATTGACACCAGATGAACTGCAAAAACTGGCGCGCAGGTTATTACAAACCGAACGGGTACAGTCAGCAATTCTCTGGTTGTTACGGCTAGCCATTGACCAAATTAAAACAGATAAAAACCAAAAAAGCACCAAAATTGTCGCCGGGATTCTGCGTGATTTGTTAGGGGAATCCTTACCGCGACTTTTGAAAGTTTTGGCAAGACAAGAAGACTTTTTAGAAGCACAAATTAATCAGATTTTTGACCAGATATTACTAGATTTACAACTGAGTGAAGAACAAGCCACACGCTTGGCTGATTGGTTTTTAGAAGTAGTTTTACCGCCAGATACTTTACGTCAAACAATTGTAGACTTTTTAACGGATAACACAATTCAAATTGTTGACGAAACCTTTCGCGAAAAAACCAGTGGTACTTATTGGGTAGTAGCAAATCTGTTTGGTTTGCGGAACACACTCACCAGGCTGAGAACTTTTTGCTTAGATGAAAAAGAATTAACTAATGCCCGGTTACAGGAATTAATTAAAGATTTGCAGTTGCGCGATCGCCTCAAGAAAATTTTGCAAAACTTATCACTGCAAAATTTACCAGTTGGTACAGTTCGTCAACTGCGAAAAACTACACGCGAAACCGTCCGCCAGTATATTCAAACCAGTGGCGGCGATTTACTACACAACTTAACTGAGTCTGTTAATTGGGATAATATCGCTAAACTACTCCTAAATCGCCTGAGAAATTCCCCGGCACTGATAAACTCTTTAGAAGTTGTCAGTAAAGAATTAGCACTGATTTTAGAGCGATATTTAGAAAAGGATTTAGAAGCTATTGTAGCCCAGGTAATTCCGATTTTATCTATTGATCAAGTAATTGTTGACCGTGTAAAATCAACATCGCCGGCTGATTTAGAAGCGGCAATTGAGGGAATTGTGAAAAATGAATTACAGGCAATTGTCACCTTGGGGGGAATATTAGGTTTTATTGTCGGTTTATTCCAAACAGGTTTCTTATTTTTTACTCAACAGTGGTAAGTAGTTACACAGCAAATTTTTGTAGGGTGGGCATGGCTTGCAAGTTGCTCAACACCTTAATTTTAGGTTGTTGGGTGTGCATCGCCTATTCTCATTGAGAATGGTGCAAGTTAGGAGTTTATTGTTTGAGAGAGTAGGAATTAGCCGTAACGCACCAATAAATAAATACGGTGCATGACGCGCTGCTTTAACGCACCCTACAATTTAAGGTTTACTTGCTAAATCATCTCTTAACAGAATGAAATCTATTTTTCATGATGGAATTAATAGCTGTGTAATTTGTTCTATAATCTGGCAGTATTTCTTGAGCCTGTTTATAAACAAAACTACTGCTAGGAATCGCTTCTAATAGGTTAATTGATTTCTGCAATTTATCTCTTGATTGTTGCCACGCTAATAAAGAATTAGACGAAGTTTCCATAAAGAAATTAGCTTCAGTGGCTAACTTTTTTGCTTTTTCTAAGTTGGCTACAGCTTGCTTTTCCTTGGCGGCTCTTTTTTCGATGGTACGATAATTGAGACGATAAATAATTAGTCTTTCTTGGGCTTGTGCAAATACAGATGTGCCTTCAGGAACACTTTCTAAGAGTGTAGTTGCCTGTTGCCATTTAGATGCTGCTTGTTGCCAAACTGTGAGAGGATGAGGGGGTTTTTGAACTAGAGAAGAAGCTTCCATCCCCAGTTTTAAAGCAGATTTAAAGTTGCTGACAGCGATACTTTCTTGATTGAGATTGAGACTCAATGCTTGATTGTGGATAAATTTATCTTGGATGAGCCAACCACCAACGCCTAAGACAGCCAAACTACAAGCCATCACCAGAATTTTATTAACCATCGCTGCTGCAAAATTATCCTTTCTGCTTTTTGTGCGATAATTGATAACTCTTGATTGCTGGTTTTTAGGCTGCTGCTTTGTCTTCTGACTCTCTTTTATTTGCGCCGCAAGTTCAGCAATTTTCTGTTGCAATTTTTCACAATCATTGAGAATATCTGTCAATTCACTAAATTGATGTTTACTAGAAATAATTAATTCATGAGCATCATCTAACCATTCTATGGCAAAGCCTGATTGACCACAGAATGATGATAATGCTAGCATTATGGTTAAAAAGTTGTGACTATTTTTAATAGTGTCAACAACATAATCAAGTCGCTTTTTTACTTGGGATAATTCTTCATTAAGATGATTAACCTGTTGCTTTAACAAGGGTTTATTGCTGGATATATGATTTACTGTCTCTTGAATTTGAATTAATAAACTGGGATGTTGAATGTTGAAATTAATTTGTTGCACTAAATCAGCATCACCTAAAATATCTGCGGCGATCGCCTGTAACAAATCACCCCATTCCAACCAAGAATTTATTTTTGATTTTAGATGAAATAAAGAGATTTCTGTGGCGGGATTGCCAAACTTTTCGGCAATTAAGTTAGGGTTGCCAGTAATAGCAGGATTGACTGCTAAAATACTGGGTATCATCAACCCTGTCATTTGATGCTGTGCAGGTAGCGTCTTGATAGCAACACTTTTACTAGCTACAAGACTAAAATTTTGAGTAATCGCTTGTTGAATTTGTCGTAGTTGTTCCTGAGCATTATTGATCAGGATAACCTGTTGCATAATTTCTTGAGAAGTGCCAATAGTCAGTTTGAGATTATAAACAATTGTTGGCAGTTGATTAATCAATTTTTCTAAGTCAGACATAAATATCTCGTGAGGATTTAGCGAAAGTTTATGTAATTAACTGGAAAATACAGGGGCTGAGGCTAGAAACTAGATAAGAGAGATTTTCCAGGCTAGGTTGAGAGAAAGACAGATTGAGAAAGCAAACCTGTTATTAATATTCACAAATGACTTGAGAAAACCGGAAAACGCCTGTGTTATAGATAACTTACCCGTGAAAGTCCAAAAAATCACAGCCAGGAAGTCATAAATCAAGCAAACAACAGATTTATAGTTCCCGGACACTTTGCTAAAGTAACAAGTCCTATTTTTCAGAAAATGGGACATGGGTAACAGATATCGGGAAATTACCTTGTCTTCAATCCCCAAACCTTATGAATGAAACTGATTTAGCTTTTACCCCTGCCTTAGAGTTGGCGCAATTAATTCGTCGCCGGGAAATCTCACCGTTAGAATTGGTGGAAATATATTTAAACCGGATTGAGCGTTTAAATCCGCAGTTAGGCAGTTATTTTACAGTTGCAGCAGATTTAGCACTTGCAGATGCTACAGCCAAAACAGAATTACTCACAACGGCGACTGAACTACCACCATTTTTTGGTGTACCAATTTCGGTTAAAGACCTCAACGCTGTAGCGGGTATAACTTGTACCTATGGGAGTCCGGCGTTATTGAACAACATCCCAGACTGTGATGATGGAGTTGTCACACGCATCAAACAAGCTGGATTTATTATTCTCGGTAAAACAGCCACCTCCGAACTAGGTTCATTTCCTTACACAGAACCAACGGGATTTCCCCCAGCCAGAAATCCTTGGAATTTAGAATACACCCCAGGTGGTTCTAGTGGTGGTGCAGCTGCGGCAGTCGCCGCCGGATTATGTGCGATCGCCCAAGGTTCGGACGGTGGTGGTTCAATTCGGGGGCCTGCGGCTTGTTGTGGATTGGTGGGCATTAAGCCATCACGAGGCAGAGTCAGTGACGCACCAGTAGGCGATCGCCTCGCCGGAATTGCTGCCAATGGCCCGATTGCCCGTACTGTTGCTGATGCGGCTGCTATGTTAGACAGTATCTCTGGCTACATCACAGGTGATCCCTACTGGCTACCCAATCCAGAACCGTCATTTTTAACAGCTGCACAAACCCCACCAAATAGTTTGCGAGTTGCCTTTGCTACCGATATACCCCCCTTGGGTCAAGCAGATGCTAACTGTCAGCAAGCTGTTTTGCATACAGTGAAGTTACTAGAAGCGAATGGTCATCAAGTTACAGAAACAAGTCTTGATTTTAGTGCGTTAGTCGAACCATTTCAAATTGTCTGGCAATCTGGAATAGCTGGTTCTGGTATCCCACCAGAGGTATTACAGCCTGTGAACCGTTGGCTATTGGCGCGGGTGGGTAGCGTGGGTGAATACGTCCAAGCAGTGTATAAAATGCAGATAGTTGCTCGGCAAATCTTAGCATTTTTTGATACTGTGGATGTGTTAGTATTACCCGTATATTTACACTCACCGATTCGAGTCGGGGAATGGGCTAATTTAAGTCCTGAAGATACATTCCAACAAATTATTAATTGGGTTGCTCCTTGTCCACCAGCCAACGCTACCGGACAACCAGCGATCGCTTTACCTGTAGGTTTTGATAGCAACGGTTTACCCATGAGTGTACAGCTAATTGGTAAACCCGCCGCAGAAGCCACCATCATCAGCCTCGCCGCCCAGCTAGAAGCCGCTAACCCTTGGATTTATCGCCGTCCAGCCTTGTCCTGATTTAAACACCAATCCCCATAGGTGGGCAATCCTCATAATTTGCTTAAAAGCTTATTTTTAGCTTGTCGGCATTGCCCACCTGATGATGATTGAGTGCAATATATAGTATTGTAATATACTAAAAATACTAATATTACTTAATTTTACAAGTTTTGATTAAAAAAGTTGGATTACTACCCATACTTGTGAACTATAAGCTAGTTAAAGCTTGTTTATATTTTTTGAGTAGTTGAGTGTTAATCGTGACGTATTTGCCACGAATATCCCAGTTTTGGCTTGATTTGGTCTTGATTTTTGTTTAAGTCCCGTTAACTTGTGCATCTTTCCACATTAAGGGTAGATGGCTGACCTGGATGAATTTTACGCAGTCTATGTTAAAAATACTCAAATATCTTAGTATCTGTTTCATTACTACCTGTTTGCTATTCGCTTGTCATGCTTCGACACCAACGAAACTCAAACACCCTCCCTTGAAAATACTAGCTGGATATTTTGTTGGGGAGTATCCAGCCATCATTGCTCAAGAAAAAGGATTCTTCAAAGCCCAAGGCGTAGATGTGGAACTAATTCATAAACAGGATATACAATTGATACAAGCAAATGCCAGTGCGGGTAAGTATGATGGGGGTATAGCTTCTTTGGGAAGTTTTATCATGTTGAGTGCCACAGATCCAGAGATACAAGCCGTGATGGTTGTAAATGAATCAACAGGAGCAGATGTAGTAGTCGCCCAATCAGAAGTTAAAACCATTGCTGACTTGAAAGGTAAAAAGCTGGGTGCAAATCTAGGCGGTTTTAGCGAAGTTTTCGTGACTGAGATGTTGAAAAAAGCTAACTTAACCAGCGACGATGTGAACTTGGTTAAATTAGAGGCTTCAGAAATTCCTCAAAGTCTCAAAAATAATGTTATTCAAGCCGGACACACTTGGCAACCGCATCTTTCTGAAGCTGTGAAATCAGGGGGACGTATTTTATTTACCAGCAAACAAACCCCTGGCTTGATTTTAGATGTGATTGGCTTTCGCAAAGAGATAACCCGCGCTCGCCCCGAAGATGTTCGTGCATTTGTGCGGGCATGGCTGCAAGCAGTAAACTACTGGAAAGCAAATATTCAGGAAGGAAACGCTATCATCAGCAAAGTGTTAAAAATTCCTAGCAATACAATCTCTCTGGAGGGTATAAACCTCACTAATTTAGCAGAAAATCAAAAATTCTTTCAATCTAGTAACCCTAACTCCGTCTACAAAACGGCCAAGATATATGCAGACTTTTTTATTCGCGCTGGAAACATAACGCGCCTTCCTGAGTTAGAAAGTTTGTTCAATTCTTCTTTCTTGAACCCTCCCTCCTAGTATAAAGTTATGCAGCAGACTTTTTTGGGTGGAATTCGTAGCAAGTTGATCGCCTCATTTCTAATTGTTGCTTTAATTCCGTTGCTGTTATTGGCATCTATTAACAAACAGACAACAGAAAACGCACTTACTAAAAATGCAAAACAGGCTTTATCTGCGGCGGCTAAGGAAACAACTAACAAAATAGATGCTTTTATTGATGCCAATCTCAATGCTGTGCGCGTAGAGGCAATTTTACCAGGTTTGGCACGTTACCTTAGCCTCACTCCACAACAGCGAAATGATAGCCCCGAAATGCAATTTGCAACACAAACATTAAGCCGTCTTAGTCGCAAAGATATGCTCAACATTCTCTCATACTCCTTGCTCGATTTAAACGGGAAAAATGTATTGGATACAGAGAAATCGAATATTGGCAAAGACGAATCAGCCGCAGATTATTTTCAACAACCACTGCAAACAGGCTTATCTTTTGTTTCTAGCATGAAGCTATCGTCAACAATTCCTGATCTGGTTACTCTCTTTTTTAGTAGTCCAGTTCGCAATGCCAAGGGCGATATATTGGGTATATTGCGAGTTTCCTATAATGCTACTGTTGTGCAGCAATTAGTAACTAGAGAAACTGAAAAGGTTGGGACTAAATCCTTTGCTATTCTTTTGGATAAAAATAATATTTATTTAGCCCATAGTACAGCACCCGAACTACTTTTTAAATCAATTGTGCCTCTGCCTTTGGCTGTTGTAAATCAACTGCAAAAAGAAGATCGCTTGCCTAATTCTCCTGTTAAAGAATTGGCAACTAACGAGTTTAAACTTAAGCAAGCATTGGATGATAAACAATCATATTTAATTACATCTTTGTCATCAACAGGTAATCAGGTAAATCTGATTGCGATCGCTCGGTTAAAATATAAACCTTGGTCTGTGTTATTTGCACAACCCCTTAGTGTTGCCCTAGCACCTGTAGAAAAGCAAATTCATGATGCAATGTTTCTCTTGGCAATTATCGCTTCAGTAGTGACAATTATCGCTTTTGCTATTGGGCAACTGCTAACAAAGCCAATAATTTACCTTACAAATATAGTGTCCCAGTTTACCGCAGGTAATTTAGATATCCGCGCCAAAGTTGGTTCAAAAGATGAAATAGGTCAACTTGCAAGATCGTTTAACGACATGGCACTTGAATTACAAATATCTTTGGAAACTTTGGAACAAAGGGTACAACAGAGAACAGCAGAGTTAGTAATTGCAAATCAGAAACTAGAACAACTGGTAAATCTCGATGGTTTGACTCAAGTGGCTAACCGTCGCTGCTTCGATGAACGACTGCAAGCAGAATGGACCCGCCTTGCACGAGAACAACAACCCCTAGCACTGATTTTATTTGATGTTGATAAATTTAAAAATTATAACGACTATTATGGTCATCTTGGAGGCGATGATTGTCTAGTCAGAGTAGCTCAAACAGTGCAACAAAAAGTTTATCGTCCTGCTGATCTCGTAGCGCGTTACGGTGGAGAGGAATTTTCCATACTCCTTCCTAATACTGACTTAACAGCAGCAATTAAAGTCGCACAAAATATTCAGCAAGCAATTCACGATCTAGCCCTTCCCCATGCAAAATCTGATGTCAAGGATATCGTTACCGTTAGTATGGGAATTTGCTCACTCATACCTTCTTTGGACATAAAGCCAGATACACTCATTAGTTCAGCAGACCAAGCATTGTACCATGCCAAACAACAGGGGCGCGATCGCTATTGTTACTCATCAGATGAGAATTCAATTAACAGGTGAGGAGCGATCGCTCACCCAAGTCCCATGACTCTACATACGCTGGATGACACACTCCGGTAAACTTCTGATTATTCGGGATATATGGTTTAATCCAGCTTTATGCAAGCAAATTTGTTAACTAATGTGATTCTGCCCCTTTCCTTGGCTATTATCATGCTGGGAATGGGTTTATCTTTGCAGCCAGAGGATTTTCAACGTGTAACTAAGTATCCGAAAGCCGTCTCAGTCGGCTTGGTAAGCCAGTTAATACTTTTACCAATCATTGGCTTGTTAATTGCTAAAACAGTCCCCATGCAGCCAATAATCGCCGTGGGATTAATTATCGTGGCATTATGTCCTGGGGGCGTATCATCAAACGTGGTGACATATCTAGCCGGTGGGGATGTGGCGTTATCAGTAACTCTCACAGTGTTGAGTAGTATCATTACCATATTTACCATTCCCATTTTTGCGAATCTGGCACTGCAACATTTTTTAGGACAAAGTGCAGCGATCGCACTGCCGATAGGTGCGACAATGTTGCAGATATTCCTGATTACAATGGTGCCGATTGGCTTAGGGATGTACATACGCCACAGGTTTACAGATACGGCTTTACGTTTAGAAAAAGTAACTAATCGCCTAGCGATCGCCTTACTTGCCATCATTATCTTGTTAATCTTGCTCCGAGAATGGCATCGCCTCCCAGAATTTATCTTGCAAGTCGGTATTGGGGTGGTGATGTTGAATTTGCTCTCAATCCTGGCAGGATACTTTTTGAGTAAACTGTTTAAACTGAATATTCGCCAACAAATATGTATTGCTATTGAAGTTGGATTTCAAAATGGCACGCTAGCGATCGCCATCACTGCCGGGTTGCTGAATAATGCGGATATGGCGGTTCCTGGTGCTATTTATGGCTTATTTATGAATCTCACTGGCTTTGTCATCATTAGCTATGGCAGAAAATTAGCTGCAACTAATTCCATTAATCGGAATTTTCTAGGTAAAGTCTAAGGGAGCAAATTCTCCAAAAGCAAACTACCAGCTAGGCGATCGCAGTGATGCTATTTTTGGCATCATGCGATCGCCTAGTGAGAATATACCTTTAGCACGTTAAGCTGGATGAAGTAGCAATTCATTGCAATTTTTCAATTCAATCGCCTATCCTTGTTAATTTTAAATTTTCCCTGCTTGAGAAACCTGGAATGCTAGACCAAATTTTTGACTACCTGCACTTTCATCTCAGCATTGAAGCTGCGATAGTCCTGCTGATATTAGTATTTTTAGAAGCAGTGCTATCTGCTGACAATGCGATCGCCCTTGCCGCCATAGCCCAAGGACTAGACAATAAAAAACTGGAACGTCAGGCACTCAATATTGGTTTAGTCGTTGCCTATGTACTGCGAATTACCCTGCTGCTGACTGCAACTGAGGTACAAAAATTCTGGCAATTTGAACTTTTGGGTGCTGCATACCTACTCTGGTTAGTATTCCAACACTTTACCTCGGACGAAAGCGCAGACGAGCATCACCACGGGCCACGGTTTAATTCTTTGCTACAAGCAATACCAGTAATTGCTTTAACAGACTTAGCCTTTTCTTTGGATAGTGTGACAACTGCGATCGCAGTATCTCAAGAAAGATGGCTAGTATTAACGGGGACAACCATAGGGATTATCACCCTGCGCTTTATGGCTGGCTTATTTATCCGTTGGTTAGATGAATTTGAAAACTTAGAAGATGCGGGATATATCACCGTCGCCTTGGTGGGGTTGCGCCTGTTATTGAAGGTAATAAACGATGATTTCGTGCCACCAGAATGGTTAATGATTACGGCGATCGCCCTAATTTTAACTTGGGGATTTTCCAAACGCCATCTCACAGAAGCACCCCAAGTAGAAGCGGAAAAAACAGAAGTACCAAAGTGAGGGATTGGGGACAAAACAATTCAAAATTCAAAATTCAAAATTAAGAATTAAGAATTAAGAATGTTTGGGGAAAAATCCCCCTCATCCCCCACCCTGCGGGAAGCTAAAGCTACATCTCCCCCCACTCCCTACTCCCAACTAGATTACTCGTGCAACCAAGGTGTTAAATGAGGTTGCCAGCTAACTAATTCTTCATCTTTAAACCACAGGGAAATTTCCCGTTGAGCAGTTTCTAAAGCATCAGAACCGTGGATCAGGTTGCGACCGATATTAATGCCAAAATCTCCCCGAATTGTTCCTGGTTCTGCGGTTAAGGGATTTGTCGCACCAATGATTTTTCTAGCAGAAGCAACAACACCATCGCCTTCCCAGACCATCGCTACCACTGGGCCAGAAGTGATAAATTCGACTAAACTGGGGAAGAAAGGTCTTTCGCGGTGTACATCGTAATGCTTTTCAGCCAATTCCCGGCTGACTTGCAAGAACTTCAAACCAACAAGGGTAAAACCTTTTGTTTCAAAGCGACGGATAATTTCGCCTACCAGTCCACGTTGTACGCCATCAGGCTTAATTGCTAAGAATGTGCGTTCCAAAGCTATCTCCCTAAAGTTAATCAAATTTTTATGTAGTCAAGAGTCAACAGTTGATAGTCAAAAGTCTATAGTCCCCAGCCTCAGAGTTTTTGCTAATGACTCATGACCAATGAGTATTAACTACTGACCAATCAGAGTTTATCTCAGAAGTTATCTCTGAGTGCATATATTTGTCTATAGATTCAGCGAAGTTTTACGATACGTTGCCCAATTAATGCGTTAAATTGTTTATTCGTGGGTGAAACACAGAGGTCAGACATGGGTGTTGAGTCAACTGCTACATCAGAAGAGGTGGTAAAAGTACCGTCTAACAGCAATAAGTTAGAAGGAAAAGGTCACAAACCGAAAAGGCTGCTAGCACCAAGTACAGGAGATGTCTCTCGCACTTGGAAAATTGAGGATAGCGAAGCTTTATACCGGATTGAAGGTTGGGGGCAACCTTACTTTTCGATCAATGCGGCTGGTCATGTGACTGTTTCTCCCAAAGGCGATCGCGGCGGTTCTCTGGATTTGTTTGAGTTAGTCAATGCTTTGAAACAGCGTAATTTGGGGCTACCGCTACTGATTCGGTTTTCGGATATTCTCGAAGACCGGATTGAACGGTTAAATGCTTGTTTTGCCAAAGCGATCGCCCGTTATAATTATCCTGGTGTATATCGTGGTGTGTTTCCTGTCAAGTGCAATCAGCAACGGCATTTGATTGAAGATTTGGTGAAGTTTGGCAAGCCCCATCAGTTTGGTTTAGAAGCCGGTTCTAAACCAGAATTAATGATTGCCTTAGCTTTATTGGACACCCCAGGCGCATTGCTCGTTTGCAACGGCTACAAAGACCAGGAATACATCGAAACAGCAATGTTAGCCCAAAAACTCGGACAAACACCAATTATCGTCTTAGAACAGGTAGAAGAAGTCGATTTGGTGATTGCTGCTAGTCATCAATTGGGAATTAGACCGATTTTGGGTGTCCGCGCTAAATTAAGCACCCAAGGTATGGGACGCTGGGGAACATCTACAGGCGATCGCGCCAAGTTTGGCTTGACAATTCCCGAAATCATCCAAGCAGTTGACAAATTGCGCGACGCTGATTTACTCAGTTCTTTACAGTTGTTGCACTTCCATATTGGTTCGCAAATTTCCGCCATTAATGTGATTAAAGATGCCATTCAAGAGGCAAGCCGCATTTATGTGGAATTAGCAGCCCAAGGTGCAGACATGAAATACCTGGATGTAGGCGGGGGCTTGGGTGTAGATTATGACGGTTCTCAAACCAACTTCTACGCCTCGAAAAACTACAATATGCAGAACTATGCTAACGATATTGTAGCCGAGTTAAAAGATACCTGTGCAGAACGGCAAATACCCGTACCTACCCTGATTAGTGAAAGTGGTCGGGCGATCGCTTCCCATCAATCGGTGCTGATTTTTGATGTTCTCAGTACCAGTGATGTCCCCCTCGATACCCCCGAACCGCCACAAGAAGGCGAATCCCCAGTTATTAAGTACCTGTGGGAAACCTACCAATCCATCAACCCAGAAAACTATCAAGAGTTTTACCACGACGCAACCCAATTCAAAGAAGAAGCCATCAGCCGCTTTAATTTGGGAATTTTGCGTCTGAGAGAACGAGCCAAAGCCGAACGGCTGTACTGGGCTTGTTGTCAGAAAATTCTTAACATCATACGTCATCAAGATTACGTACCTGACGAACTGGAAGACCTAGAGAAAATCATGGCTTCCATCTACTACGTCAATTTATCAGTGTTTCAATCAGCACCAGATTGTTGGGCGATTGATCAGCTGTTCCCGATTATGCCCATCCATCGCCTAGACCAAGAACCGACACAACGCGGAATTTTAGCAGACTTAACCTGTGACAGCGATGGCAAAATCGACCGCTTTATTGACCTGCGGGATGTCAAATCTGTTTTAGAATTGCACCCCTTCCAAGCAGGAGAACCCTACTACCTGGGAATGTTCCTCAATGGTGCTTACCAGGAAATCATGGGCAATTTACATAACCTATTTGGCGACACCAACGCCGTTCACATCCAGTTAACCCCCAAAGGCTACCAAATTGAACACGTAGTCAAAGGCGACACCATGAGCGAAGTAGTCAGCTACGTGCAGTACGATTCTGAGGATATGGTGGAAAACATCCGCCAACGCTGTGAGAAAGCCTTAGAAGAAAGGCGTATTACTCTA